>JAFTCU010000133.1 GCA_017454585.1 Thermoguttaceae bacterium | reverse complement strand
TCACGTTCGCAAGTCAGTCTGAAAAAGGGTTTTACAAAAAAAATTCCTGCGTTCAGAGTATGAAGCAGGAATTCAATATTGCAAACCCTCCGCAGACCGCGGACGATTGGATTCGCGCATTTCCCCGTCTTCACTGCCCGGACGAACCCGGCAACTCAGAACGACTGCCATTTGAAAGTCTTTGATCAGAGTCCCGAATCGGGAATCTTTACATTGACTAAACTATTATACCAGATTTTAAATTTTGCGCAAGGGGTGGGGAGCCGTATGCGCGTCAACTTAAGCCAATTTTTGGCGGAGACGACACTTCCTGCGTCGTCTTTCATTCATAATTGAAGCGACACTGAAAGTATCGTCCCCGTAAATTCTACTCACGAAACAACGTTGATCGGCTTTCCCGCCACGAACGCGGCAACGTTCTGGATCACTACGTCGAGGCAGCGCTTTCTTGCGGCCAGGGTCGCCCAAGCGATATGGCCCGTGAAGAAGCAGTTCTTTGCCGCCAGCAGCGGGTTTTCCGCCGCCGGAGGTTCCGTCGAGAGGACGTCCAGCCCTGCGCCCGCGAGCCGGTCAGCGTTCAGCGCATCGGCAAGCGCCGCCTCATCGACCAGCACGCCCCGGGCCGTATTGATCAGAAACGCGGTCGGCTTCATCAGCGCCAGCCGGTCAGCATTCACCAGCCCGATCGTCTCGGGGGTCGCCGGACAGTGCAGGCTCAGAACGTCCGCCTGCCTGAAAACCTCCTCCAGGGGCAAAATCTCCACGTCCATCATCTCGTTGGGGCACCGAACCGTCTGTTTTCGGCACGCCACGACACGCATTTCCAGGGCCAGGGCGATCTGGGCGACTTTCCGCGCGATGTTCCCGAAGCCGATCAGGCCCACCGTCTTGCCGGCCAGCTCGACGAGCGGGTGGGACCAATACGTGAAATCTGGGTTCCTCGTCCATGCGCCGCCGCGTATCTCGGCCGTATGCTCGGAAAGGTGGAACGTCAGGTTCAGCAGGTGCGCGAACGTGAGCTGGGCGACTGACGGCGTGCTGTAGGCCGGGACGTTCGTGACCGTGACGCCGTGGCGCCGGGCCGCCTCAATGTCCACGACGTTGTAGCCGGTCGCCTGAACGCCGATGTAACGGAGATTCGGCAGCTGCGCGAACTCGGCCTCGCCGAAAACCGCTTTGTTCCCCAGCACGATGTCGGCGTCCCGGGCCAGCTCGGGGATCTGCTCGCGGGTACAGCGGTCATAAACGACCAGTTCGCCGAACTCCTCGAGCGGCGAATAGTCCAAATCCCCCGGATTCAGGGCGTAGCCATCCAGAATTACGATTTTGTGACGCATGAAAACTCCAGTCAAAAATAAAAGGATCCAAAAGTCGTACAGTTGCGATTTATATTATGTCCGTCTTTTGGTCATTTGTCAAGTATTGCAGTCCCAAAAGAGTCAGATTTTCAGGATATTTTTCCAAAAATTCCCCGTTTCTTTTTTTTGCGTCAGACCTACTTGACTTTTTTTCGGGTCGTGGTACATTAAAAGAAAAACCTACCCCGCACCTTAAAATCTGAAAGGAAAAAAGATGAAAAAATTCCTCGCCTCTTTCGTGTTCTGCGTTTCAGCTGCACTGACGGGCCTCTGCTTCGCACAGGGTCTTGCGCCCGATGTTTCCAACGATCCGGCGCTGTTCCCGTTCGTCATTTCCTACGATGGTCCCCAAAATGCAACCAGCATGGCACACCTTCTGGACGCTCCGGCGGGAAAATACGGCTTTGTGCGCGTTGAGGATGGCCATTTCGTGAACGATAAAGGCCGCGTTCGTCTGCACGCCACGAACCTGACCGGCCCCGCCAACTTCCCGACCCACGAGGAAGCCGACAAACTGGCCGACCGCCTCGCCCGCTTCGGGATCAACTGCGTGCGTCTGCACTACTTCGATTCCGCGTACGGGACGTTTATGTTCCCGGCCCTTCCCGGTATTGTCGAGGAAAACGAGAACACCCAGAAGATCCTGAGCAAAACCCAGCGTGACCGTCAGGACTACATGATCGCGGCCTTCAAAAAACGTGGGATCTACGTCGATATGAACCTCCACGTTGCCCGGTTCTGGGACGAACGTGACGGTTTCGCCAAAGGCGGCCCCTGGGCGAACAAAGGGACCGATAATTTCGTGAAACGGATGATCGAGGAGCAGAAGATCTACGCCCGCGAGCTTCTGACCCACGTCAACCCGTACACCGGTCTGGCCTACACCGACGAACCGGCCATCGCCGTGATCGAAATTAATAATGAAAACTCCCTCTGGGCCAACTACCGCAGCGGAGGAATGGATAATCTGCCGAAAATGTACGCCGACGAGTTCCAGGAACAGTGGAACGACTGGCTCCTGAAGAAATACGGCTCCGATGAGAAACTGCGCAAGGCGTGGCAGTACAAGCCGGTCCCGCTCCACGGCGAGCAGATCCCGGAAGGAAAATTCACCGAACCGGTCGATTTCACGAAAAAGCCGTGGACGCTCTACACCTGCGGGAAAGGCACGTTCAAGACCGAAGTCGAAGACGGTGTGCTGAAGCTGGAAGTGACCGCCAGTGAAGGCGTGAACCCGAAGATCCACCGCGCGGTCAAAATCGAGAAGGGCGGAATTTATACGTTCTCGTTCAAGATCCGCCGCACGGAAGGGACCGGGCCGGTCGAACTCGGGACGGCTTTGGCGGACTACGAAGGCGGCTTCCGCACGTTCGGGCTTTTCACCCGTCTGAACGTTGGCAACGAGTGGAAAACGTTCACTTTCCCGATTTTCGTCGGTGAGGACTCGCCAAACGCGGAGCTTCAGCTCACCCGCTTCCCGGTCGGGAAATACGAGATCAAAGACTTCTCGTTCCAGTCCGGCGCGGAAGGCTACCAGATGGACGGAAACCTGAAGGATAAATCGATCAAAATCGTGAGGTCGAAAGATTTCGCGCCGGGGCAGGCCCAGAAGGATTTTGCCCAGTTCATCAGCGACACGGAATACGCGTACTGGACGGGAATGTGCGCTTTCCTCCATGACGAGCTTCACGCGAAGCAGCCGGTTTCCGGCACGCAGCTGAATTACTCGCCGTCCTACGTTCAGGGCACTCTTGATTACGTGGACCATCACGCGTACTGGCTCCACCCGTCCGTCAAACCGGACTGGGAGATCGGGAACAGGCCCATGGTGAACTCCAGCTCGAACTGCGTGACGAGCATGGCCTCACAGCGCGTCGCGGGCAAGCCGTTCACGGTCAGTGAGTACAACCACCCGTTCCCGAACTACTACGGGGCGGAAGGTCAGCCGATGCTCCGGGCATACGGCGCGTTCCAGGACTGGGACGGCGTGTTCGAGTACACGTACAACCACTGCCCGAACTTCGAGCCGATCAGAAATTCGTACTTCTTCAGCATGATCTGCCGGACGGACGTTCTGGCGCACATTCCGGCCTGTGCCGCGATGTTCCTGCGCGGGGACGTTCAGACGGCCAAAGAGTGCGTGACCGCCAGTTTCACCGCTGAAAAGGAACGCAGCCGCATCGAGCAGAGAAACACCAGCCTCGGGATCAGCGGGCTGAATGTGGATTCCCGTATGCCGCTCATTCATCGTACCCAGGTTGAAGTCAACGCACCGGCAGACGCGGTTTCCGGCCCGAATGAAGACCTGAATTCGCTCCAAGGCGTGTACGTCAGCGACACAGGCGAGCTGGTCTGGAATCTCGAAACGGTCGGAAAAGGCGTTTTCCTCGTGAAAACGAAGAACACGAAAGTCTTCAGCGGCTTCCCGGAAGGCCGGACGTTTGATCTGGCGGACGGCGTGACGCTCTCCGTTGGCGAGACCCTTCTCGGCTGGGCGACGATCTCCATGACCTCGCAGAACGCGAAAGGTTTCGGAAAAGACGGCTCCTCCCGCATCCTGCTGACCGCCACGGGCTACTGCGGGAACAAAGGCCAGATCGCCGAAGACCGCGCTGAAAACGGCACAAAGATCCATCTCACAACGTGGGGTGAAGGCCCGATCGTAGCGGAGGGGATTCCGGCAGAACTGACGCTTCCGGCCAAGGTGTCGCAAGTGAAAGTTTATGCTCTCAATCCTCACGGCGACCGTAAAGCGGAAGTCCCGGTCAAAACCGGAAAAGACGGAAACGCGGTGATCCAGATCGGGCCGGAATTCAAAACGGTCTGGTATGAAATCGAGATCCAATAAAAATGGTTTATCCGGCAACTGAGTACCGGAAAGATAATTAAAAACGCGGACAGGTTCAGTGTGTAATGCAAAAAACTGCAAACGATATACACAAGGAAGAACCTGTCCGCATTTGGATTATACCACAGGTGAGGTTTTGGTCAATATCGTGTTTCTGACATTTCCAGAAAAAAAGACCACAAAATCGTAATCAGGGGTATTCGGAGAACGATTCACTCCATTTTTCTCTGACGGCTCAAAGAATGTTTCGTCAGGCCTATGGTTTTTGCGTAAAAATCCTGAGTATTAAACGGTAACGGTACACGCTTGTTGGATGAACCAAAGAATCTCAAGGAAAAACCTCCCCTTAACTTGATCGGCGGGACGCCGGCCCTCCGTATTAACGACGCTGGAAGCGTCGCCCCCGTATTTCATTCCAGAACGGTCATTTTCATCTCCTCGTTCCGGATCTTGCCGAGGAAAGTGCTCGCGATGCGGCAGCGGATCACGACCGTTCCGTCCTCGCGGTACTGACGGGAGAAAACCTCGCCGTAATTCGCAAGATACGCCGCCAGTTTTCCGTTCGCGGAGGAGGTTTCGATCTCGACCGTGGGGAAGTTTCGGCTCAGCATTTCGCTCACTTCATGCGCCAGTTCCGGGAGGCCCTGACCCGTTCGGGCGCTGATCCCCAGCGCGTTCGGGTACTGGTTCAAAAGCGCCTGAAGGCCGTACCCTTTCGGGAGTTCGCCCTCGGAGTCGAGCTTTTCCAGAGCGTCGATCTTATTAATGACCAGGATCGTGTCTTTCTCTTCGATCCCGAGCTGTTCGAGGACCTCATACGCCGCCTGGATCTGGAACATGACCATCGGATTGCTCCCGTCCGCAACGTGAAGAAGCAGGTCGGCGCAGCGGGCTTCCTCGAGCGTCGCACGGAAACTGGCGACCAGATGGTGCGGGAGTTTGCGCACAAACCCGACCGTATCGCTCAAGAGGATCGGGCCCCAGCCGGGCAAAGTCCAGCGGCGCGTTCGTGTGTCGAGCGTCGCGAAAAGCTGGTCCTTCACGTAAACGTCCGAGCCGGTAAGAGCGTTCAGAAGCGTGCTTTTCCCGGCGTTCGTGTAGCCGACGAGCGAGACCGTTCGCGTCTGGCTGCGGGACTGGACCTCACGCTCCTTGCGCTGCTGAACGACCGCAAGCTCGGTTTTCAGGTCGGAAATGCGCTTCTGAGCGAGCCGCCGGTCGGTTTCGAGCTGGGTTTCGCCCGGGCCGCGGAGCCCCACGCCCTTTTTCTGACGCGAAAGGTGCGTCCACATACGTTTCAGCCGCGGGAGCGAGTACTCAAGCTGGGCCAGCTCCACCGCCAGCCGCGCCTCTTTGGTCTGCGCCCGACTCGCGAAAATGTCGAGGATCAGCTCGGTCCGGTCCAGAACCTTCACGTTCAGTTCCTTTTCCAGATTGCGCGTCTGGCTCGGGGCCAAATCGTCATCGAAAATGACCACGTCCGCGCCGGTGTGCTCCACCATCGCCTTAAGTTCCTGCACTTTGCCGCTTCCGATGTACGTGGCGGGTTCGATCGTGGCACGGCGCTGAATCATCTCGCCGACGACCTGCGTATCGGCGGCCTCGGCAAGCCCGCGAAGCTCATCGAGAGGTTCTTCGGTAGCTTTTCCCAGCACACTTAACCCAGCCCCGTTTTCTGTGGAAGCGCCGGGTTTTTGCGGCCGCAAGACGGTCACGAGGAAGGATTTTTCGACTGGAGCGGCAGTGGAATTGAGCTGATCCATAAAAATTTGATTCTGAATGAATGAGTCCTACTTGAGTTTCTTTCCGTCCGAGAAAGCAGTCCCAGCTTTTCCGCTGATTTTGAGGTAAATGTGCCGGAAAGGATCGAAAACGATCGGCGCGATTTTGTCCGCATCGGGAAGACCGTCCTCGCCGAGTACACGCTCATCGACGCTCACGTTTTTGATCTCGCCCACGAGCCGGCAGGCGTTTTCGTCCCAGCTTTTGACCGAGCACTCGACCGCAACGGGAAGCTCTTCAATGATCGGCGCGTCCACAAATTCGGATTTGACCGCGTGAAAGCCCGCTTTCGTGAATTTGTCCGGGACCTGATTTCCGGAAACAATTCCCACGTAATCACACGAGACAACGTGCGCTTCATCGGCCACATTGACCGTAAACGCCCCGCGTTCGAGGAGGTTTTTCACTGTTTTGTGGCCTGGATCGAGACAAATCGAAATTTCGTCCGACTCGCTGATCCCGCCCCAGGCTGCATTCATGGCATCGGGTGTTCCGTCAACATCGTACGTCGCAATAATAAAAACCGGCATGGGATAAACGGCGGGTTTTACTCCAAAATTCTTGCGCATGGTTCCATCCTTTCCAAAGTTTTTTTCTCAATCATTCGAAACACTTGCGTGTTTCCAGGGAAATACATCCTGTATTTTAACAGATTCAAAAAATTCGTAAATCGGGAGTCATGGCGCAAAAATGAAAAATAGAGGAATTTTTAGGATTTTTCGGAAAAATTCTTCTAAAAATCTCTTGAAGTCGTTTGACTTCTTGAATATTTTTCGTATAATGTAAAGATGAACTTTTCCATTTGAGTTTTTGTTGAAAACAGGACTCCGGTCATGAAGCGTTCCGCTTTTACACTCGTCGAACTTTTAGTCGTCATTGCAATCATTGGTATGTTGGTAGGTCTTTTGCTTCCAGCGGTGCAGCAGGCCCGTGAGGCTGCGCGTCAAATGCAGTGCGGAAACAATCTGAAGCAAATGGGACTCGCCTCGCTGAACCATGAGTCCTCGAATAAATCTCTTCCGAGCGGCGGCTGGGACGGTTACTGGGTCGGCGACGGAGACCAGGGCTTTCGCGATACACAGCCGGGCGGCTGGACCTTCTCACTCCTCCCCTTCATAGAACAGAACGCGGTTTTTATGCTGGGAGCGAATGGTGTCATTGAGACCGACCAGACCCAAAAAGACGGGGCTAAAACCCGCGCGGAAACCGTGATCCCGGTTTTCAACTGCCCATCACGCCGGCCGGCGATCGCGTACCCCTACGCTCTGAGTGCGGTGCTGATCAATACTTCCCCGTGTACGGTCACAGGCAAGCTGGATTACGCCGGTAACGGGGGTGACTCTTCGTCGGGGAACTGGAATGCCGGTGGTTACGGGACCTCGCCCAACACGATCGCCGCTGGACGCACACAAACCAAATCCATCACGTGTTCCGGCATCGTTTTCTTCAAGAGTATCGTGACGATGGGTGAGATTCGTGACGGTTCCTCGAACACGTACCTGATCGGCGAAAAATACGTCTGCAATACACACTACGAAGACGGCAAGGACGGCGGCGACGACATCGTCGTCTATTGCGGGAACGACGAAGACATCATTCGCCAGGGCAATTCCCAGCCGTTCCAGGACCGCAACGCGATCCAACAGGGTTCGTTTGGCAGCGCACACGCCGGAACGTTCGGGATGGTCATGTGCGATGGTTCCGTGCAGCGTATCAGCTACTCAATCGACCTTGAGACGAACCGGTATCTCGCAAACAAAGCGGACGGCCAGGCGGTCACGGTCCCGCAATAAACGAAATATTAAAGACTTGCGGAGACGACGCTTCCAGCGTCGTTTAAAGGCCCCCTCATTGAGGGGGCTGGCTCGCGAAGCGAGACTGGGGGAGTTTAGTGAAAGTGCCTCTCAACTCCCCGGCGCGTAATTCCGTGCTACGCACTCCATTACCGCCTTACATTTGACGACGCTGGAAGCATCGTCCCCGTAACTTAATTTAAGTTTTACGTATGGATTGACTTCAATTCCAACCATTAACCAACCCCTCATTCCTTTTTCAGGAGACCTAATACTATGAAACGTCGTGAATTTCTCGCCCTCACCGCGGCTGCGGCATTTTGCCAGAGTCTGAAACCTGTTTTCGCGGAAGGTGCGAAGAAAAAAATACTTTACTTTGAACGTTCCAACGGATTCATTCACCCTTCCACGATCATTGATCCTGCGACCGGCAAGAGCGTCGGCGGCCGCGTCATCACGGAAATCGGCAATAAACTCGGCTTCGAAGTGGTTTGCACGAAAGACGGGCGGATTTTTGACGGCGATCTCTCCCAGTACGCCGCCTTTATTCTGAACTGCTGCGGCCAGCTCACAGGAAACGGCGGAAATGACGGCCCGGACGCTTACCCGATGAGCGACGCAGGCCTGCAGAATTTCTTCACGGCGATCCGCGGCGGTGTGGGAGTCTTGGGCTTCCATAACGCTTCCGACACGAATAAATCCGGCGGTCCGACCCGTTTCGGAAACCGTCCGATTGAGGAACGGAACGACTACACGAAGATGATCGGCGGTGAATTCATCGTTCACGGCAGTCAGCAGGAAACCGACATTCGGATCGTGAAAAAGGGTGAGCTTCCGTCCGTGACCGAGATTCCGCGCGTGAAGGAAGAATGGTACTCGCTGAGAAACTTCAACCCGGACATTCACGTCCTGTTCGTGCAGGAAACTGAAGGAATGCAGACCGACGGTGGAAACGTCTGCTACGACCGCGTCCCGTTCCCGTGCACGTGGGTCCGCAAAGAAGGAAATGGCCGCGTGGCGTACACCTCGTTCGCGCATAATAATTCGACGTGGGAAACCGACTGGATGCAGGCTGTGATTTTCGACCTGATGAAATTCATCACCTGTCAGATGGACCTCGACCTGACGCCGAACATGAACGAAGTGGCCCCGGGCTGCGAAGTCGCGTGCCGTCAGAATTTTAACTGATTCCTTGAAAGAGGGATCGATTGGAGAAACAAGGGGGCCAAAACTCATTTAAAAAATTATTGAGTTGGCCCCCTTGACAGAAAAAAAAATTCTGTTAAAATAGATGTACAAAATGCGAGAGTAATTCAGTGGCAGAATGCTAGCTTCCCAAGCTGGACGTCGCGGGTTCGAACCCCGTCCCTCGCTCTGCATGAAAAAGGCCGGACGGATGGACATCCCCCCAAATTTTTATATCATATCCTGCGGGATGCGATACCTCCGGCCTGTTTTGTTTTATCAAGCCGACTTTTTTATTTAAGCCGGCTTTTTCTTTTCTTGAAACTCTTTTAATCCAGATTCGGGCAGATGATCCCGTCGCGGAAGTCGGACGAAATGTACTCCAGCCGCATATCGATTTCTTCCTTTTCGAGATCGGTAAGATTGCGCGGCGAAACGATCGGTTTTTCCGGCACGGAGTATTCTTTGCCGTAATTGCGGGAGAGCGTGTTTTTGAAAACGCCGCGTTTCTGCCACATGTAAAGGCTCATTCCGCGCAAACCTCCCTCAAAGTTCACCATCAGCGTGAATTTGCTGAACAGGTCGGTCGCTTTCATGAAGTCTCCAGCATCGTACGCCCGCTGAATGTTCCCCAAAATGTCGGCGTACACGGCACGTTCCGTCACGAGGCCCTCGCAGCCGATACGCATGTGCTGGAGCCACTTGAACCCGCCCATCGCGGACATAACGCGCCTGATTTTGGGTTTGGCCGCCACAAGTTCCTTCATGCGTCCCTCGATCGGGCCGGTTTCTTCCTTCACGTACCCGAAAAATTCCGACTCTTCGCCCAACTGGATGAGGAGTTTTACGGACGGCGCCTTCCCCTTGAACTTCGTTCCGCCGGAGGTCTGAATGATGACCGGCCGGTGTACGATCTTCATCAGTTCGCGCCAGTATTCGTATAAATCGTCCTCGGTCTGGCCTTCATCCGGCGGGCGGGAGATGATCGCGGCGGGTTCCAGCGACTCGGCATGGCGCGCATAGTCCAGCATGTCGGCCGTGTTCTTGCCGTTCACGCCGAGGCAAAGCGCGGCTTTGCGCCCCTTCATCGTCTCCGTCAGAACGGTCATTCCTTTCATTTTTTCTTCTTTCGTCAGGAGGTCCACCGCGTCGCCAGCCTGCGGCCAAATCATCCCGTGGCACTGCGCCCAATCGACGAACTTAGCCGATTTCGCGAGGGTTTCGTAATCGACCTCCCCGTTTTCAAGGAAAGGTGTGGAAAGGATCGGGAACGGTCCGCGAACACGCGGGTCACCGATGATCGGGCCGGTCGGCGGGAGTTTTGAAGCATCAGCGGCGGGGGCGGAAGCTGCGTCCTGGGCCAAAAGCGAGGCGGGAGCCGCAAGGCCGGCGAGCATCGTACCGAGCATGGCGCGGCGGTTCAGTTCAAAAGCGTTTTTCATGGGTGGGTCCTTTCGGTGTAAAAGTAATTTTCAGGGAAAACGTTAAATAAACAAAGTCTTAAATGCTGATTCAGTCGGGATCACGCAGTTTTCTGTAGTATATTTCCAGGGCTTTCTCGTAGCCGGGAATTGGTTTTTCATCAGGAACAAGCCGCAAAATTTCACGCTGCCGGGCAGGCAGTTCGCCCCAATATTCGTTTTGGAGCGTTTCAAGCTTCGTAGGAACTTCTGGATTGTCATCCGTTTGAGGCTCATTCCCCGAAGGAATCATTTTCTGTGCTTTCGAGTCGGTGTTTTCGGAAAGGTCTTCTTTCTCGTGGGACGTTTCGCCCGATGGAGTTTCCTCTTTCATATTTTGCGTTTCGTCAGGGACTTCCTGACGCTGGAGGGCCGAACGAAGCCCGTACAGAATTTCCTCCTGAATCGAAACGGTCATTTCACCGAGGTCCTGCTTCTCGAGGAGGAACCGCACCTGGTACATTTGCGCAAGGATCTCATCGAAAGCGGAATTCGGAACGGCATCGAATCCAATCGCTTTGGCACATTCTGAGGTTTTTCGTTCCTGCTCGGCCAGAAACGCGACCTGATCCGCTTTCTCCGCGGCGCTTTTGTCCTCATCCTCGGTAACGGCTTTGGTCTGTTCCAGAATGAGCGTCTGCATGGAGATCAGGATCAAAACGTCCGCCGGCAGTATTTCAGGCTCTTCCTTCGGTTCTTCTCCAGGCGTTTCTTCACTCCCGGTCTCGTCAGAAATCCCAGTTTTTTTCGGATTGGAAAGACGATTTTCGAAATCCGAATTTTTGACGAGCGTCCCCATTTCCGGCGTCAACCCGTCAGCAATTTGCGTGAGTTCCGCGATCTGGTCGAAAATCTGAAGCTGGAGCGTATATTGATCCTGAAGGAGTTCCAGCGGCGGCGCATGATGCACGGAAATGGTCTGAAAGTCTTCAATGGAAACCTGGAAATTGGCCGCCAGTGCGTTCCAAAGAGGCGCTAAAACACGAGGCAGAGCGGGTTTCCGCCCATTTTCCCGTTGGGCGAAACAGGAAAGCGCCAGACTTTGAACGCCCGCGCAGTCACGAAACGCTTTCCTGCGCGTCCTTGTAAGCGGCACTACATCGGTTTCGTTCTGCTTTACCACGTTTTCCGGCGCGTTTGTTTCTTCCAAAAGATGAAGGATTTTTTCTTCACTGGCGAGCATTCGACCGAAAACCTGAAGTTCCTCCCGCAGCGGATTGGGTGATTGCGGACTCAGTGATTTTATGGCCGCTTCAAACGTAATGTTCAATCGGACGTTCAACCTCTGGAAATCCCACAGGCGGTTTTCCTGTAGTGTGTGCAGTTCCGTTTCCAAACCACCCCGAATGAAAGGAACGTTTTTCTGCCGAAAATCCTCGTCAAAAATTTCATCGTACTGAACCAAAAAACGTTCCAGTTCCGAACGGATCGCCCAGATTTCTTCTTCAGCCGACTGAATCGCCGCGGCGTGTTCCAGACGAATTTCCATCGGTGTACGGTTTTGCGCCTGAGAAAGAATCGGCTGAAGGGTTTCTGTCAGTTTCTTCTGCCGTTCCGCCAACGCTTCAAAATCCCGGACCATTGCGTCAGAAAATTCCTCGCGATTCCATTTTTTCAGTTGTGGGCTCAGGATCTGCAGGATTTGCACCAATTCCCGCTTCAGTTGTTTCCTGAAGAATTCAAATTTCTCGGGGGCCGTTCCTCCAGGAAGCTGGAGAGATTTTGAAAGCAGAACGATTTCACGGTTCAATTCCGGGATCGGGCCGGATTCCAATTCGTCAAGCAATCTGCGCAGTTCACGCAGATTCTGAAGTTGAGTCCTGGATGAAACCAAGGCGTGGAACGGGAACTCCGGGTTTCCATCCAGTTCCTGCTCCAGACTTTCAAGAGCTGTTGGCAGGCCGTTCGGGGACCGCGAATCCAGAAGCCGCTGAATGGTTTCCATTCCCTGTGCGAGGAAACTGGCAGTTTCCTGAACATTTTCCCTGAAGGAATCGTCGAGGCGTTTTTGGCATCGAGTCAGTAAATCCCCAATCCGGCGGAGCTCCTGCGTAATGGAAACCCACTGCTGGAACGCACGGAGTTGCATCTCCTCAGGCGTGACTGCAAGGAAATAAAATGTTTCGCCAACCGTCCTTTTTCCTTCCGAATCGGTTGCAAACGCTTCGACCCTCAGCCGCATTCCGGCCTCAAGCGGAACGGACGCTAAATCCCACGTAAATTCAGCCGTCTGCGAAAGGGGAAGCGGCTCATCAGGGATCTCGCCCGTTTCAGGATCTGCCGCGTCCCAGACGCTGAAAACAGTCCACTTCGGTGTTCCATCGTTGGTCTGCGGGAATGAAAAACCACTCACCGTTCCCGCGTCCGGCTTTTCAGTGACCCACTGGAAACCGACAGAGGTCAGGCCAAAATCGTCCTGGGCCAGAAACTTCAGCGGAAGTTTCGCCCCCGGGAGGAACGGGCGCCCGTCTTCTGGTGATTCGCAGATCACGATTGGGCGAAGGTCTTCCCGCGTACGAATCGGGTGACGCTCCAAAACGCCGGTCAGCCCCGTCTGATCGGTCAGTTCCAGCCAGTAGTCGCAATCCTGCAAAAGTTCAAAACGGAATTTGAAAACGCGATCCCCCCACCCCTGAACGGATTCTCCGGGGATGTAGGTGCCGTTTGAAAAGCGGATTCGGGCCTTTTGAAGAGGTCGATCGGCCGCGACCATGACACCGATCCTGGACCCCGTAAGGCCGGTGATTTCCCAGCCGGTTTCGGACGCTTTCTGATGTGTGGAGGCTGGTGGCTGGAGCCGTAAAAGCGCGTTAGTCAAACGCGGGTACGTGTTGACCTTGACGGGCAAACGTTCACCCTGCGCGGGATTTTCACCCGGCATACAAACAGAAACCCAAAACGAATTTTGAACGTTGGGGATTCGCACGAGGAACCGGCCGAAAATCGGTTCTACGCGCAAAATCTGAAGAGGTTCCTGGGCGTCTTTAGAGGCCCAAACTACGACCTGAACAAACGGGGCGTCCTTCTTGAGTGTGATTTCAGCGTTAAACGATTCGCCGGCCAAAATCTCCTTGGGAAGTCCTTTCCACTGCGGCCGAAAATCAAGTTTCCACGCATTTTCCGTCTTCCAGGGCATAACGAAACGCTCGACGGCTACGGGACCGTTCTCGCCGCATTGTGCCGCCAGAACCGCGAACGCAAAGAAAAACAGAATGGTCAAACCGCGCAGAATCCAGCGTACCCGCCAAAAGCGTTCAAGCCGGAGCCAGTCAGAAACACGAAACCCCGCCATTTCCGCATCCGTCTGAGCAATCACTGCCTCGCGCAATTCCTCACCCGCTGCGGGCTGTGGATGTTCCAGAAAGTCCAGCGCGTTTTCCAGCTGCTTCGGAAGTTCGGGCGGCTGAACGGAGGAGGGAGTCGGCAGATTTTGCATGGCACGCAAAAAATGAAAGGTTTCAAATCGGGTCCTGGGGATTTTTCGGAAAAACCGGAACAAAAAACGGCCTTCAAGCGCCAGAACCGCCAGCGTTCCCGCTAGAATCAGCCAACGCAGCAGGGGAAACTCCCAGAATTTCCACCGCCAAAGTGCAAAATCCAAACCGGAGCCGAGCAAAAAAAGGCCCCCGATCGAGATGAAAACCACCTCCAGTGCGTACTCTGCCGCATGATGCCGTAACGCATCGCGAAAATGATCGAGTTGACGCTGAATGGGACGCATTTTTCGGCTCTGGATTGGAGAAATACGAACTAAAAAAGGAAACGAAAACGCAGAACTCAATCCCCAAATTTCGGAGGCATTTTCCGCTTGTGCCCTGTAGCGTTCATGGCTCGCTGGACTTTCGCAAGGTTTTCCGGCGATCCGGTTCCGTGAAGGAGGATCTCATCGATTTCAGCGTACGTGATCCCCATTTCCGACTCGTCGGTCTGACCCTCAAAAAGCCCAGCCGAGGGCGCTTTGTTAATGATCACGTCCGGTGCGCCGAGGAAACGAAGGAAATCGAAAATTTCCGTAGCGGTCAGGTCTGCGATCGGGTTGAAGTCGAATGCGCCGTCGCCCCATTTCGTGAAGTACCCCATCGCCAGCTCGGAGCGGTTTCCCGTCCCGCAGACCAGTGCGCCGCGTGACTGCGCAAGCGTGTAGAGCGTCAGCATACGGAGGCGTGGGTTCACGTTCATTTTCCCTTTCGCCTGCGATTCTTCCGGAAGATTCATTTCCAAAAGGACCGGGTCAAGCACGTCGAGGAAGGTGGTTTTCACTGTCGAAAGATCCACTTCCACCGTGGGGATCCCGAACTGCTCGGCCGCCAGAAGCGCGTGTTCGCGGTCCGTCCCGAAATTGCAGGAACTCTGGCACGGCATGATGACGCCCAGAATATTTTCTGTGGCTTTCCGGCACAAGATCCCGGCCAGCGTGCAGTCTTTCCCGCCGCTGTTTCCGTACACGATCCCCATTCCAGGACTGCTCTCGGTTTTCCCGATGATTTTGCGGATCCACGCGACTCGTTCATCCGTTTCTTTGGCCCAATCACGAAGCATTTTAAATCCTTTTTTCAACGTTTTTCGTATGGAGTATGAAGAGTGGAATGGGAGTGTGGACTCAAAAAGCCGACGGTTTTTTTGGGGGGAAATCTTTCTGGGGCTTACATTGCGCGAAGCGAAGCGAAACTCCACTCTCCACATTCCACACTAAAAATTATATCACACGAGCCGCGCCCTGTAAAGCCCCTTGAGGAAAAAAATTTTTTCTCTCCCCTTGCACAAAATTTTAAAAAATGTTAAAATAAAAAGAAAAGGAGAATTTTTTTCAGATTTAAAAGGGAAATACTATGAACCGGACACGAAAATCAGGATTTACGCTCGTCGAGCTGCTGGTCGTGATCGCGATCATTGGAATGTTGGTCGGGCTTCTGCTCCCGGCCGTTCAGCAGGCACGCGAGGCGGCACGAGTGATGCAGTGCGGCAACAATCTGAAACAGTTGGGCCTTGCCGCCATGAACGTCGAAAGTCAATCCAAGTCGCTTCCCGGTGGTGGTTGGGGCTACCACTGGTGCGGCGACCCGGACGGAGGCTTTGGTCAAAAGCAGCCCGGCAGCTGGTGCTACCAGATCCTCCCGGCGCTTGAACAGAACGCCCTGTTTATGCTCCCGACGGACGGCCAACTCCCGGAAAATCCATCTGGAACTCAGAAAACGAAAGCCGCCGAAATGCAGTCCGTTCCTCTCTCGCCTTTCATTTGCCCGTCCCGGCGTCCGGTGATGCTTTACGAGTCGAAAGGCTACCAGGGGCTGGAAAACTCGAACATGGCAAACCCGGGGAGCAAAACAGACTACGCCGCCAACTGGGGAACGAATAATGCCAGCAAGGGGAACCACCACGATTACGTCGGAAAATCCCCCTCCGAAAACGCTACGTTCCGTACGCAGAATAGCTGGCCCAATTTCGCCACCCAACAGACCGGCGTCATGTTCGCGTACTCGCACGTGACGGTCGGCGAGATCCGCGATGGAATGAGCAATACGTTCCTCTTCGGCGAGAAATTCCATCAGCCGAGGCTTTACAACACGATCGACATGGGGGGTGGCGGCAAAGAAACAAACGACGACTACACGATGCTTTACGGCGCGGACATCGACCAGATCCGCACGACCTACTGCGGTGACTGGAGCGGTACGACATTCAGCCGCGGAAGCAACGCCCGTCCACCGATGCAGGACCGTGACGGTTTCGGCGGAAATACTCCCTGGTTCGGAAGCGCCCACGCCGGCTCGTTGGGGATGGCGATGTGCGACGCCTCCGTGCAGCGCGTCTCGTACTCCGTGGACGCGGAGGTTTACACGGCAAAGGGTTCCCGCGCAGACAGCCAGGCCGCCAGCGGCGCATCGTTAGAGTAACACTCAAATTGGAGGGGTTCGTATGCAAAAACTCACCCACGCCAGCTTTCAGTTTCTCGAGAAAGAGTCCCGGGAGTGGGTTCAGGACCGACTCATTACGGAGGAAACGCGAGGGTCGATCCTCGCCCGGTACGAAGTCCCTTCCCGAACGGAATCCCTGCAGTGGACCGGCCTTTTGACGATCCTGTCGCTCGGGGTTTTTCTGCTCGGGCTTTCGATTTTTCTCCTCGTGAGTTTCAACTGGGCGGCAATGACGGCCGTAGAGAAACTCACGATCGTGTTCGGTTCCATGGCCGTGGCGTACATTGCGGGCGGCGTTTTCGGGGCCCGAAAACACCCTGTTCTTTCCGAGGTGGCGTTTTTCTTCGGCGCGATCCTGTTCGGCGTGGGGATCTGGCAAATCGGTCAGATTTTCCACGTTTCGGCTCACGCGCCCGATCTGCTCTGGTACTGGGCGGTGGGGAGTCTGGCGCTGGCGATCGGCCTCCGTACGCCGGTGGTGCATGCCCTGGTTTGCGCCCTGCTTCTGATTTGGATCCCGTGGGAAATTTGCGGCTACTCCCACCTCGCGCCCGGTTTCCTGCGTTTGTTTGGGGGGACCTGGGCACAGAACGTTCCCAACGTCTGCTGGTCGGTGCCAGTTCTGCTCGCGCTGGGATACTGGGTCACGCCGTGGCTGGAGGCCGGAAGCCGAAGCAGGGCGACGGTCCGGTTTTTTTACGCGCTCGTGCTCCTTTGGTGGGTTTTCGTCATCCCTTTCGCGTGGGAATATCCGTATGGGACCTCCCTTTACTATGTGATTTGCGGTTTGATCCTCGCGTACTCGCCTCGCCTGAACGCCCGGTTCCGCGGATCAGAAACGCTTTCACCTGCCGCCAAATTACTCGTAACGGTGGGGACTTTGATGTTCGGCGGAGGCATGCTCCCGTTTTCGTTTAAAGAAGTTTTGACGTCCCCAATCGATTCATTCTGTACTCTTTACTTCATCACGATCGCGCTGGAGGTCCTGTTCCTTCTGGCGGTCATTTTGCTGGCCTGCTCGAAAAAATCTGGGCGGGATCTGGTGGTGCGGAACTGGCTGCCGCTCTTCATCGGGATTTACTCCGCGGGTTTGTTGTACCTCACGATCACGACGGGGGTATGCCTGGTACAGGAAGGAAAGCTGGGGCTGCTGGCCGCGCAGAACGTCCTTATACTCGCTTTGGCGATCTGGTTCATTCATTCCGGTTTGCGAGACTCGGTACTTCCGGCCTTCATTTTCGGTGTGCTTTACTTTCTGCTTTGGTCGATCTTTCGCTACTTCGACCTGTTCGGCGACGTGGGCGGGATGCTCGGCGCGGCGGGGCTTTTCTTCTTCTGCGCCGTCGTGATGTTCGGCTTCGCGTTTTACTGGTTCAAAGCGAAGAAAGGAGCGTGACCCCATGAAGCGTGCGTTTTATATTACGGTCGTCATTCTCGCCCAATTTGCGCTCCTTGCCGGGCTGGTGGCGTGGTACAGTATGCCGTTTTGGGTGGAAGACGCGGTCGAAGTGACGGTCCGCACAGAACCGGTCGATCCGAGGGATCCGTTCCGCGGCGATTATGTGATCCTGAACTACCCGTTCAGCCGGCTGACCGGAGACCTGCAAGAAGCCGCCCGGGAAAAGCATGAAAATATGAAGGGCCGGTACGTGTACACGATCCTGAAACCGGCACCGGGCACGCATTTCTGGGAGATGGAAAAACAGACGTTCACCTTCCCGGGCAAAAACAGGAAAGACGCCGGTTTCGTTGCGATCCGCGGAATGACCAGGGAGTCTTATTACTCGACCCCCATCCGGTACGGGATCGAGCAGTTTTTCCTTCAGGAAGGGACTGGCCGCGCGATCGAAGAGGCGATGCGGAACGCCCGGGACCAGCAGACCGTCGAGGTCACGCTCCGCGTCCTCCCCTCGGGCCGTGCCGCGGTCAAAAGCGTGAAAGTCGTCGGCCCGGAACGCGAGGCGAAAATCGAATTTATGCCAACAGAAGTGTATTAAATATCTCTCATACGGGGACGACGCTTCCAGCGTTGTCATAAAAATAAAGACATTTTTAAAAGACGACGCTGGAAGCGTCGTCCCCGTAAGTTATATTTTTGTGACGACGCTGGAAGCGTCGTCCCCGTAAGTTTTATTTCTTCCGCCAGTAGAGCAGGCCGAACGTGCCGAACAGAAGCAGCAGCCACGTGGAAGGTTCCGGAACGGCATTGGCGTCGATCGTCGCGTAAACCGTATCGCCGTCAACGGACAATTTCCAGTAATTAGCGTCTGAGGCCGTCAGCAAAGACGTCCAGAAATCTACACCACGATCAGGTCCAAAAACTTCCGACGTATTCTGAATGATCGCATACGTTTTGCCCGGCTGAACCGAACCCATCTCCAGATCAATGGTCCCGGAAGCGACATTAAAGGACGTGGCTTTCAGAAGGTCCATCCCGGTGGAGTCCTGCTCCAGCAGCAGCGTGGCGCCAGATCCGAGGGAGAACAAGCCGTTAACATCTGCCGTGCCGACCGAATTGCCGGGGGAGAAAACCGTGTTCGGGTTAACCGTGATCCCGCCGGTCATGGTTCCCAGGAAATCGAGCCGCCCATTGGAAACGATCAGTTCAGAAGCCTGGAACCCATTCGCGGCATTGATTTTCAATCTTCCCTCACCCGTTTTGGTAACGGTCCCATTACCGGAAACGGCATTGGTAAACGTCTGCTCTGAATCGTGAGCGAATACCAAAGACGCTTCATTGACGACCGCGCCGGTTCCCAGCGAACCGTTTTCTGTAAGAATCAAGGTTCCTGCTGAAATCTTTGTACCTTGAGTATATGAGTTATTGCCTTCGAAAACCAGGACGCCGGAACCACGTTTTACAAGCGGCTTGGTTGATTCAGAATTATCATAAATGCCAAAATTCTTATCGACAACCAATTTGGCATTTTCATTGACAGTTATTTCAAAATCAGTTGTGTTTCGTAATCTGAGCCAACCTTTAATGTATGATGTTGTTGGGTTTTGTGCAGTAGCTCCTGTTTCGGCTTCAACGATGAAAGCGTTTCCGTTAGCGCAAATATCCATCATATTATTAGATAATGTACTAACAGTGCCTCCTTTTAACTTAACGGTCTTGTTTATTAAAGTTTCGTTAGGAGAGCTCTGAATTGCCAATTCTCCGCCATTCAGTTCAAATGTAACCGCACTTGATCCATATCCTATGGAATCATGCGCGTTACACTGGAGCTTACCGCCAGCGTTTACTTTAACTACAACGCCATCCGCAAATCGGTTGTCGCCGCCAGGACTCTGGTTCAATATAACAGTGCCTTCGTCAATAGTCAAGTTAGCGTCAATTGTATTGGCGCTAGTATCTGACGTTAAATTAAACGCCAACGTTCCAGCGCCTGTCTTTCTTATCGTGCCGCGATCGGAATTTTTGGTAAAATTGCCGCTCCACGTGATCGTTTTGCCGTCTGCCGGTGCGAAGGTGACGGTATTGGCCGAAATCGCCGCGTTCAAAGCCGAAGACCAGCTCGCACCGTTGGTCCCGAACGTTCCGCCGGAAAGAGTGATGGAGTAAGCGCCGTCAGAAGACTTGATCCCGCCTTCGCCGACGTTGATCGTCCCGGACGACATGTTGAGGTTGCCTGTATTGGTAAGCGTGATCGCCTTGGCATTGAGGACGCCGTCGCCGAGGGTGTTCTCCGCCGTCTTGGCGACGTTGAGCGTCCCGCCGTATTGGACCGCAAACGTATCCGCCGCGTTGACCGTTCCGGAATTCAGGTTGAAGACGTTGGAAACACTCTGGGGAGTCCAAACAGTACTTGTTCCATCATTATATAATCCAACTTCAAAGGAATTACCAGTCTTGTTGAAATTGGCCGTTCCGCCGGTTACGTTAAAGGTATTGAAACCGGAGGATTTGGCACACCACAAACCCGCAAACGACGTGGTCGTGAGCGTACCGTTGGATAGGTTGTACGTCCCGTTTCCAGCGCCCCAGCCAAAGACAAGCGCATTGCTAAAGGTTGCGTTTCCGCCAGACTGATTTATGACACCGTTTGCTGTTACGCCAATGTAGGAAATACTGCTTATGGTTGCGGTTCCGCCGGTGATATTCAGGGCCGCGGATCCACCGGAGATTCGGAATTGACCGTTTCCGGAAATATTTAAAACACCGCCGTCGTTAAGAGTGATCGTGTTGCCATTGACTAAATTATTGCCGGAATTGTAATTGAACGTTCCCGAAATCGTCATGCCAGTCGGATTATATGTTCCGCCACTGACGTTCAATTCGCCGCCAGCGTTGATGATCGTAGTATTGTTAACGGTAAAAGTACCATTGCTCAAAACGGAAACGGATTTGTTTGGGGCAATCGTAAGTGTTGAACCGCTGCTGCGGGTAACCGATACAGTGCCCGATCCACCACCGATAGTCAGGCTATAGACCCCAGTGCCAAGATGACTGTAGTCAAAATTGACGGTTGATTCGCTGGCATCAATGTATGCGGTAATCACATCGGTGGTGGAAGACAGCGCGACAGGCGCAGCGGTACCATCGCTTAATTGCCAGTTGGTTTGAGTAAAGTAAGCCCCAGATCCGCCCTTCCAGTAATATTTGTAATTTTCCGCCTGAACGGAAAAAGCGGCTGAAAGCAAAGTTGCAAAAACAGTAGTGAGCAGGATCGTGCGCTTGATCATTATAATTACTCCAACAAGGCCTTAAAAAAGCAAAAGCTTCTGTCGTTTACTTTACATACAGTAAATTATAAACGACCGTTCTCAAATGGCAACAAAATTCCGGGAAAAATTTAAAAAAATTTAAAAAAGGCCGGTTCATGTGAACCGGCCTGACGGTCTCAACGGAAAAGATCAATAAAATAAACCGTAGGGAATGACATCATAGAGGGAACCGGGAGGCGTGTTCGCAGGCGCGCCGTGGAAACTGCCGGGCCAGGCCGATCCGCGGAGCTGTCCGGCATGATGCGGACCGAAGAGGTTTTTCGGTGTGCCGTATATACGCACCGTGACTTCGTTTTCACCGTCATGCAAAGCGCCTGTAATCTCGACTTGATCGTCCCGCAGAGCGATCGTGCCGATTTGCGCCCCATTGACCAGGACCACCGCGACGGCGCCGTTCCAGCCCTCCCGGATCGGAGGCATGGCGATGACGGTCCTGCCGGTTGTTTTCGTGACTGTCTGCGTGTAATCGACTGCCCCGGAATAGAATGGCGAGCCCAGAGCCGCCCAGCCAATCTGGCGACTGGTTTCCAAACCGGTCCCATCGACGGCCAGATGAGCGAACCGATTATGACCGTGGGTCAGTTCCGAGGTGGCTCTTGCCGTGACTCCGGGAATGACCGTCTCGTGACCGTCTGCAATCGTCAGGAATTGCACTTCTGCCAGCCCGACGAATGCGTTGTCGTTGCCGTTGATTTCGCGTTTGGTGCCGACAAACGACGTGTCCAGAGGATAGATCAAACCTTTCCAGTTCGACCGGACCTTGAACGTCAGTTCCTTGCAAATAACAGGACGCTCAAACCGGATCATCTCGGAGGTCGTGTCGCCCTTTTTGAACTCAAACGTTCCCAAAGACTGCCCGTCGGCAAACAGCTCGGCCTCTTTGATCCCGCGCGTTTCCAGATTGATCTCGCAGTAGTTCCAGACCCGCACGGCGGTCAGTGTCTTCTTCTCCGGGAACGTGAACGTGATGGCCGGGGCCGGGTCACGAACGCCCGTCTGGTAATCGAAGCCCGCGCTGAGCCATGCCACGCCGTCCGGGACGTTGGAATGCACGATCGGCCATTCTTTCACTTCCTCTTTGGGTGCCTGAAGCCCCCGGTCAGGAACGATCACAAAGCCCTGCTCCGCCGGTTCGAGCGAGAAATCACCCACGACCCACGCCGGCATGATCTCGTGGAAGATCGTCATTTTGTTCGCGGTCAGCGTGACTGCGTTTTCCCCTTCGCGAACAAACGGGGCGATGTCATAAACGCCAAACGACCGGTCGAACTTCCACGCGCCGGGGATCGGCTCGACCGCCTGCCCATTGATGGAAACGCGGTAGCCCGTCGGATATTCGCAGACGAAGCGCATTTTCCCGGGCTTGAACTCTTTCGCGGTGATAAACCTGTACGTCTGAGTAAAGCCGGTCTCGTCGGCAAACTCGTGTTTGAGCAGATTGTCGCGAAGCTGCACGCCGTTGTCCCAGGGGGATTTTGCGAAGCCGTTCTTCTGCCACAGCCAGGCGTTGGCGGGGTAGAAGTACTGGTTTTGGTGCGTCTCGTCACCGATCTGAACGTCCACGTAGTCAAGGACCAGAACGTTCTCGTCAAGGCGTTTGGCCGTCCAGTCCTTTGTGGGAATGATCACGCGGACGGGGGCTTCCGACTTGTTTTCGACCGTCGTCTCGGGCTTTTTGCCAGCCGTAAAGGTCAGCAGAAGCGACCCGCACGGCGGAATGTCGTAGGTCAGGCCGGAATACGCGCCGATCTCGCCGGTGAACGGATCAAAACGTTCGACCCGGACGTTTTGCGCGTCTTTCAGGACGATTTTCCCCTGCGCAGCCGTGTCCATACTGGCGTTGCAGAGGAACAGAATAAACGCCCCGTCTGTCTGACGCAGCAGGTGGAACGTATCGTCCGCGGCCGTCTGCGGAACCACACGAACCGCCTGATTGCTCAAATCGAGTTCCGCCAGCGTTCGAGTCTGAAGGGCCGAGTTAACATCCGCCGCCAGTTTCTGAACGCCCGGGGCCTGTTTTTCCAAGGAAAGCCCTTCCACAAACGCGACTTTTCCGCCCAGCGAGATGATTCGACCGTTCTGACCGGCGTATTGCGCCAGGAGCCGGAGCGTCGGCACGTCGATGTTCTCGAGCGACTGCGGCAAAACGACATAATCGTACCGGGCCTTGCCGACCGAGAATTTACCGTCTTCCGAAATCTTCCCGAAACGCGCGATGAGGTACTCCGACCCGATGTCGTAATCTGCCTGAAGTTCTTCCAGAATGTTGATCTCATCCCGGAAAGAAGTTCCGATTTGACCTAACTGACCGTGACGCTGGTACATCCACGCGGTCGTCGTCGGTTCGATGAGCAGGAAACGCGCTTGAGAAACTTCACCAGATGAGAGCATATATGAGAGGCGGGTCCAGTAGTCCTCCAGATACTTGTACTGCTCAAACCACGGCGCATGATACGAGAATGACTGCGGATGGTCGTGTTTTCTCGCGCCACGGATGGAGATGTAGGAAAGATGCTCGTCGGTGGTGTTGACACCGACCGCGTATGACCAGTCGCCCAGACGTTTGAGATCCTCGAAGCGAATATCCCACCCGCCGGCGCCGTAGTTTTCCGAAAGCGTCCGGGCGTGGCCCATCTGATGGGCGACCGACATTAATTCCCGGCCTGCGCGGTTATTTCCGAACTGCCCTCCGCCGCGGCTGTACGTGTTCATCAGCATATCGATCGCGGGCCGCTGGTGCCAGCAGTACATCGCCATGTTATCCGGAGAGTGCGACGCGCCCGGCCATTCGTGTTCCCAGTAATGCCCGGTCCACTGCATCCCGTTCGCCTCGCACCACTCATGGATCGGTTTCGACCAACGCTCGGTGAAGAGCCAGAGAAGGGTCTTGTAATAGTCGTGCCGAACGCGGCGCCAGTCGCCCGATTCCTCGACGAGAGAAGTCAGATTTTCGACGATGCTGTATCCGTGCTGTTTCGCGAAGACTTCCGGCAGATCGTCCGTCCAGGATAAATTCCCTGCGGGGGTGATCTGCGCTTCGTCGGCGAAGACTCCCGGGCATCGTTTCCCGAACTGGTCACCGATGCGCTTCCGGTACGCCTCGTGGGTGACTTCAATGAATTTTTCCGTCACACCGGGCTTCATCAAATCGACATAGAACATTCCGCCGTACCACTGAGACGCACCCGCCCATTTGTACTGACCAAGGATCCACGTCACGCCATCCGCTTTCCCTTTCAGGAACTCGCCGGTCGGTTTTTCGTCTTTGGCCTGCTGGTAGAGCGCAGAGAGGTCTTTTGCCGTGCCATCGCTTTGGACCTGAACCACGTACACGATGTCAGGACCGGTCGACCAGTTCCCGTTCGCATCGGTCAAGGCGTCCCGGCGAAAAACGCTCAGCCCCTTGCCTCGGGACTCGGGCATCGCTTCCGGCACCAACCCCCCGGCAAACCCGGAAGGGTACGAGTTTTCGTCGTAGATCCAGACGTTCATGTCGAGTTTCTCCGCCTCATCCAGAGCCGTCCGCCATAAGTGGAACCAGTCGTCGGACAAATACGGTGTCATGAGCCCCGGCCTCGGGTGAACGAATACCTGATCGACGTGCTGGGCCGCCAAATCCCGCATCGTCTGCCGGATCTGATCCTCGGTCAACAAATCGTTCCAGACCCACAGCGGCGCGGTGGCGTAATCACGTCCCGGATTCTTGAAGTTCGATTTCAGATCGATAATGGACGGGTGAGTCGTGAGGTTTAATTTAGACTCCTGAGCGAACACCAGGCCGCTAAATGTGACCATTAACAAGGCCAGTAACAGATGTATTTTTTTCATTCTCAAGGCTCCTTGGGGGGTAACACAAAATATTTATTCTTATTATACTAACGGTCAAATCGTTGTCAAGAGGCCGGAGGCACGGTTTTGTGTGGAAGGATCCGCGCAACGGCTGAATTTTTTTCTGAAATCTTTGGGAAAAACATCTCACTCATTCGTTATATATTACAGAAAGTATCGAAGAAGACTATTACATTTAATCAGAGGAAATGTTAATGAAAAAAATCTTTGTTTTTATAGCGTTATACCTGATTACCGGTTTGTTGGTTACGTTCTCTCAGGCAAAAGAACCAGAACAGGGCGATAATGACAATATGCAGGTTGCTATTGTCTATTCAGAAATGACCGATCCCGGGATTGAAGATAGTCAACCTTCTAAAGACAGGCCGATCGTTTGGTTTGTCCATGGGATCAAATTCTTTCGGACGGAGTTTCGGAGTGAAAGACGAACCCTGTACAAAATCTATCCGGACGCGGAAGGCGCTGATTCCAATGGTGTGCCCATGATTCGTTGGGAGTCACCCATGCTGATCTCAAAAAGGAAATGGAAAGAAGCGGTCAGAAAAGCAGATGATTGTTCGCAATATCTCGCTGAGGCTATAAAACAAATGACTCCGGAGAAACAAAAACGCCTGATTTTGGCCGGACATTCTCTTGGGGCACGTATTGTGGTTCGCACCGCGGCTAAGCTGCTGGAGATTAACAGAAACAAAAAAGACAACGCTAAAATCAATATCCGAAAAATCATTCTTGCAGGAGCCGCTATCGATAATGACGACAAGGACATTGCCGCCACATATCAGGTCTCAATGGAACCGGTTGATAATATCATCAATACGCAAGACATCTCCCTGGCCTTTTATTGCTGGATAGGCGAAGACCATGCCGCTCTGGGAACGGGTTACAAATCCAAAGATTTTACAGAGAAGGAATTCCGTGAGTTTGTAGTCCACAAGTCCATTTCTCACTGCAAGTATTTTAAGGTGTACCAAGAGCTCCACAACTGCTTTATGTACGAAATTGTAGCCCCTCAGGTCCGGCCAAATCTGAATTGGAAAATCATGAATAAACGGATCTGGTGGAATATCGTCGATGAATGTCACGGCTGGGAACTTCAAAAGAATTTGGCGACGAATCGTTATCGTATCGTTGATAATGAAAACCGCCGCCGTTCCTGGGGACATTGGGCCGATGAAGAAGAAATGATCGAAGTGTTCGACATCATCAAAGATCGGCTGGTTAAACACAAAGGCGAGTCCAGAATGCCCAAAGACTGGTGGAAATTGGTCAATCCCATCCAGGAATATTTCAATATCAATTCCAGAAAGAGCCCGGATAGCAGATGGTGGAAAACGTTGGAAGAATATAAAGGCTGGAAGCTCCAGATAACCAAAAGCAGTGAAAAGTATAAACTTCCATCTGGAGATCCTCGGCTTGCCGATTGTCTGTCAAAGAAAAGGGCATATTATAAAGCAAAACTGGAATACGAGAGAAAAATATATGAATATAAGGTTCTGAAGAAGGAACGATCCAGAGAAATAAACAAAGTGCAATATACCGCAAAGGAAGACGAAGTGCAAAAAAAATTTAACAAGTTAAAAGACGAACTGGAAAAGACCATGAAGGAAAAGAAAAAAGTGTACAAGGAAAAATGGCGAGAATATCGAAAAGTCAAAAAATACGACAAAACCGAATGCCGGATTTTAGCCCCTGACAACCGCCGACGCGCTCAAGGCTGTGAAACGTATATGCGCCAGTCGTTTGAGGATGTCAAAAAACAGATCGATGTCCTGTTTAGGAAGTATTCCACATCTGACAAGTAATCGGCCAAATACAAAAGATAATTTTCATAAAAAACTTTTCGTTTTAAGAGGGGCAATTTCCTGAATTGACGAAAAACCTGCGTTTTCTCCACGTAAGGACTTGACATCTGGATTTCGTATGGTAAAATGAGAAAAATCAAAAGTCCCGACGGAGCGTGAACCAAAATCCCTCACGCCGGCCTGAAACCAGCCACTTTTTTATCTGAAAGGAACAATTATGTTCATTTCCACTTTAGACACTATTCCGGGTGTAACGTTCCAGATTCTCGGGGTCGCGGAAGGTGCGACTGTCCAAACCAAACACATTGGCCGTGATATTATGGCCGGTCTGAAAAATGTTCTCGGCGGAGAGCTGAAAGGGTACACCGAGATGTTGCAGGAATCCCGTCAGATCGCGACCCGGCGCATGTGTGAAGAAGCTGCCCAAATGGGAGCCGACGCTGTCATTGGCGTTCGCTACTCGACCAGCGCCGTCGTTCCGCAGGCCGCCGAAGTCCTCGCCTACGGTACCGCAGTGAAGTTCGTGAGATAAAATCCTTTTCCTGAACTTTCTGCTGTTTGACAATCCTGCGCCACAAAGAAGACTTGTAAACAGATATAAATGAAATCGGTAATCATAACGATTGCTTTTATGCTTGCGATT
The DNA here is from genome assembly GCA_017454585.1 of Thermoguttaceae bacterium. The sequence continues at coordinate 11,860 of JAFTCU010000133.1, read as the reverse complement.
TTGGAAGGTATTGCGTCAGTTTGGGCCGGCGACAGGTTTCCGGAGGGCGGAATGGCAGACGGCAATTTCGTGCCCTGTACCGTCCTGATTTACGATCAGGGGCAGTGGCTCCCTACGGAGAAGAAAAACGCGGTTGACCCGACAAAATATACTTTTGTCATCATTCACGGGGCGCATTGCTGCCTGAAAAAGGAGTACATTTCGCGTCTGGCCGAGGCTCTGGCGAAAGAGCGTCCCGATGCTAATATTCTGGCGATGGACTGGAGCGCGTGGTCGGCTGTTGGAGCCCCCGAAATTACGGAGTGGATTGGAAACATTACCTTTAAACTTTTCGGCAGAAAAACAAACAATCCGGCTACACTAACGGATATTTTCGCCGAAATCATCAAGAAAGCCATCCCCGTCGAACAGGCCCGGCACATTCCGGAAACCGCAGACCGGCTGACCTGGATATTATTCGGACAAGCCGGCAAAGTACGGGTTTTCACGACTCTCGACCCCAACACAAAAACGAAAATCCGCAGCAAAATGAGAGCATTGGGCCTCGACCCTCAGAAAACGCATCTGATTGGGCATAGCCATGGTGCGCACGTTGCAGGACTGGTGGGCATGACCCTCCAGAAAAATGAAACGGGGCAACTGGATCGGATTTCGGCCCTTGACCCTTCCACAAGTCTGGTTCACGATTACCCTGAAAACTTTATGGGTACGGGTTGGGACAAAACAGCCGCCCGACTGGTAGCGGTTTTTCGTACAACGTATTTTTTCAGTTCTGACAAAGAAGCGACCGATGATTCTCTATTTTTCGACTGGCGCGACCCGAACCACCCATACAACCACCCACCTGATTCCTCTATGAAAATCGCAGGCTGGCTCTGGGATGTAATTATGGCCGAGTTCCAAAATCACAAGAATGTGTTTGATCGATTCGCAGAAATGATCCAGAAAACGGATTATCTGGAAGAGAGTTTATAAAAATGGTTCATCCTGTAATCACGTACCGAAAAGATAATTAAAACGCGGACTGAGTAAGTGTATAAGAAAGCTCCAACAACCTCAAAGTCTTTTCTCAAGGAGCGAGCGCGTTCCACTTCAAAATTTTATTTAAACACGGATTTTCACGGATTAAAATTAAAAGGATTTCATCTGATTTGATTGAGAATCACAAAAAGTACTCGAAAATCCCTTTAAATAATCGGTGAAAAACCATTTAATCCGAGAAAATCCGTATTTAAATAAAGGGTTGCACCGCAATGGGTTTTGCGCTTGAAGAAAAGAAAGGTTTCCCCGTACATTTGCCCGATACGACCAACTGGGCACAACTTACAAAGCGCCCATTCAAATTGTACTTGTTCGGGATTTCTTCCGAAAAAGTATGAACACGCCCAAGTAAGGAGAATTAACGGGAACGACACTTCCAATGTCGTTAAATCACAAAATCTTAAAAACGACCCTTGGAAGCATCGTCCCCGCAGTTCTTTCAAGTCAATTCTTTGAGCCAGCCGCTTTCGCTTGGCGGGTCCATGATTGGAATGTCGAAGCCCTTTTCGTTCGGCATTTTACCGGTCGGGTCGATCCCCATCTGCCAGTAGATCGAGCCCAGGAGGTCCTGCGGATAAACCGGCCGCTCGGCGACTTTCTCGCCCGTCTCGTTCGACTTTCCGACCACCGTTCCGCCTTTGAACCCGCCGCCGGCAAGCATCACGCTGAAGCAGTGGCAGAAATGGCCGCGCCCGCCGAACCACGGCGAATCCGTCTGGAGCTTTGGTGTGCGCCCAAACTCGCCACCCCACCAGATGATCGTTTCGTCGAGCAGCCCACGGTCGCGCAGGTCCTTCAGAAGCATCGCAAGGCCCTGATCCCATTCGGGCTGACGGCGCGTCAGAGTTTCGAAATGACGCTTGTGCGTATCCCAACCTTTGTAGTTGATCGTGATGTACGGAACTCCCTTTTCCACGAGCCGCCGAGCCATCAGACACGACTGGCCGAACCAGTTCCTCCCGTACGCGTCACGCATCTCGTCCGTCTCTTTCGCCAGGTCAAATGTTTCGGACGCCGTTCCTGAAATGAGCTGGTACGCGTTTTTCCGGGCCGCTTCGAGATCATCGACCAGGGCGTTTTCGGGGAACTCGTTCCCCCATGCGTCGAGTTTGGCGAGGTTTTCCTGACGGCGGGCCTGATGTTCCGCATCCACCCCAGGCAGAACGTAACCAGAAACCAGGAACGGCGTCTTGGACGGGTCACCGCCCGTGATGAACGGTTTGTATTTCGGGCCGAGGAAACCGGATTCGGAGAAGCGCCCCTGGCCGGTCGTCAGAACGACGTATGGCGGAATGGGCGAATCGTAGCCCGCATCCACACCGCAGATCTTCGAGATGCCTGCGCCCAAATTCGGGTACACGAGTCCGCCGCCGGGCATTCGGCCAGTCTGCATCCGGTACGCCGCGATCTCGTGGTGGTTCGTCTCGTGCGTCACGGTGCGAATGCAGGCGAAAAGGTCCGCGCACTGGGCGAGATTCGGAAGGGATTGGCTGATCTCGATGCCCGGCACGTTCGTCTGGAGCGGGTGATCCCACGCCCCGCAGTACGCCGGCCCCGCGCCCGGTTTCGGGTCGAACGTTTCCAGGCTGCTCGGCCCGCCCCACATCCAGATCTGAATGACGTGCTTCGCCTTCCCGGGTTTGTAAGCGGGTTTCGGAGCCGCGGCTTCGTCACCAAACGCCCGGGAAACCAGGCCCGCGGCGGTAAACGCGGCGGTCGTTTTGAGGAAATTACGACGATTGATCATTTTCAGACTCCTTTTTAATGCAAACACAAAAATTCCCTTGAATTCACCAAAAACCAGACTGCATCGTCGGCGTCGGAGCTTTGGAGCATCTCGACGAACGACCTGGTCTCAGCTTCCGTCGGGCGGCGGGAAAGAAATTTGAGCCACAAATTCTCAGCCAGAGCTCTCGCGCCTTTCTCGAACGATTCCGGTCTTTTGGATTGGATCTTCTTTAGGTCGCGGATCTTTGTCTGAACGTTCTGGTGGATCCACGTGTTCACTTCGTTCGAGTTCATGAGGTACATCTGCTGGGCCTCATTCACGCTTCGGTTCCGGTCGGCCATCAGCCCACTGTCACGGGTGGAACGGCCGAACATCTCAAGGAACGGATTCGTCAGGCCAGAATCGTAAAGCTGAACCGTCCGCACACGGTCCGGCACATAAGAAAACGGCTCCGGGACCTCGCTGACATACTTGATCTTGGCGTTGAAAAGGTCGATGAAAACGTCCTGAAGAACCTCCGCGTCGATCCGTCTCACAGGATAAACCGCCAGATTTTTTACAGCTTTTTCGGTATTTTCAGGCCCCATTTCGCGTGGAATGGAAGACTGCTGATAGGTACGCGAGTTCAGAATGAACCGCATCACGGCCTTCAGGTCGTAGCGGCTTTCCACAAGTTTTTTTTCCAGAATGTTCAGAAGCTCCTCGTTGATCGGTGGGTTTTCACCTCCCGGGTACGCAGGGGGCTGGGCGTCCGCGAACATCTGACGAAGATCGTCCGGCGGGTCGATGATCCCCACGCCGGTGAGCCAGAACCAGAGCCGGTTCACTATCTGCTGATTGAACGCGTGATTTTCCGGTCGAACGAGCCAATCGGCGAAAACCTCGCGTGGGTCCTGATTCGGCTGGATCGTTCCTTTCGAGCCATCCGGAAAAACGACCTCAGACGAATCAAGCGGTTTGAAGTCCCAATAAACGATTTCCTCTTTCCACTGGGCCGAGCCTTTGAACGCGACGCGGGAGAAGAATTTCGTCACGTCGTTCCGTTTCGCCTCAGGCCATAAATCGGTGCGCTCCCCCAGAAAAGTCAGAACCACAGCGCCTGCCAGTTCGACGGCTTCCTTGCGCTCCACAGCCCGATAAAAATTGGCGCACGGCGCACGGAAACAGCTCCCCTGCCCCATCAACAGGTCACGGGCGAAAACGTCGTACGGCGTGTTTAGGTTCATTTGATCGTGGATCCACCGAAAATAAACGGCAGTGGCGTGGGGCCAGAGGTTGATAGGGAATTCGGCCTTCACACGCAAAAAATCCGCCCAGCGCATCGTCCAGTAGTCAGCGTACTGAGGTGAATCGAGCAAGTGATCGATCAGCTCCACGCGTTTCGTCGGGGATGGGTTTTCCAAAAACTCCTGGGCTTCTTCAAGGGTTGGGATCTTGCCCGTAACGTCAAGGTAAACCCGGCGCAGGAACACGGGATCAGAACTTAAAAACGCGGGCTGGATACCTTTCTTCTGGAGGTCAGCCAGGACCGCGCCGTCAATTTCGTTCAGAGGTTTAAAATCGTCCTGAACTTCAAACGGTTCTTTTGGTTCCGTGTCTCCAGCGAGTAAAAAAGCAGGAAGTAAAAAGAGCCAAACAACAATTATGGGAAGATTTTTCATGGAAGTCTCAGTAAAAAGGAAGGTGGAAATAACGATTTCATTATTTACATTATTTAAACGTCATAAACCCTAATTATATTGCAAATTTTTTAAAGATGAAGGGGGGTTGTTTCTGATTTATTGGGTTTTAGCGTCAAAACTTTCTCAAACCTACTCTTTTTTTGGAAAAGATTCCGAAATATTCCATTTTTAAAGGGTCCGGCCTCTTTACAACAATAGAAATATCGGGTAAAATAAAGTAGTGTAGAAAAATAGATTGACTGCGCAGACCGCGGACTTTTACCGCTGTATTGATTTTTAGATGCTTTTTTTGAAATTGAAATGACCGAACCAGAAAAAAATAAAATCCAGGACGAACCCACTCCTCAGAATGAAATTCCTCAGAACGATTTGGAAAATCAACCTGAACCGAAAGAGGAAAAGAACGAAGGAACGGAGGAAACCTCCTCAAAGAAACCTGTTTATGATGTACGTGACGGACTGCCGGATTCAGAAAAGCCCGGCTCGGAAGAATCTCCACAGTCCAATACGTTGATCATGCTGCTCATCATTGGTGTGGTGGCGGCTTTAGCGTGGTATTTCATGGGAAATTCTTCCAGATCCGCTCAAATCAATTACGGTTTTTTCCTCGAACAGCTTGATGCAGGGAACATCGCCAAAGTTACCATCGACGCAAACAAAGTCTCGGGCGAATTTGTCGATCCGCCTTTCGCGCCGGAAAACCTCACGCTTTCCAAAGTTTCTTCATCTGATTCAGAAAAAAAAGACTCCGTGGACGCTGAAGATAAAACGAAACCGGAGCAAGCTGAAAATTCCGATGTGAAAACAGAGGACCAACCTGAAACTGAGGCCAAATCGGAAACCGAAGCTAAGCCAGAAACCGAAGCCAAATCGGATACTGAGGCAAAAACGGAAGCTGAAGCTAAACCGGAAACCGAAGCTAAACTAAACGCCAAGTCCGGAACCGGCAAAAAAACACGTCTCCCGAAGAAATTCACGACCACCCTTCCGTCGGTCCTCGAGGCTGGCGGGGAGCTGGACAAAAAAATTCGTGAAAAGGTCGGTGATAAATATAACGTCAAGGAATCACTCGACGCGGTCGGGTACATGATGCTTATCTCGATCATCGTGACGGTCATTCTGGTGGGAAGCATCTGGCTGCAGTTCCGCCGCACACGCGACCAGCTTGGTGGTGGCCCCATGTTTGGTTTCAGCAAAAGCCCCGCCAAACGTTTCCAGGGAGGCGAAGATGCTGTTACGTTCGCCGACGTGGCCGGTTTGAAATCCGTGAAGGAAGACCTTTCTGAAATTGTGGACTTCCTGAAGAATCCAGAAAAATTCGAGCGTCTCGGCGCACGGATCCCCAAGGGCGTTTTGATGTTTGGCCCTCCCGGAACCGGTAAAACCCTGCTGGCCCGAGCCATCGCCGGCGAGGCGGGAGTCGCGTTTTACTCCATCAACGCTTCCGAGTTCATCCAGATGTTCGTCGGCGTTGGTGCGAGCCGTGTTCGCGATATGTTCGATGTTGCACGCTCCAATGCTCCTGCGATCCTGTTTATCGACGAAATCGACGCGGTTGGCCGTCAGCGCGGAACCGGTCTGGGCGGCGGTAACGACGAGCGCGAACAGACCCTCAACCAAATTTTGAGCGAAATGGATGGTTTCGCCACGACTGATGTGGTGATCGTGATTGCTGCCACCAACAGGCCGGACGTTCTGGACCCGGCGCTTCTGCGTCCCGGTCGTTTCGACCGTCACGTCACGGTGGACCGCCCGGTCCACAAAGACCGCATTCAGCTTTTCACGGTCCACCCGCGGAAAGTCCCGCTCAACGACAATGTGGATTTTGAGCGTCTGGCCGCCATGACGACCGGTCTGACGGGTGCGGACATTCGCAACATCGTGAATGAAGCGGCACTTTGGGCGTGCCGGTATGATCGTGAAAATGTGGGTATGAATGATTTCTACTACGCGATCGATAAAGTCCTCATGGGTGCGAAGCGCGAAGAAATTATCAGCGACGAGGAAAAAGAAAAAACCGCCTATCACGAAGCGGGTCACACTCTGGTCGCGTGGCTTACACCGGAATGTGACCGCGTGAGCAAAGTCTCGGTGATCCCACGCGGCCGTGCGCTCGGCGTCACGTGGAGCGTCCCGGAAGAAGACCGGCTGATGCATTCCCAGCGTGAGATCCACGCCAAACTGAAGATGATGCTTGGTGGGCGTGAAGCGGAAAAACTCGTCTTCAACGAATTGAACGCCGGCGCTGCAAACGACCTGGAACGCGCGACGGAAATCGTCCAAAAAATGGTCTCCGCCTGGGGTATGAGCCAGCGTATTGGCCCCGCGGCCTTCATCACGGGCGGTGAGCATCCGTTCCTTGGGAAGGAAATGTCCCAGCAGCGCAATTTCAGCGACAAAACCGCCCAGATCATTGACGAGGAGATCATGCGGATCCTGAACGATACTTCGCAGCAGGTGGAAGCCCTTCTCGGTGAAAATCGCAATATGCTCGACGCATTGGCTCAGGCGTTGATCATCCGTGAGGAACTGGACGAGGAACAAATCGAGGAGATCCTCGGTCCCCCGGCCTACAGAAAGAAGAAGTGAATCCGGAGGACTGGATGATTTTAGGGCCGATTTCCTCGTCGGCCTGGAAAATCCGGAGGGCCTGCGGCTCCCGTCCTGTAATTAACCTTTTTCCTCATCATGCCTCCATTACTTCCCAACATACAATCTCCTCAAGACCTGAAGGGGCTTTCCGTTCCGGAACTGAATCAGCTCGCGGCTGAGATACGTCAGGCGATCTGTTCGGTCGTCGCGCAGCGGTCTGCCCATTTCGCGTCCAATTTGGGCGTGGTCGAACTTACTCTCGCGCTTCATTCCGTTTTTGATTTTTCCTACGACCGGCTTGTTTGGGACGTGGGGCACCAGACGTACCCGCACAAACTGGTGACAGGGCGTTTCCCGCAATTTTCCACGATCCGTACCCGCGGCGGTCTGATGGGGTATCCTAATCCGGAAGAAAGCATTTACGACCTTTTCATGACGGGCCACGCCGGATGCAGCATTTCTTCCGCTCTCGGTCTGCGCTGTGGAGATGATCTTCTTCGATCGATCGAGGAAGCGAAAAACGACGAGCCACAGAGACACGTTGTAGCGGTCATTGGGGATGGGTCTTTCACAAGCGGGGTCGTTTTTGAGGGGCTGAACCACCTCGGCGAGCTGCGCAAGAACATCACCGTGATCCTGAACGACAATAAAATGGCAATCTGCCCTCGTGTGGGAAGTTTTGGCCAATACCTCGATTCCCTGCGCATGAATCCGTTCTACACGGAGATGAAGGCGGATCTGAAGCAAATGGTTCAAAACATTCCGATCGTTGGAAAAGGGATCCGCAGTAAGTTTCATGACCTGAAAATGGCGTTTAAGGCCTGCGTCTCCGGCGGGATGCTTTTTGAGGAACTGGGTATCCGCTACATCGGCCCCGTGGACGGGCATGACATTCGTCAGCTGCAAAAGTTTCTGCGCATGGCACGCCAGTTTAAGTGTCCTGTTCTTCTCCATGTTTTGACGCAAAAAGGGCACGGGTTCACGCCCGCCGAGGAGGATCCGGCCAGCTATCACGCTCCAAATCCCGCGATGGTTCAGGGGGTGACGCTTCCTGAGTGCGAAACGAAGCCGGACCACTCCTACACGATACTCGCCAGTCAAAAAATCCGCGAGCTGATGGAGCGTGACCCGCAGGTTGTTGTCATTACGGCCGCGATGTGTCAGGGGAACAGGCTGGAACTGATCCGGAAGGAATTCCCGGATCGTTTCTTCGACGTGGGGATCTGCGAGTCGCACGCTGTTGTCCTTGCTTCGGGAATAGCCAAGGCAGGTCTGCGCCCCATTGTGGACATTTACAGCACGTTCATGCAGCGGGCGTTTGACCACATTTTCCAGGAAGTTTCCCTTCAGAATCTTCCTGTGACGCTCCTGATGGATCGGGCGGGGCTGGTCGGCGCAGACGGCCCGACGCATCATGGGGCATACGATATGGCGTACCTGCGTCCCTTCCCGAACCTGACGATCACTGCCCCGTGTGACGAGTACGACCTGAACGGTCTGCTGGATGCGGCAGTAACCAATTCCGGCCCTTTCACGATCCGCTATTCCAAGACACAGGCCCCGAAAATCACCGGCGTGGAACGTCAGCCGGTCCAGTTGGGAAAATGCGAGATTTTGCAGGCTGGAACTCCGGGAGGTGGGCTGATCCTCGCCACGGGTGTTCAGGCTGCGGAAGCGCTTGATGCCGCCAGGCAGATCGGCGGCCAGACTCTCACGGTCGTGAACCTGAGATTTGTGAAGCCGCTGGACCAAGAAACACTTCTCCCGCTCATTCGCCAAAGCAAGTGGACTCTCACAGTGGAAGAAGGGTGCAGAATTGGCGGGGTCGGCTCGGCTGTTCTGGAAATGGTGAATGATGCTCAAGATGCCCGGCCAGATGACTGGCCCTCATCGCCGCGAATTGTTCGCCTTGGAATTCCGGATCGTTTCATCCTGCACGCGACACGGACGGAACAGCTCGCCGAGACCGGGTTGGACGCTAACGGGATCATGGCCGCCATCAGGAAACTCTCCCGGTAGAATTTCTTCCGGGAAGCCCCAAATTTTCTTAACTTTCAGAGAGTCAAAGGACCCAAAATGATACTTAAAACCCTCCGAATCCTGTTTGCCGTGGTTATGTTCGCGGCGGTTACGCTCTTTTTCTTCGACTGGACGCAGGCGTTTCTCGGGACCGTTCAGAACCCGGGAAATCTGAACGCCAGTGACGGAAGCTGGCTCGAAAAGATACAGTTTTTCCCTGCGCTTCTTCATCACGCACACTGGATCGTGTTTACGATATTGATCTGTACATTCCTTTTCGGGCGTCTGTACTGCTCGGTCATTTGTCCGCTTGGGATTTTGCAGGATGTCATTGCCTGGATTTCCAAAAGAATGCCTGGCGGGAAAACGTACCGTTACAAAAAACCGCTTCCACTTTTACGCTGGGCTGGGGTTCTGGTTGCGTTTGGCGCCGGTTTTGTGGGGCTGGGTTGTCTGCTCTACGTGATCGAGCCATACTCGATTTTCGGGCGCATCGCGAATGGTGTGTTTCGCCCGTTTTACGTTCTGATCAATAATACGTGCCTTGTTTCCGAAGGGAGCCTCTCTTTTGCCCACATCGCTTACTCACACGTTATGCTTTCGGTCGGGAGTTTCTGCCTTGCGTTCGGTTCACTCGCGGTGATCGGGATCCTGGCGTGGCGGTCCGGCCGCACGTGGTGCAATACGATTTGCCCGGTCGGCACGATTTTGGGCCTTTTGAGCCGTTTTTCCATCTTCCGTATCCGCATCGACGCGTCGAAATGCAAGAGCTGTGGCATGTGCGCGAAAAAGTGCAAATCGTCCTGCCTCGATTCCAAAGGGAAAGCCGTGGACGCTTCGCGCTGCGTGGACTGCTTCAACTGCCTCGGCTCGTGTAAATTCGACGCGCTGACCTACTCGATCGGCGGCCTTCTGCCTGCCATGAAAGGCGGTAATGGAGCCGAAGGCGTAATTACGCGCAAAACAGAAGGCGAAATTACGCATAAATCGGACGCTGAAAAAGCCCAGGCCCGCCGCGATTTCCTCATCACAACGGCATCGATGGCGGCGAGCGTGCCGGTCGTGGCCGGAACCGCGGCCGTGGTCGCCAACACGGTCATGGTGAAGCCCCAGCCCGACAAAGTATACAAAACGGGCCAGCACGCCTGGGCGCGTCAGAATCCCGTGGCTCCTCCGGGAGCGGGAAGTGTGGGGCACCTGCTTCACCACTGCACCGCGTGCCATCTCTGCGTCGCGAAATGCCCGCAGCACGTACTCAAGCCGGCCTTCCTCGAGTACGGCGTGAAGGGAATGTTCGCCCCAGTCATGGACTTCACGAACAGTTTCTGCAATTACGACTGCACGGTCTGTTCGGAGGTCTGCCCGAACGGCGCGATCAATATTCTGCACATGGCCCGCAAGATGAAAGGCGGTAATGAAGCCAAAGGCGAAATTACGCGTGAAGAAACGGTAAAACGTCCAGACCCGGGAAAAACGCCCGCCGAGCAAATGCGCTACTTCAAAAACCGCGTTCAGATGGGGCGCGTGTGTTTCGTCCAGGAAAATTGCGTGGTGGCCGTGGACGGAACTTTCTGCGGCGCATGCGACGAGCACTGCCCGACCAAGGCGGTCTCGATGGTTCCGTACGGCGACCCGGAAAAGGGCCTGACCATCCCACACGTGGACGAATCGATCTGCATCGGCTGCGGCGGCTGCGAGTCGATTTGCCCCGCGCGGCCGTACAAGGCGATCTACGTCGAAGGCTGCGAGCGTCAGGGACTGCGTGATGAATTCAAAGAAGCCGACACGATGAGCGAGGAAGAAGTCAAAGAGAAAACCGAAGACGTTGAAGATTGGCTTTTTGATTGATTTCCATTTTAGTTCGACCCAGGAGGAAAAAATGCGTCGTTCCGCGTTTACGCTCGTTGAGCTTTTGGTCGTCATCGCCATCATTGGGATGCTGGTGGGGCTTCTCCTGCCGGCGGTCCAGCAGGCGCGTGAGGCGGCGCGGGTCATGCAGTGCGGCAATAATCTGCGAAACCTGGCACTTGCGATGCTGAACGTGGAAAGCGCCTCGCGTGCGTACCCGTCCGGTGGTTACGGCTATAACTGGATGGGCGACCCGGAGGGCGGATTCGGTTACACCCAGTCCGGCTCCTGGTGCTACGCGATCCTTCCGATGCTTGAGCAGAACGCGCTGTTCCAGCTCCCTGCAGACGGGGCCGTGCCGGAATCCCCCTCCGCGACTCAAAAGACCGGCGCCACTACGGTCATGAGCACGCCGCTGGCGGTTTTTCACTGCCCGTCCCGCCGGCCGTGCAAACTCTACGAAACCCTGCAGCAGGGGCTTTATAACGGGACGCAGCCGTCGATGAGCACCAAGAGCGATTACGCCGCGTGCTACGGCACGTACCTCGACGGAAAAGGATCAGTTTATTCCTACGCTGGCCCCGATGCCGCGACCATCGCAAAGTACCGCTCCACCAAGAGCTGGCCCCAACTCGGGACCAAGCACACGGGGACGATTTACCTTTACTCCAAAACGACGGTCGGCGATGTGCGCGACGGGACCTCCAACACGTACCTGGTCGGCGAGCGGTTCATCGTGCCGGCCTGCTACGAGAGCATGTACTACAGCGGCTCGAACCGTTCCGGCGGAGACGATTACAGTCACTACTGCGGCGCGGACCACGACGTGCTCCGTTCGACCTACTGCGGCGAAATGAACGGTACGACGTTCACCCCCACCGCCGGGACCAAATGCCTGCCGTACCAGGATCGCGAAGGGTACATTGGCGGGCGGTTCATGTTCGGGAGC
>JAFTCU010000132.1 GCA_017454585.1 Thermoguttaceae bacterium | reverse complement strand
CTTGTACCAGACGACCTGGCGGGACTCGCCCAAGCCGAGCAGCGTGGCGGTTTCGCGCGGGTTTTGGGGGTCGGAAACGTCGTAAACGGTCAAATGGCCATTTCCGACGGCAAAAAGCCGGTCGCCGTGGAGCGCCAGGTCGGTCGTATTCAACGAGTCCTCGACTTTCCGGACGGCCAAAGCCTTTCCGTAAAGCGTTTCGTCGTGCGAGACCGCGAAACCATCACTAGGCGTTTTTTCGCTGGGCGGCTCATTGACCCCCGCGGCGAAAAGAGGCACTGTGAGGAAAAGTGAAAAAAGCAGGGTGGCCAAAGCGTGCATTTTAAATTCTCGTTTCCTATTTTTCCGGGCCGTTCGCGATCCATTCCAGCACAGTGTCACGGTCCCAGATGGAGAGGTCGCCTGTATTGGGGAATTCTTTCGCGTGAACCTTTGCCGCGATTTCACGGATTTTCTCCTCGGCCGTCCGGAAGACCGATTCGGACCAGTCCGCCGCACAGAATTGTGTGCTTTCCACCTTTTTTGGGACCAGAATGTAACCGACTCGCACGTGTTTCGGGTCGATCTGGTTCAAATCTTTGTATTCGGGAAGGCCCGACTGGCGTGCCGAACGAAGAAGATGGAGGTAAAGCGGAAGCTGGAAGTCCTTCCAGTCATCTGGTTCTACGGAGTCTTTTAACTGTTTTCGGCCGAAATGCTTTTCGGTCGGTGTTTCCTTGAACGTTTTGTAGTCCCAAATCCGCCATTCGGTCGAACCGTCTTCGAGCCTGCGGACGTCGATCCGGTCGAGCTTTCCGTGGATGAGCATGGGTTTGGGCGAGGTTTCCAAGGGTTTTGTCGGACCGAATTTCAGGATCTCGCCGGCCCCGCCATTTTCACGCAGGTATGCGGTGAGAGGATGCTCCACGGCCCAGATACGCCAGCCGTCGCGGTACTGCTCCGTCTGCTTTTCGGCCAGGAATTTCAAACGCTCTTCAAGTTGACAGCACTGGATTTGCACGATCGGAAGCGCCTGTGCGCCGAAACGGGCAAACGAGTACTGCTTCAGGATTCCCAAAAGGTCGTTTTGAATTCGGTTTTTTTCGGCTTTGAATGCTTCCGGGTCATTAAGACGTGCAGATTCCGTGAGGGAATTGAGGTTTGATTCCTTTTGCCGGGCGATCTCTTTCTGACCAAAAGCCTGTAAAACATCGTGGAAAAGGGTTCCGAAGTTTGCCGCGTCCAGTTCACGTGCCGAATCATTTACCTCATTCAGACGCAAAACGCGCTGGAGGTAAAAAATATAGGGGTTTTGAATATAAACCGCAAAATCTGTCACCGACATATCGCAGATCGGCGGGAAGGATTCCGGGATGGCTGGCGTTTGAAAAAGGCGTGAAGCTTTTTTTTGACCGGATTTTTGAATTCCTGTGAGTTCCGGTTCTTTGGGCTCGTCAAACAGTTCGATAACCTGCGGAATCAACGCGTCCGACGTATCCGTAAGCAAAAGCCGGCTGGGGAAAAGGGACTGGCCGTCTGATGAGATACGACCCAGCGTGACGCAAATATCACGGCGTGAAGCAAGGATCAGCGAAAGGTTATAAATATCGCGTTCCAGCCGATTTTGGTTCGTTTTGACGTGCAGTTTTTCCCGGAGCTGGTTCGGGAGGAAAATGTGCTCGGAAATGGACTCGGGGATGAAGTTTTCGTTCATTCCAAGCAGAGCGAGCGCGGACGAATCATCCAGAGCCAAATCAAGCCAGCGTTGAATCGAAATGGTTCCCGGGATACTGGAGGTCACCATCTGTTTCGAGGTGGTCTGGTTCAAAAGGAGGCTCAGCGCTTGAGGGAGATTCAGGTCCAGGAAAGGCAAAAACTGCTGTGGGATTTGCAATTTGTCGCTGAACACGTGGTTTAGCTCCATACACCCGCGGATGATCTGGTACTCCTCCTCATCCTCCGAGTCGTAATTGACTTTCCAGCAGCAGATCCGTTTCAGGAATTGCATTACGATGGAAAGGAGGGAATGGAAATTCACGTACTCGACCGCGTATTCAAACAAAATGGAGTGAATCGTCTGGTATGCGCAAAAAAGATTGGGAAAACCGTTTCGAAGATTTTCCGCGCCCTTCGACGCCGGGTGAGGCATTCGGGCCGGGTAGTACTGATTGAAGTATTTGTCAAGCTCTACGATCCAGTCGCCGGGAATCAGAGGTTCACCCGTTTCGTCATGCAGGGAACGCAGGTAGTTTCCGACGTCTTCCTGACGCAAAAAAAGCGCGAGTGTCTCGTATTCCGGCCCAACGGCTTCCATCAGTTCAGCCAGCGGTTTGCCCGGCTGGTAAGACGCGATGCTTTGGAAGTACTCGTACATCCGTTTTACAAGACGCCAGGGCTGAAGATCCGGGAGCATTTTTTTACCGGAACGGATCGTTGGTACACCATTAAGAGCGAGCTGCTGGAGTAGGATCGGTTCGAGCGATTCGTCCACCAGGCCGAGCGTGATTTCATCGATGCTTGTTTGCGGTGCGATTTTGCGAAGCCACTCTATAACACGCTGCACCTGTTCCTCCGGTTTGGTTTCCTGGAAAAGGTTCTGCTTCAACCGTTCATTCAGTTCCGGGTCGATTTGGGACCAATGGCCAGTCTTGAGAGTTCCATCTTCCTCGAAACGGTCTTGCATCGATTCAGGAGCGAAGATAAAAACGTCCGTTTGAGCGGAGACTCGTTTCAGAAACTCACGCTGAAGGGCGCTCAGGTCCACGCAGCCGACGATCCCAAGCCGGAAATTGATTTGAAAATCATGTGACGTCAGAAGATTCAGCCCGGAAGCGGAAGGGGAAGCGGGAGCGTTTCCGGCGGTTGGGATCGGATTGTTCCGCAGAGCGAACAGACGTGCGGCCTGTCTGTCCCAAAGTCCGGCAGTGTCGAGGCGCTGAAAGTACAACGATTCTACCGCAGCGAGAAATTCCCACCGGCGTACTTCCTGAAATGGGAAGAAAGTCTTTTTGGTTTGTTCCGCTTCCGCAGCGAGGGCTTGGCAAAGGGCGTAAACCTCCTTGAAACTGAGATTTTCCCGTGCGATTTCCTGGAAAATTTCAGTGAGCTGAACCCCAAGTATATGCCAGGCTTCCGTGTCTTTTTCGTCCGGTGCGGCTGGGAACATGGAAGCGAAAAGGTTCGGGGCTTCGGCATGAACTTCACGAAGAGCTTCCGCCCAAAGAACCTGTTGGGTCAGAAGGGACGCGCAAGGGGCTTTTTGTTCGTAAAGAAGCTCCATAAAGTCGCCCATGTGCTTTACGCGCGGCGGCTCAATCGTGCAATGGTTTTGCCATGCGCAATCCGCAAGAAGGGTGAGAAAACGTTTACTCGATGCACGGTTGGGAAAGACCAGTACGTAATCCGAAAGATCGTAGTAATTTGAGCCAGGGACACGATAAGCAGCAAGCAGGCAATCGATTAATGCCGGAATACTGGGTTGGTTCCAGTCAAGGAAAATACGGTTCATTTTAATAAAAATACTGAATTATTTGTAAAACTCGGCGATTCCGTCCACCACTTCTTCCTGTTCGTCGGACGTCAGCCCGGGGAAAATTGGAAGCGCGAGAATGGACCGTGAGACGCGGTACGTTACCGGGAGGTCTTCCGGCGCGTAGTTTAAATAACGAAAACATTCCTGCTCATGCAAACCAAAAGGATAGTAAATGGCCGTCCCGATTTTGCGATCCGAGAGGAATTTTTCCAGGTCATTTCGTTCATTCGTGCAGATGCAGAACTGATTCCAGACCATCCGCCCTGCTCCGGGTTGGGCCGGAAGCTGGATTTTGCCTTCCAAAAACGGTTTCGATCTGAAAAGATTCAGATAGTGTTCAGCGATTTGCTGGCGTTCCGCGGTCCAACCGTCCAGACAGGGGAATTTCTGGTTTAGCACGATCCCCTGGAAAGCGTCCAGCCGGCCATTGATCCCAATTATTTTGTGGAAGTAGCGCGGCTGCATCCCGTGCCCGCGAATGAGTTTCAGCTTTTCAGCGAGCGCTTCGCTTTGGGTCGTCAGCGCACCGCCGTCGCCCATCGTTCCGAGATTTTTCGTTGGATAAAAACTGAAACATCCGATCGACCCCATGGAACCCACGCGGTGATTTTGGCCGTCGGCCAGAACCGCCTCAGCCCCAATCGCCTGAGCGCAGTCCTCGATGAGCTCCAGCCCTTGCTTTTTTGCGATCGCGTCGAGTTTTTCCATCTCGGCTGCCCGGCCAAAGAGGTGAACGGGAAGGATCGCCCGCGTTCGGGACGTGATTTTTCGTTCAACATCGGCTGGGTCCATATTCAGGGAATCCGGGCAAATGTCGGCGAAAACCGGTGTTCCTCCGAGGCGCACTACTGCGCTGGCAGTCGCGAAGAAAGTGAAAGAAGGAACTATAACTTCATCGCCTGGTTTCAGATCGATCGCCATGAGCGCCATAAGAAGGGCCTCACTGCCGGAGGCACAAGCCACCGCGAAACGAGTACCGCAGTACCCGGCCAAAGTTTTTTCAAACTGAGCGATTTCTGGCCCTAAAACAAAAATCCCGGAATCGACCACTGAGGCGAGCCCCTCCTTAATCGAAGGTTTCAGCGAAGCAATATGACGGGAAAGATCAAGGAATGGAACCATTTCTTTAATTATGAATTCTGAATTCTGAATTATGAATTGGGCTGAGGAAAAGGAAATCAGGAACTCAGAGAATTAAAAAATTTCTGAGTCCCGGAGTGACATTTTGCGCTCCACCGCTTTTTTGATTTGCTCGAAAATTTCTTCCACGGTCTTTTCTGCGGAAATGACGACGCATTTTTCCGGGTCGCGAGCCGCCTCGGTGAGGAACCCCGCGCGAACACGTTCGTGGAATTCATCCGCTTCTGATTCCAGCCGGTCCGGCGCTTCTGTTCGTCGGGCTTTTGCCACGGAAAGAGGAACATCCAGCACGATATTCAGGTTAGGAAGTACGCCGTCGGTAGCGATTTGGCCGATTTGACGGATCTGTTCAACATCCAGTTCACCACCCCAGCCCTGGTACACGATACTCGAAAGGAGAAATCGATCCGCGAGTACCACTTCACCGCGTTCCAGTGCAGGGCGAATGATTTCCGCCACGACTTGGGCACGCGCAGCCATAAAGAGCAAAAGTTCGCTCATTCGGCTCATCTGCGAAACTCCCAGATTCTTCGAAAAAAGGAGGATTTCACGGATCCTTTCGCCAAGCGGGGTACTTCCCGGTTCACGGCAGACGGTCACGTTGTATCCCTGCGCCTCGAACCATGCTTTCAAAAGAGGGATTTGCGTCGATTTTCCGGCGCCGTCACCGCCTTCCAGTGCAATAAACATTCCGCTTGCCTCGCCTTTCGTCTAACGTTCTTCCGGTTGTTCACGCAAGGAATTCAGAGCTTCCTCCAGCTTGCCGGCGTTCAGGTTTTCCACGCCCGGAAGGTCGTAAGGTGTTTTGTGCTGGAACGCGCTTAAATCTGCCGGGTTCATATTCTGGATCACTCCGTACATGTACTGGCTCAGCTGCGAAACGTACTGCATCGCGTCAGCATCGTCCGAATGTTCCTGACGAATGTGTTTGATTCGATCGAACACAGTATGGAATTTTCCCTCACTGACGGAATAAGCGACTTCCATAATATCGAAGAAAACATCGGAAAGGTTGTTGTCTTTGCACAGCGTCCGTCCTTTTTTGATGACTTCCTGTGTGCGGGAAACCAGTGGGGACAAGCTCCAGAGGTTTTTCAGAATTTCTACACGAAGCTGAGGCGAATACCGTTCATCATTCTCGGCCATTTCAAGAATAGGTCGCGGAATATTGTTCGAGTTGAAAATTCGGGAAACGTAAAAAACCTGTTCCAGAATTTCTGGCGTGATCAGTTCTTTGGGAAGCTGATCGTAGAAAATCGGGGAAAGGGCCGGAATCATTTCAGCCGTGATTTCCGGAAGAGGCGCGAGATTCAATGCGGAACGCAGTTCATCGAGGATGGAAGCGCTGACTTTCTCCCGTTCGAGCAAATGGCGCAGCGCGTACAGAACCGTTTCTACCTGAGCCTGAAATTCGGCTTTTTTGGCCGCGCTGCGAATGGAATGATTTTGAAGGATCCCCAGCGGGTAGTTGATCCAGCGGTTTAACAGGATAGAGCGGCAGTGGGCGTTTTTCACCTCGCGGACTTTCTCATCCGAAATGCCGGCAGGAAGGTTAATTTTGCGCAAAATCGAGTCGAGAGTCACAGAGATGTTCCGTGTAACAGTCTGTTTCATTTCGCCGGCGAGCCAGGGTTGAATGACGCTTTCCATCGCTTCGCGCACGAAAGAAGCGCCGCCTTCCAGAACGTTGATCACTTCCAGATGCGCGGGTTTTTCATCCGATGCGGACCATAAAATCGCATTGGCGATCACAACAGGGATCTCCTCCAGATTCAATTCCTCAATGGTCGTGACGGCTGGTGCGTCCAGAACATCAAATGCGGCCAGAATTTTTTCACCGTTCAAACTCTGGTTACGCATATTTTCCAAATGCGCGAAAGTCGGCTCGGCCTGAAGCTTTTCCAGAACAGCCTGCGCATCCGTCAGAGGGTAATCCTGCGTGCAAATGTTCATTTCATCCTGGAATGGACAGTCATTGAAGAAACTCAAGCGGATACGTTTTTCCAGAGCATCGTAAAATGGAACGTCTGCGCAGGCGAGGTACTCGTTCCAAAATTTCTTCGCAGAGTCCAAATCGCAGAGCCACTCGCTCAGAAGTGCCAAATCATACCAGAACGCTGCGTTCTTGAGGATTTCCGCCTTTTGACTGGCCAGTGTTTTTAAATCATAAATGGCCTGGTTCCAGCGAAGTTTCAGAGCGGATTCCTGAATAATACGGTCGAAATCTTCTTTCCACGAGGCGTCTTCAGGCGCAAAGCGGATTTTCAGCCCCACACGGAAACAGAGCGGGATCGCTTTATTCGTCTTGAGCTGGTTCAGCATTTTCATGAATTTTTTGCGGGTTTCAGATTCCAGATGAAGTTCCGGCATAATCCCCAACCAGGCGTTGACGGATTCATAAAAACCGGCCTTCATCACCATTTGCAGGATTTGAACCAGATTGAGAACGACCTGCTCGTACTGGAATGGCTGAGGCGCGTAAAAGGCTTTTTCGTATCGTGAAACGACTTCCCGAATAACATCACGAAGCTTTTCACGTTCCTGGATCTGAAGAAGCGGCTGAGTAGGCGTCACGTTCCCGAATTCGGTCTTAATCGCTTTTAGACCCTCGATCAAAAGGGCCTGGGCCGATTCTGCGACTGCGATTGGATTATCCGGGTGAAATTCATAAAAACGTTTGGCCGTTTCCGTGAAATCATTTTCCCGGTCCACGATCGCTTTCAGAACGAGGCAGCGAATCGCAAGGAGGCAGGCACATTTGGGGTCCGTATTAAGCAATGTGTCCACGTAATTCAGGCACGCGGTGTACTGATTTCCGTCAATATATTTGTAAATCTTGCGAAAATCCTCCAGCCGCCCCCGGCAGCAGAATTTAATTTTCTTCCCGGTTCCGCCCGGGCAAAGGGAATAAGCGTCGATCATCGTGGTAGTTGGTATTTAAATTGAGGTTTTGGCGAACCTTGAGAGGAAAGGAAGAAAAAGAAGCAAAACGCTTTTCCCCGATTCCTCTGTTCTTCCATCAGTTTTCTTCTTTCAGTTTCTTTCGGATTCTTTCTTTTTCCTCAGCGATGATTTGGAGGGAATCTTCTTTTTTGAGGAAAATGTAACTGCTCAGCGCGTCCACAACTCCCCATAGGGGGATCCATAATAATATCAGGAAAAGGGAAACCGTGAGGCAGACGGCACTCTCATAAAGACGTTCCTGTTTTAAATAAAAATCAAACGCGGTAATGCAAAAGGCTAAAAGGAGGAACGAAATACTCAGATTTATTCGAATCCGGTACTGAACCCGCGCGTAATGCTGAATCCGTTGGAGCGATGGTGAATCTTCCATTCCTTTCCAGGCCTCCGCTCTTTTTTTCCAGACTTTCCTCGTAACATAAAGGGAAAAAATCCCCACAAGGAACGAAAAAACGGAAATCAAAAGGGTTGGGGTCATGGCATAAAATTAGAAGAATAAATCATCAAGTCATTCACTTCAACGGGCCTTGCTCCGCTTCCATGGAATCAATGTAGGCGCGGAGACGTTCCAGCTCGTCGGTCACGGAGTGCAGCTTCAGCATGTTACGGACACGCTTGAGGAGTTCCACTTTATTGACCGGCTTGCTCAGGAAATCATCGCAGCCGGCCTCCACTGCGCGTTCAATATCGCCGAGTTCGTTCAGGGCGGTGACCATCAAAACCATGATCTGCGACGTTTCCGGCGAGGATTTGATCTTTTTGCAGACCTCAAACCCATTGAGTTTCGGCATCATAATGTCCAACAGGATCAGATCCGGCTGGAAAGAGGCCACCTTTTCCATCGTCTCCGCTCCGTCACTGGCGAATTCAATTTTGCAGTCCAGGTCCAACAGAAACGTTTCGAGCAGTTCCACGTTCGTTTGATTATCATCTGCAATCAAAATACGATTTTCGGCCATTTTTATCCTCCATAATAGTTTGAACCAATTAACCAATTATAGCATATTTTGCCCTGACTTCAAGAGACCCGCCCTGAAATCCGGCAGAAAAGAACAAAATATTCAGATTTTGAAAAGATTTTCGAGTCTGAGCTTGACAGAAATAAAGGAGATTGAGATAATCGAGGAAAACAAAAGAAACAGTCAGGGAAGAAAATACAGGTGGCCGAATTCGATCCCCTTTTCCTGAAAATTTTTAAGGGTGGAAAAAAATTTATTCTTTTTGACAAAAAATTCAGAATATTTTTAAAGTAACGATTAAAGAAAATAGGCAAACTTTGACGATTATAACAAGAGAGACTGATTTTCCCTGCACACATTGTGTAAGGGCACGTATTTTATGAAATTTCCGAAGGAATGAATCAATGACGAACTCAAACGATTCCACGTTCTGCCTTAGTGATGAATTGCAGCAGAGAGCCAATCAGGTCGCTGCCCAGCTTCGTGTCCGCGAAGAAGAGGTTTCGGCTCGTGAACTTGAACTGCGTAAAAGAGTGGCTCAGCAGGAAACTATGGAAGCGGCGCGAAATCAGGAGATTCAGAACCGGCTTGCGGACCTGCATCAGAAAGAGCTGAAATTTCAGGGAAAGAATGAAGATTTGGAGAATCGGCTCTACGCGTTCCAGTTAAAGGAAAAGGAATTTGAGAACCAGAGCATTGATTTTCAGGCCAAGAAACAAAATCTGGAAAAGAGGCTTGCTATTCTTGAGGAAAAGGAAAAGAAAGCAGCCCAGGAACGTCAGGCCAGTCAGCAGGAAATTCAATCCCGAATTCAAATCCTGAACGAAAAACGTGCCCGGCTGGCGGAAGAACAGAAAAATCTGGAAGCGGGAATCCGCGACAAGTACGATGAAATCGACACGTACATGAAAAACCAGCGTGACGCGGCCCGCCAGATGATCAATGAAGCCAATGTGCAGATCCAGAACCGGATGAACCAGCTGATGGTGCGTGAGGAGGCGCAGAAAGAAGCTGAAAAGAAACTGAACGTCAGAATTTCCGAATTCAATGTCGCCAAAGAGCAGCAGCTTGCGGAAATCGCTGACATGAAGAAGAATATGTCAAAGACGCTTCAGCAGCAGGTCCAGGACCGCCTGAGCGAGCTGGAAGTTCAGTGGGAAATTCAGGCAGATCAGAAAAACAAGGAGTTGGAAGCCTTGAAGGAGGAGGCTCGCAAGACCCTTTTCAATGCCAGAAATCAGGCTTCGCAGCTTATTCAGACCGCTGAAGATCAGGTACAGAAGAAAATCGCCAAATCGCAGGAAAAAAGCGATTCCATTTTGCATGAGGCGGAAGCACAGTCCAAAATGATGTTCACGCAGGCCAATCAGGAAATTCAGAAAATCCAGAGTGAAGCGGAATTGGCCATTCAGGATCAGATGCACGAAATCGCGAATGAAAAGAATCTCCTGCATGATGAACGCCTGGAGCTGGAACACAAGGAAACGAAATTCGCAGAAGCCGTTGCGGAACTGGATGAACGAGTTTCCAGACTGGTTGAGGCCGAGAAAGATTATACCATCCGCAGCGAAGAGGTTAAAAACATTCAGGACGAGCTGGAAAGGCGAACGTCTGAACTTGAAAGCAAAGAGCAGCAGGTAAAGGAGGAACTGCAGGCTCGTGCGCTGGAACTTCAGGGACAGACTGACGAACTGGAAACGGAAAAAGCGCGGTTCCTGGCCGAAAAGAACAAGTTTGAACAGGATTCCCGGATTCAGATCGAGCAAATGGAGGAAAAACGCGCTCATGAGCAGGATGTCCTGGAGAAAAAAGCGGCTCAGCTGGCGAATAATTTCAAGGACCAGTTAGCGCAGATCCAGATCAAGAGTGAGGAACTCGATGACCGGGAAAAAAGGCTTGCTCAAAGAATCAAGAAATTCGAGAAAGACCAGCAGGACGCTCAGGAAAACCTGGCTCAAATGAAACAGGAATTTGCGGAAAGCACCCGAGGGAAAGTTCAGGAACGGCTGAAGGAGCTGGAAAGTAACTGGCAGAAAGAATCCGAAAGCGCCCGAGCGGAAATCGAAGCGCTGAAAGCGGAAGCCAGAAAAGCCATTTCCAACGCTCAGGCGGAGGCCATGCAGATCACCAAGCGTGCGGAAGTTGAAGCTCAGAAGAGAGTGGAACGTGCCCACGAAATCAGCCGTGAGAAGGTTCAGGACATCGACGGCGAAATTTCCCAGAGAATCGCTCACGCAAAGCTGGAAATCCAGACCATCCGTCAGGAAGCCGAGGACGAAATCCAGCAAAAAATGCAGAACCTGGCCGCTCGTGAAGAGGATCTGGCCCGGAAACTGGCCGCTTTTGAAACCGAGAAAAAAACGTTTACTGTGGAACGTGATGAGTCGCTGGAAGAAGCTCGGGCTACAGTGTCTCGCGCCAACGAACACGCCTCGGCTTTGTTGGAAGACGCACAAAAACGCGCTGAAAAAACGACCCAGATCGCCCGTGAGCAACTGGTCAAAGAACGGGCTGAACTGGAAGAGGGTCAGAAAAAACTGCAGCAGGCCCGCGAGATTTTCAATCGGGAAAGAATGAACTACATGAACGAGCAGACCGAAACTTCCCAGAAGATGATGAGCGAAGCCAATTCGCAGATTCGCCGTCGTCTCGAAGAAGCAGCCGAGAGGGAAAAGTTCCTCAAGGAAGAACGCATTCGCCTCGCTGACAAGGAAAAGAAGCTCGAAGAAACGTTCCAGAAGCGTATGCTGGAAATGGAGGAAGCCGTTGAAAAACGTGTTCACGATCGTATCGCGGCTCTGAAAGGTCCTGGAATTGCCGAAGTGGCCTCGCTCAAAGGTGAAGCGGAAATGCTTCTCCATCGTGCCCAGGAAGAAGCCAAAATGATCATTCAGAACGCCAAAAACGCGTCTCAGAAAGAAATGGAAATTTCCAAGGCTGCGTCACTCAATTCGACACGTGAAGCGGAAGGGACGCTGACCCAGAAATTCGAAAAAGCCCGCGAAGAAATTGAAAAACTCAAGCAGGCCGCCGAGCAGGAAATTCAGGAAAAATCCCAGAAGCTCGCCGCTCAGGAAAAATCCCTTCAGGAGCTTCAGCTTGCGCTGGAAAAAGAAAAAAGCACCATTCAGGAGTCGCACCTGAACGCGCTGGTCGAGGCGAAAGGAATCGTTTCCAGTGCCAATGACAAGGCTGCGGCGGTTCTGGCGGACGTTCAGCGGCGGGCCCAGACGATCATTGATGACGCGAAATCCCAGGCGTCACTTCAAATGTCGCAGCTTGTTATGGAGCAGAAAAAACTCGAGAAAGAAAGGAGTGAGTTTCATCAGGAAATGGAAACCCGCAGAGGACTGGAAGATTACCAGTGGAAACAGCGGGAAGATGCGTTGATTCAGGAAGACGTCAAAAACGCCAAGCTCCAGGCCGCGGAAATCCTGAGAATCGCACACGAACAGGCCGAGAAAATCATTCGCGGCGCCTGCTCTCGTGAGGAGATTCCGGTTTCACGCCCGGCCAGCTCGCTTTCCGAGCGGGAAAGACAGTTGGAACTGCTCGCCCGTCAGCTTCGGGAAAAGCAGGAAGCCCTTCAGCAGAGAGAACTGACCCTGGCGGGAGTCCGTGCCGAAATGGAAGCTTTGGCGTACGAACTGGTCGATAAAAAATGAAAACGGTTCAGGCTTTCTGAAAAGGCAAAAAATCAGGGAGGTTTGGGGAAGATTTTTCCTCAAACCTCCAATTCTTTTAAAGCGCGAAATTCTTTATTCCGTCAATGGCTGGCAGATATTTTGCGCAGATTTTTCGCTCAGGTCAAAGATCGTGAACCCTTTCGCTCCGATTTTTTTCGCCGCCCGAATCTGGTTGATCGTCTCTTCGGGAGCCAGTTTCCACTCGCCGATCCCGAAGTAAAGCGGGAAGCCTTCTTTCACGAGCGTGGCCTGATTCGTGCTCATGTTTTCGTAAGTTTCGGCGTTTAGTGTGTAGTTCATCGGACAGAGAAAATCGACCCAGCCTTCGTTCGCCCAGAGGACCCAATCCTGGCCATGGAATTCCCGGCAACTGGGGTACCCACTGAAGACCGCGGCAGAGATTTTCACGTTCGGGTGCTTCACTTTCATCTGGTCGTGGACGGTCTTCACCACGTGCGTAATGAGGCCCGTGCGCCAGTCAACGAATTCCTGGTACAGTGGGCCATGATGCCTTACATCCGCCGGCCAGTTTTCGACTTTCTTCCCGATCGCCTTTTCAAACCGCTCGCGGCAGCCGTCGCAGTAACATCCTTCCGTTCCGTTGTAACGAATGTAATCGAAGTGTACGCCGTCGATCGGGTATTTGTCGGCCATCTCCATCATGGTGTTGATCTCCAGAGCGGCATTTTCCGGGTTGGACGGGCAAAGCCAATTCCGCGTTTCTCCCTGAGCGGACTTCTGAAGACGGCCGGCCTCCTCCAATTCTTTCTGACGTTCCGGCGAGACGTGCCAGTCCGCCTTCCAGCAGACGCGCCAGACGTGGACCTGCATTCCCTCGGCGTGGCACGCGTCGAGGCACTGCTTCAACTGGTCGCCGTACTTTTTGTAGTTTTCGCTCGTTGGGACATACTGGCTCGGGAAAAGCGCCTCACCGACCCAGAGCATATTCGGGATGACCGCATTAAAACCGGCGGCTTTCAGCTCTTTGGCCGTCCGTGCCCAGTCGCCCGGGTAGGCGCCCAAACCATTGTGATTCCACCAGCCGCGGAACTCAAAGGAATCGGCGATTTTCAGGGCCTTTGCGGCTTTCCCAAGATTTTCCTGATGGATTTTTTCGCAGAATTTCCACCCGGCAATTAACCCTTCAGCGTCAAAAATTTCCTGCGCCTTTTGGCGGAGTTCGGCCGCTTCGGGGACTTTTTCGCCAAAAAGGGTTTCGACGCGCGAAAAGCTTCGCGCTTTGATCAATTCCTCGATTCTGGGCGCTTTGGCCACGAGCTTCATCAGAGGTTCCACTTCGATCGGCTCGTCTCTCAGGTCGGTATTCAGGAAATGCACGACCGTGTGGTTTTCCTGCGCCCATTTTTCGAGCAGCTCCCGCGTTTCGGGCAGAAGGTGCGCCGTGTGATTGATGAAACAGGCCTGGCGGTTTTTCAGAAGGGCCAGCCATTCCGCCTCCGTCGCTTTTTTGGCCATGACGGTGCGATCAGAATTGATTCCGAAGGACGCGAGACGCTGACTCAAAAGGAACGCGTTATTCTTGCCGATCCAAAGCTCGATTCCTTCAGAATTCAGAATGGAGACGAAAATCACGGGCTCTGCGACGCATTCCAGCGATTGGAAAAGGACCTCCGAGTCTTTATTCCCTATGCGCCAGAATGAAATGCGGATCGTATCGATCTGGTCCCAGCCTTCAGGGGTTTCCTCGGTGCGGAAATCGGCTTTGCGGAAGCGCAGGATGCCGTCTTTTCCGGGGAGCGCATTCCCGCCGGAGAACCATCCCTTTTTACTGTGGAAATAAAGGGTCGTGCTGGTGAACGCTCTGGGATTGGAAACGGAGGCTTTCAGGACGAATTGGCTCCAGCTGCTCAGGTCGAGGTTCACTTTTGCGTCGAGGCTCAGCCGTTCCAGACCTTCGGAATCGTCGGCGCGAACGAAGGCTTTCAAGCCCTCCGGTACATAGTTCAGAGGATTACTGCTTCCCATCACCTGACGCCACTTCAACCCGTCCGGTTTGAAGTCACTGATCAGGAGATTTTGAGCGGAGACGCCCGAGGTAAAAACGCAGAGCGTCACGAGAAAAAGGAGGAAGGAAAGATTTTTTTTCATGATGGGATCCGGGGGGCTAAAGGAAGGAAAGGCTTCACCTGAAACGAAGCCGACCCCTTTAATATACCAGAAAATTTCGGCGTCACCAGCCCCCCCCCTATTGGAAAACTCCCGAATCGTGTATAATAGTTAGAAAATTCCCCTCCGAATTCATTTTCTTCCGAAAAGGATTTCCCATGAAAAAGACCCTCCCCCTTTTGTGCCTCGCCCTCTTTTTTGGCGTGCTGATGAACTGCGGACGTTTGGCCGCCGAGGACGCGCCGTACGAACCGCTCGCCTTTACCGTCTCCACCAACGAGGCCGGGCCGGTGAAAGTCCAGCTTGCTCCGATGGAATTGATCACGGAGCTGAACGTGGTCCAGACGCTGAACGCGACGCTTTCCAGTGCCGCAGACGCGCCGCTTTCCGCTGCACTCGAATTTTACTCCTGCGACACGATCGCGCCGGTTTTGGACGGGAAAAACGTCGAAAAAATCACGAAGACCGTCGAAATTCCGGCCGGCGGTTCGCTGGAAACCGCTTTTCAGTTCCAGGCGCTTGAGGGAACGTACAGCGCACACTACCCGCTCCACGTGAAGTGCCGTTTTACGACGCCCGACGGCAAAACCCACGAGGCCCACGCGGTCCGCGTCATTGAGACGAAGGTCCCGCAGGTGAAAAAGACGGACGCGGAAACCGTGGTGAAAATCGGTGGCGTTTCGCTCATTGGCAAATCGTTCTTCCCGTGGCGGACGCTCGATGATCAAACGTTCCTGCTCCCGAATTTCACGGGGAGCGACCCGGATTCCCGGGCGGCTTATAATACCAGCTCTTACAAAGGCCGCCGGTGTATTTCCTCCCATCCGCCGTACATGCCGCGGGGCGGGAGTTTGTTCGCGGCTTACGAGGTCCAGCTTCCCGATGAGCCGGGCCTTTCGATGAATTACGGCGCGTGCGTCCGTGAAGTTTTTCCGCCTGAGCCGCCGACTGACGGCGTGACGTTCCGGTTTTGGGCCAGCGAAAAAAAATATGACTCACGGGGAGAAATCATTCCCCAGGAGAAAACGCTTCTGGAAGAGTTCCATACTGCAAGCACGAATTGGGTGGATCGTTCTTTCCCGCTTGAAAAGTTTGCCGGGAAGGCAATCAAGCTGATCGTCGAAGTGAACCCGGGGCCGAAAAATAATACGACGTGCGACGGCTGCTTCCTCAGCGGCCTGACCATTAATACGGGTCGGGGAAAGTCCCTGGCGGCTTCCGATGCGCCGGCGGGGAAACCGTTCACGCTCGCGTTGAGCAAGAAATATTCCGCGGTCATCACGCCCGGCCCGAACGGTTTGCTGGACGGCAAAATCTCGATCGGCGACCCGGCAAAACCCGAGTCCTTTGTGACGTTTAACGGGATTTCCTTCACGGTTGGCTCGCAGATGGTGAATTCGACGGGCGCCAAATTCACGGAACTGCCGAAACTCACCCCGGACCCGAAAGACCCGAACCGCCTGCGTTTCACCGCGACGCTGTTGACGAACGACCAGGAATTTCCGATTCTGATCGAGGTTTACCCCGAGAATGGAATGCTGGTTTTAGATGTTCCGAAGTCCAACCCGGCTGAACTGCGTTACTTCCAGCTGGGCGGCTCCGATCAGTCTCTGAAACGGATCTACTGGGGGCACGGCTTCGTGGCGGAAAATCCCGGCGCCTTCCGCAAGGGGATGGGCGGCCACGACCTGGCGGCGAGCCACATCGGGATGGACTACCCGAACGGAACGTCGATTTGCCTGGGGGCCTCCTGCGCGCCGGTGGCGATGGTGGTGGATGGAGAGAAAAACCTCTGCACGCTGGAAATGGCCAACTCGTTCAAACTCGCGCTGGTTCCGGCCTCGGGCGGCGCTTTCAACGCGGCGATCAAGTACCGCAAGAATAATTCGTGGCTTCCGAAAACCGCGCCGGGCGTGGAACGGAAGCGTGGCCGCCTGACGTTCGACGTTTGGGGAGGCCGGTACGCCAAAGACGCTGAGGACGTCAGCAAGGCGGTTCAATATGGCGTCAACGACGCGCTTTTCCTGAAGCACGTCTGGCAGGTCTGGGGGTACGACGTCCGTCTGCCCGACATCTGGAACGAAAACCCCGACCAGCCGCGCGTCCTGCCGGGTCTGGGGACCTACGAGGAACTGAAGGAACTGGCCGAAACCTGCGCCAACGCGGGGATCCCGTTCGGCGTGCACGACAATTACATCGATTTCTACCCGGACGCGGAGGGTTTTTCTTACGACCTGATCGACTTCAACGCGGACGGGAAACCGAGAAAGGCGTGGATCAACCACGGCGCGAAAGCACAGAGTTACCAATGGCGGCCGGACCTTTTCAAGCCGTTCCTCGTGAGGAACCTGGAGCTTGACCGCAAATATTTGCCGACGATGGACGCGTACTTCGTGGACGTTTTCACCTCGGCCAACGTTTACGACTACTGGGACCGCGAGGGGAATTTCCACTCCATGACCCAAACGGCCGAGTGCTGGAAGG
>JAFTCU010000131.1 GCA_017454585.1 Thermoguttaceae bacterium | reverse complement strand
GCCGGTCTTGTCGGTGACGTCGATTTCGCCGCGGTGGAGCCGAAAGCCTCGGCCATTACGCCCGTTCCGGGTGGCGTTGGGCCGCTGACCATTACGATGCTGCTCGGCAACACGCTCAAGGCGGCGAATTACAAGCTCGGACTGAACTAGACTGAACTGAAAGCGGAAACCTTTTTATGGCTCAGGACTCCCGTTTTGCGCGCGTCACGCTGAAACTTTCCATCACGCTGGCGGTCATCATGATCGTGCTGGTCGTGGTGCTTCTCGTGGGCGTGATCATCACGAACATTTTCGCGGCAAAGAGTACGCAGTCGAACCCGGCTCTGTACTGGGTCTTCCTTTCGCTCGGGTCGGTTTTCCTCTCACTGGTTCTGGCCGGGACGATCACATATCTGGTCCTTTCGATCAAGATGGTGAATCTGAACCGCCGTCAGAGCAATTTTATTAATAGTGTGACCCACGAGCTGAAATCGCCGCTCGCTTCGCTGAAACTCGGCATCCAGATGCTCACGCGGTACGATGTTTCCCCGGAGCAAAAACTCCTTTTTTATGAAGGCATGATGGAGGAAGTGGAACGGCTGGACCTTTTAATTAATCAGGTCCTTCGGGCCGGCCAGCTCGAGGCGGGGCTGAAAATCGGCGATGAGCCAGAAAATGTCAGCCTGCGCGAGGTTCTTGAAAGCGCGGCCCGAAGCATTACGATTCTGCACCATTTGCCCCCGGAACGGATCGAGATCACGTGCGGCCAGGACGTGAAGATCACAGCGAGCCGGATCCTGCTCGAAATGATTTTCCGGAACCTGATCGATAATGGGATCAAGTACGGCGGTGACCCGCCTCGGGTCCATATTCACGTGCGTCAGGACGGTT
The DNA here is from genome assembly GCA_017454585.1 of Thermoguttaceae bacterium. The sequence goes on along the minus strand of JAFTCU010000131.1, from coordinate 1,903 downwards.
CCCGGCGGCTGATCGTCAAAATCAGCGATAATGGGCCGGGGATCCCTAAAAAAATGCGGAAGAAGATCTTCCAGCGCTTCGTGCGTCTTGGCGGGGAGCTCGAACGCCGCAAAAAAGGGACTGGCCTGGGCCTTTACATCGTGATGAGGTGCCTCCGTCTGCTCCGCGGTACGATTCGCGTCCGCCCGAACAAAACCGGCCCCGGCACGAGTTTTTTCGTGTTCCTGCCCATCGAAAGTCAGGAAAATCCGTGACCCACCTTCCCACCCCTTAAATTTTTCCCCCCTTTTTTCCCATGAAACACTTCATCCTCTCCGTCGTTTTTCTCGCGCTGGCGGTTTCCGCGGTTCCGGCGCAAATCATGAGATTTCCCGTCTCCGAAGGCCAGCCAAACGCCCGGCGTCTCGACGTCACGGACGATCACGTCATTCTGAAACCCGGCCTTGAGCCGCTCGAAGTCGTTCAGCCGAAGGACCTCGCGTCGCCCGACCTGACGTTCCGCGTGAACGCTTCCGAAGCCGGCGTTTACCAGATCCGCTCGGTCGTTTCCGTCACGGACGAAGGAAAAGACTTCATTCTGCAGGCCAAATCCAAATTTGGCGGCCTCCCGGCGTTCGTGCAGATCAACGATCAGCCGGTCGTTTCGGTTTTCCTCGCCTCGCCCCCCATTGGGACCAACGATCTGATCGAGAAGGAACTCGGCAAGCTCAAGCTGAAGGAAGGGGAAAACGTCGTAAAATTCTGGCTTCCGAAGCACGTGAAATTCGTTCGGCTGCTCGCCTGGCGCGACCGTGGTCCGAAAGTCCCCGAGGCGGCGGAAAACTACGTTCCGGCCATCGTCCCGCCGAAGTCGCACCCCCGGCTCTGGTTCACGGCCCAGACGCTTCCGAAACTCCGCAGTCAGCTGGAACTCAACGAAAACGCCGTCGCGTGGGAGACGGTGAGGACCATGGCGTCCAGGGAATGGCCGAAAGAGGAAACGTGGCGCACGCAAAGCGACATGGAACGGAACATCTGGCGCAAGCCGGAGCAGAAACTCGACGCGGACGGGAACCCGCTCGACTTTTCATGCATGGCGGTCGGTTACGATTCGAAAATCTGTGCCATGGCGCAGTTCAAAGCCTTCAAAGCGGTCATGACCGACGACGAGACGCTCGGCCGCGACACGATCGTGTACTTTACGAACTACTTCCGCCGCGTCGATTTCGGGAACGTACTCGACATTACCCGCGAGACCGGCATGACGATCTACACCGCGGCGTTGATCTACGACTGGCTCTACGACTGGCTGACCCAGGAGGAACGGGCGTTTTATGAGGCCCGGATGCAGGAACTGGCCGTCCGTCTGGAATGCTCGTACCCGCCGTTTGGCCGGGGAATTTTCGTCGGGCACGGGAACGAGTCGATGATCCTGCGCGACACGCTGAGCATGGCGATCGCCATCCACGACGTGAACCCCGAGCCGTACAAGTACTGCGCGTGGCTGATCTACGACCAGCTGATCCCCGTCCGGGAATTCCAGTACCAGTCCCCCCGCCACAGTGAAGGGAGCAGTTACGGCTTCTGCCGCGCCTCGTGGGAGTTCCGCACGGAGTTTCTCCTCCGGCCTTTCGTCGGCGGCCAGCCCGTTTTTGACCGGAACATCTGCTCACTGCGCGACTACATTTTGCACCTCTACGTTCCGAGCGGCGAGTACCTGCCCGACGGCGACAATTACTCGCACGTGCCGTACCGTGACTCGCAGCAGATCGCGCTGGCGATCTCGACTCTGACGCACGACCCGCTGATGAAGGGAGAGTACCTGCGGGGGATCCGGCCCAATTCCGACGCGCTTTTCTTTCTGCTCGTGAACGATCCGGAACTGAAACCGATTTACTCCTGCGCGAACGAGCCGCTCGCGATC
>JAFTCU010000130.1 GCA_017454585.1 Thermoguttaceae bacterium | reverse complement strand
TACCCGTACCTGGCGGAGAGCGGGATCCACTCGGTCGTTTCGCCGCGGTCGCTTCGTCCGTACATCAATCCGGACGAGTACCAGTACGCCAACAAAATGTACGCCGAGGAGTACCGTACGCTGGCGCCGGAATCGGTGCACCACTACGTCGAGTACTTCCCGAGCCGCGTGCCGCGCATGCTGACCCGGGCGTCGCATTTCGTGACGGCGGAGACGATGGATCTGGAGGCGCTCGCGTTCGGGTCCCAGATGGGAGCAGGGGAGTTTTACCAGGCGATGTGCGAGGGCGTACAGGCGAATTACCCCGTCACGACCGGTATGATGCCGTGGGTTTTCTCCCGCTCGTGGCCGACCATCGCGGCGATCCAGCTCGTGGATGGGACCGGGCAGCCGGTCGGGCCGTACTATTTCGTCCGGTGGGCGTACGAGCCGACGCACGTGATGCTCGACCTTCCGCGGATCCTCTGGAAGGCCGGCGAGGCGGTCCCGATGAAGGCGAAAGTCCTGAATCTGGATTCTTGCAGCGACGATGCTTCCAGCATTGTTAAGAAGACGCTGGAAGCGTCTTCCCCGTATTTGCGCGTGCGTGTGCTGAACGATTCGTTCCAGACCGTTTACGAGCAGAAAAAAGCGTGGAGTGTAGAGGATTCGGCGATAGATCTTCCGGATTTCCAGATCCCGGCCGATTACAAGAGCCGCTTCTTCTTCCCGGTCGCGGAGCTTTGGGCGGACGGCAAGCTCGTCTCGCGCAGCGTGTACTGGCCGCGGACGATCCCGCAGATGGAAACGCCCGAATTTTACGGGAGATACACGACTTCTCCGGTGAACTGGCCGGCGGCTGCGGAGGGGTTCGCGCCGTTGACCGAAGCGATGAAAAAGGCGCCGAAACCGGCCGTAAAGCTGGAGATTCTGGGCGAAAAAACGACCCGCGACGGTTCGTACCGGTTGACGGAATACGTGGTCCGGATCCAGAACACGGCGGCCCCGTCGATCATCACGTGGTTTGACCTGGAGCCGGAGGAGTGCAAGTTTGTCGCCGAGGATGATTTCTTCTTCCTCGACGCAGGCGAAACGCGTGAGCTGAAACTCCGTGTGCGGGAAGACTGGACCGACGCGCCGTCGGAGAAGAAGTGGAGCGTGAAGAGCCTGCAGTAAGGCCCCGCTAGAGTTCACCAAAGGGTGAGCGCAGCGTGGTTCAAACCTCAATTTAAACACGGATTTTCGCGGATTAAAAGGATTTTCACGGATTTTTTAAAAGGAGATTCCAGTCTTTTTCCTGGTTTTGACCCCTGAAAATCAAATCCTTTTAATCCCTTGAATCCGTGGAAATCCGTGTTTAAATAAAAGGGTTGAAGTGGGACGGGCCTGGAGTTTAGAAATGGCGGTTTCTGGAAATCCCACCGCGTACACCAGGTTTTCCCGACTCGTAATTTGGCCCGATTTTTTACGTTTTTTCGCGAACAGAATGGAAATTCAGACGCAAGGCATCAAGTACGCCGGTTCGAAAAAAGAGCTTCTTCCCCAGATCCTTTCGCTGGTGGAATCGACCGGCGCGCGGACCGTTTGGGACGCTTTTTCCGGGACGACGCGGGTCTCGCAGGCCCTCGCCCAGCGGGATTTTCGCGTCGTTGCCAGCGACATTGCGGTCTGGTCCGAGGTCTTCGGCACGTGCTGGCTTCTGAACGACCGCGAGCCGCAGGAATACGCCGAGCTGATCGACCACCTGAACCACGTTCCGCCGCGTGACGGCTGGTTTTCCATTCATTACGGGCGCGACCCGGACGAAAAAGAACGGCCGGTCTGGGAACTCCCCGACGCGAAAAAACCGTTCCAGCTCAAAAACACGCAGCGGCTGGACGGGATCCGCGAGGAGATCGACCGTCTGAAGCTGGACCCCGTGCCGCGGGCGGTGGCGCTGACGTCGCTGATCCTCGCGCTGGATCGGGTCGATAGCACGCTGGGGCACTTTTCGTCGTACTTGCGGGAGTGGTCGCCGCGGTCGTTCCAGGACCTGAACCTCACACTCCCCCATCTCTGGGTGAACCGCCAGAAAAACGAGGTTTTCCGTGGCGATGTGTTCGAGCTGATGCCGAAAATCCACGCGGATCTGGCGTACTTTGACCCCCCTTACGGCTCGAACAACGAAAAGATGCCCCCGTCGCGGGTCCGGTACGCGTCGTACTACCATTTCTGGACATCGGTCATTCTGAACGACGAGCCGGAACTTTTCGGAAAGGTGAACCGGCGCGCGGACACTTCGGACGTGCAGGCCGCCTCGGTTTTTGAGGAGTTTCGCCGCGACCCGGAGACGAACCGGTTTCTGGCGGTCGAAGCGATCCAGAAACTCTTGGAGGGGACCAACGCGCGGTGGCTTCTGCTCTCGTACAGCTCCGGCGGACGCGCCACGGCTGCGGAGCTGGAAGAGGTGATCCACTCCGTTGGAAAACTGCGTCAAATGCTGAAGATCGACCACCGGAAGAACGTCATGGCCAGCATGAAGTGGACCAATGAGTGGCTGCGGGAGGAGGAGAAAAAGAACCAGGAATTTTTGTTCCTGATCGAAAAAAACGAATAATGAGGTTAAAGTTTTGCTCCTCATTATTCGTTTTATATGATTCACTTAATCGAACTCGATTGGCTTTGGAGCGCCTTTCAGGTCGATTACGAGACTGAAAAGCAGCGGGACGACTACGAGCGTGAAGATCGTCGCGCAGGCCAGCCCCCCCAGAACGACCGAGCCAAGTCCACGGTAAAGCTCGCTTCCCGAGGAACTTGCGGCGACCAGCGGCCACATACCGGCCAGACTCGTGCTGGTCGTCATGAAGATCGGCCTCATTCGGGTCCGGACCGACTGCCGGATCGCTTCGCGCGGCGGGAGCGGCTCGATGCGGTCTTCTGCGCTCTCTCCGAAGCCCCGCATATAGTTCAGGGCCTGGTACACGAGCAGGATCGCGTTATTCACCACCACGCCGATGAGGATTACAAAGCCGAGCATCGTCAGGACGTCCAGCGACTGACTCGGGTCGATCTTGTGCATGAAGTACAGTCCGATGAACCCGCCGACGCACGCCAGCGGCACGCTGAACATGATGACGAACGGGTACACGAAATCTTCAAAAAGCGCGGCCATCAGCAGGTACGTCAGGAGCAGGGCGATGAAGAACCGGCTCATAAATACGCTCTTGACGGATTCCAGGTTCCAGCCCGTCCATTTCCCCATCAGTGCGGTGCGGACTTGCGTCAGGCGGTCCGAACTTCCGGAGTACCGGTAGTGGACCCCCGGCATAATGTCCCCTTCTTCGATCGCTTTTTCGATCTCTTCCGAAATGATCCGCTCCGCTTCTTCCAGCGCCATGGTCGGCGGCGGCGAAACGGTCAGGGAAATGCTTCTCTGCTGCTCGATGCGCATGATCTGCTGGGTCGAGTCGGTCAATTCTTCGTCAAGAACCTGACCGATCGGGATGATGGAACGCTGGCCTTTTTCATCGACTACGGAAAGGGGTAGGTCGCGGAACATGGCCGGGTCCATCTTGACGCGCGGGTCACGGATCAGGATCAGGTCGATGTTGATCCCCTCGTAGTTGAAGTCGCCGACGTACGCGCCGTCGATGAACGCCCGGCTTGCGACGGCCAGGTCGTTGATGCTCAGCCCCAGGTCCTTCGCGCGGACCTGATTCACGTTCAGGTGGATCTCCGGCCCGGCCTCGTCGAAGTTGGCGGGGTACGAGGTCACGGAAAACTTGGAGAAAATGTCGCGCAGACGTTTCTGGAGGGCGGATGCGCTGGGACGCAGTTTTTCCAGTTCGTCGCAGAACATTTCGATCGTCACGGCATTGGACCCGCCGCCGGTTTTTCCGAAGATGGACGCCTGCCGCGCCATGCCGGTCGCGCCGGGGATCTCACGCATCGCGTACGAGAAAATACTCGCCACGGGCTTGACGTTTTCCGGGTCGCCGCTCATCCCGATCATAAAGACCGAGTTATTCGCCACGACGAAGAAAAAGTCCTTCAGATTCGGAACCTTTTCGTAAACCTGGCCGGTCTGGAAGTCGCGGATCTTCATGTTTTTGGATTCCAGGTACTTCTGGACCTCTTCGGTCGATTTAGCCTCCCAGAACGGGCGGATCGCGTCTTCGAGGCGCTGGCCCACTGTGTAACTCTGCATCAGGGAGTAACTCGGCGGAACCACGAGGCTCGCGGACGTGAAGTTTTTGTTACCGTTCGGCAGGTAACTGGCCGGCGGAATTAAAATCACGCTAAGCGAGACCGATGCGACGGTGATCGTGACCACGATGACGAGCCGGCACCAGACGCCAATGAAGTTTTTGGCCGTCAACATGTAAATGAAGTCCGCGTATTTGTCGCAGATCCAGCCGAAGAAGGGGACGATCCCGAAGAAATCGCTGAACCATTTTTTCCAGCCTGTGACTTCTTTGTGCGGTTTCATGAAGAGCGAGCAGGCGCACGGAATGATCGTGAAGGCGACGATGAGCGAAATTCCGACCGACGAACAGATCGCCAGCGCCAGGTCGTAGAACAGCTGGCCGGCTTCTTCCTGGATCGTCAAAATCGGGGCGAAAACGCCGATGGTCGTCAGGGTCGAGGAAAGCACGGCCCCCCACACTTCACGCACCGCGTTGTATGCCGCTTTGTGCAGAGGTTCGCCTTCCGAGAGGTGGCGGTCGGTATTTTCGAGCACCACGATCGCATTATCGACCACCATCCCGACTGCGAAACTCAGGCCGGCGAGCGAGATCACGTTCAGGTTTCGGTTGCAGAACCACAGAACGACAAACGTCCCAATGACCGAAAGTGGGATCGCGACCGCGATGATCGCCGTCGGGCGGGGACTCCGAAGGAAAAGGATCAGGCAGAGCACCGCGAGGAATCCGCCCGTGTAGAGGCTTTGGAGCACGTTGGCGATGGCGAGGTTGATGTAGTTCGCGTCTTCATACGTGATGTGCAGCTGAAGACCGTAACGGTCGTGATGAAAACGTTTCAGCATCCCGCCGGGGGCGTTCATCTCGGCGATGCGTTCCTTGACCTGCTTTACGATGTCGAGCACATTCGAGCCGGTCTCACGCTTCACAAAGACCGACATGGAGGTCTGACCTTTACTCTGGTCGAAGTGAATGCTTTTTTCGAGCACCAGCTCAGGGATAGCGACGTCCTCGACGTAAATCGGCACACCGTTTTTATCGCGTTTGATGACGGTTTTGAGAATCGGCTCCAGCGAGCGGTACTGGCCGAGGATCCTGTATCGGTAATCAAGACGTCCGCCCGGCATATCGCCCGCCGATTCGTTCACGTTATCCGACCGGAGCGCGTTGAGAAGTTCTACCGGGCTGATTTCGTACTGCGCCAGTTTGTACGGGTTGAAACGCACATGAAGCTCGTGCTCGCGTCCCCCTCGAATATCGACCTCGGAGACGCCAACGATTCGTTCCAGCGGCGGCTTGATGTAACGGTCAGCAAAGTCGTAGATTTCGGCCACTTCGAACGACGTGTCCTTTGCGGTGAGCATCATGTAAACTACCGCGTCGTCGCTGGCGGAGTCCTGCATACGGATCACTGGCCTGTCCACGTTTTCCGGGTAAGATTTCACCTCGTCCAGACTGTTCGCGACTTCCTGCAAAGCGCGGGTTTTGTCGGTCCCGACGTTGAACTCGAGCTTGATGAAACTGCGTCCAAGCCGGGCGTACGAGGTCATTTTCCAGAGGCCCTGGATCGATTTGAGCTTCTCTTCCTGCTCCAGAATGATGGACTCTTCGACTTCTTCGGGGCTTCGACCGGACCACTGGGTGAAAACGGTGATCGTCGGGCGGTCCACGTCAGGCGTAAGCTGAATGGGGATCTGATCCAGCGCGATGACACCAAAAACCAGAATCAGAATAATAAAAACGGCAATTTTGACCGGATTATTGATGGAAAAACGAATAAGGTCCATGATTTTTGTGCGGAAAGAGGAAACTGGCGGGTAACTTTTAAAATTATATCACAAAAAAAACAGCGCGTCAAGAGGGTGGAACAGATTTCATCGAAAGTTGAAATATTCAGATTTAAACAAAAAGCTCCCGCGAATATTGGGGAGCCTTTTCTCAGGATTTGGGAGTTGTAAAATTTCAGGAATTTGCTACTGGGGACTTCGAATTCAGCTTCATGCGGCGGCTTTTCACGGGTACCGCGGCAAACCATTCCTGGGTGAGTTTTTCGAAAACTTCAGGCGATTCGTACCGGATGATGGAGGCCCCTTCTTTCATTGGACCGATCAGGCCCCGAAAGAGCGGTAAATCTCTCAATTCTTTTTTCGTGCTGCAATTATCTGTCCCAATTTGATGATAATTTGCGCGAATTTCATCCAAAGATTCGAAATCCTTGGTCACAAGCTGACCTTTTGAATCCTGTGTGACAATTCGGTAAATTTCTCTTTCCATGATTTGACTTTACCTTGAAAAAACTCCTGCCAGAGCGGAAAACGATACCGGGTTCGTTTCGTTCAATGGCAAAAATTGACCTATCTTATTATCGGCGGCAATTTTTCCATTTTGAAAAAAATTTTTTCGTGACGGAAAACCAGTTTTTATTCAATTTACTGATTTAAAGTGAGCGCAAGGTACGACCGTTACGACCCATACCAGGCCGAAAATGGGAATCAGGCGCGTTTTCGCAAGTACAACAGCCCGAACGAGCCGAAGATCATCAGCACCCACGCCGCCGGTTCCGGAACGGAGTTTTGCAGCGCTCCCATGTAGAACGTGCTGAAAATGTCAAAAACCTGAAACGTGTCTGTGGTACCGAGGTTGGCGATTTTTAACGTCCAGTCGCCCGTCGGGTCTTCACCCCAGAAGGAGTTCGAGGAAAACGACCACGATAAGTCGTCGATGTTGTCCTGGATGCTGTTTTTATCGGAAAAAACCAAATAGCTTTGCAGACCGTTGTGGTCCAGAATGACTTCCATATAACGCGCGTCAAAACCGATTTCGGGGTCGTCGGCCTTGGCCGAAAATGTAACGACCACTTCCTCCAGGGGCTGCTTGGTAATTCCGGCGTTGAGGAACATTTGGTCGGTGAACGT
>JAFTCU010000129.1 GCA_017454585.1 Thermoguttaceae bacterium | reverse complement strand
TGCTTTTTCCGTTTTAACGATTATTAACTTGACCGGCGAGGACGCCGGCCCTCCGTATCAAAGCGTCCCTTTTATTTTGACGCCGGAGCCGAATTTTCCATTTCAACGTTTCCAACCGTGGCGAGGTAGGAGAGCGCTTCCTGATCACCCTGATTGGCCGCCCGAAGAGCAAGCTGAATGGCGGTTTCACGATTTTCTTTCACGTAAATCCCCATTTCATAGATCCAGGAAAGAGCCGTCAGCGCCGGGGCATAATTCTGTTTGGCCGCCATGGTGTAGTAGGCCACCATGCCTTTTTCGTCCATCTTCATTCCATACCCGTCGCTGAAGCACTCCGCCATCAGGAACTGAGCCGTTGCATCCCCGTTTTTGGCAGAGTCGGTAAGCTGCTTAATGATCGCTGGACCGTTTTCAAGTGAAATACTGTTCGTCTTGCAATAATCCATAAAGATCGTGGAAGTCGGTTCTTTCATTTCAACCGCTTTCTCGAAGAGCTTCTGTGTGGTTTCTTCTTTGGAGGTGATTCCAAGTCCAAAGAGCGAGGTGAACGCAAGTTGCTTGTAAGCGCCTGCGTTTTGCTGTTTCGCGGACTTCTGAAGGAATTCGATCGCTTTCTTGTAATCCTGCGGAACTCCACGCCCGTTCCGGTACGCGATGGCGAGAAGCGCCTGCGCCTCCGCGTTACCCTGATCAGCGGCTTTCGTCAGATAGGCGATCCCTTTGCTCAAATTTTGCTCGTGATTGTAGCCCCCGAAGTAATAAACTCCAAGCGAGAAAAACGCGTCTGCATTGTTCTGCGCAACGGCGCGTTCGCCCCATTGTTTGTATTTCTCGTAATTTTTCGGGATGATTCCGTCCCCCATAAAGAACGCCGAAGAAATCTCATAGCAGTCTTTCGGGGTGAGTGTGATATTTTTTATAAGGTCGGGAATGCTTTTTTCTCCGTTCATTCCGGCAATTTCCAGCCAGACGACACCCGCCACGACGTTTTTCTGGTCGATAAGCGTTCCGGCAAGCGTCATTTGCGCATCCAAATCGCCTTCAGCGGCTGCGAGGGAAAGCAGCGTCAGCCCTTCTTCGTGTTCCTTGGAACCGGGCTTCATCATGTTCACGTAGTACGTTCCCAGTGCGGTTTGGGCCGGAACAAATCCCTGATCCGCGGACTTCTTCATCAACGGAAGGGCTTCATCCATTTTTTTCTCTTCGGCCAGCGACGATGCGTACTCGTACTGGGCCTCTGCAAATCCTCCGTTGGATGCGTTGATCAGCAATTTTTTGCCGAGTTCTTCATTTTTTGGGATGCCGCCGCGGCCCTCCATGCAGTAAACGGAGAGGACGTACATGGCCTGATAGTTTTTTTGCTTGGCGGCCATTTGGAGCCATTTGAGAGCCTCTTTATCGTCCTGTTTCACTCCTCCTTCACCCGCGGAATAGCACATTCCGACGATCAACTGCGCTTCGGCGTCACCTTTTTCCGCTTTTGCTTTATATTCAGCGAAATTGAAATCGGAAGAGGCTTGACCTTGCGCGAAAACATTCGTCAAAGAAAAGGCAAAAATGAGTGCCAGAGTACCGAGAAAAAGCCGTGTGACTGAAAACCGGTAGTATGTGGAAATCATGAGCTAATTCCTTGTAAAAATGAGCAATAGAAATGGAATAAACCGTAATACAAAAAAAATAGGTAAAATTGCTTTTCCTATTTATCGTCTTAAAATCCGAAAAAGTGTAATAAAAATTGGAGGAGAAAAAACGATGTGACGAAAAAAAACGCCGCGATAATGGCGGCGCTTCATTTTACTTTTCAACTTCCGGCTCGGAATTTAACTCGCGGAAGAGCGGGAGGTGACGGTAATAAACTTCCAGCATAAGAAGGTGCATCGCGGTGACGTAATGTCTGCCGGCAGTCATACCCCAATTATCGGGGGCGGGACCAGCAGGATCCCAGCTTCCGCGCAGCAATTCATTTTCTTTCTCCTGGGAGTTTTGGAGGGACTGAACCAAAGTCGTCTGCCATTCCTTCCAGCGGGCATCGTTCAGGTGGAAAAGAACTTGCGTGGCGTAGTACCAGTAGTAGGTGTCACGACGCTTTGTGGTTACGGTCGGCAGATTGGTCATGAGATAATCTACAGCGTCCTGAAATTCCGGTTTTTGCGGGTCGTAGTTCAGGTAAAGCTCCATTAAAAGCCCTTCAGCAGTCATCGCGAAAGATGGCTTTTTCCATTCTCTCATTTCATCATTCAGCGGCTTTTCGACTGGCAGGTAACAGAAACGTTTTCCACCGTCGATGGAGGCTTTTTTCACCCAAAGCTCCAGCTTTTTGAAGGCTTCGTCAGGTACTTTTAGCCCGGCCATTTTCGCGCTGACGAGCGCCATCGCCTGCCAGCCAGTAACGGACGTGTCCGATTCACCGCGCCAAACCCCATCATTTTTCTCCGGTGTGTACCGCCAGCCACCCTGGGGTGTCTGCGCCTTCAGAATGAAATCGATCGATCGCTGTGCCGGTTCGCGGAGACGGGAATCATGGGTCATTCCGTACGCTTCACACAGAGCGATCGTTGCGATCCCCTGCGAGTAAATCCTGCTGTAACGATCCATATCGGTGGAGACAGAGAAAAGACTGCCATCTTTTTGCTGATTATTCAGAAGCCACCGCAAACCCTTGCCCACTGTTTCGGCGTAATCATTCTCCGAATCCGTATTTAAATGCGTATAACCAGCCCCGAGGAGCGCGAGAAGTGAAAGCCCTGTCGCGGCAGTATCGGCGTGAATGGTTCCAAGCGCAAGCTTTTCCTCCGTCATTCCTTCCGGTAAATCATAAGGCAAAAAGTTCAGCGACCAGTGCCCGTCCTCAAACTGATTCCGTTCGAGAAACTGCAATCCTTGTTCAACGATTTGCTCGGAAGCGGGATTTCCGCCGGCATCTTCGATCATCTGGCGGTGGTTCTTGCGCATACGCTGGCGGTAAGGAAGAGACGTTTCAGGCAGAATGGCGTCTCCCGGTTTCAAAAGCAGATTATTCGCCTCGGGCGAGGACATGTCAGGGCCGGTAACAGTGTCTTCCTCCGACTGGTTGTTTTGAAGGGCCTCCCGCAGCGACTTGAGTGATTCTTCACGGGAAATTTCCGTATCCCGGCTTAACCCCATTTCTGGAACTGTCGGTTTCTCGAAACGGAAAACCACGACATTTTTCAGAATTTCGTCTTTTTCGGTTTGCATGACGTTCGAGCCCGCGACTTTTTCGGGCTTGGCCGTCGATTCCAGAACCGCATCGGAAACACCATTGATCGCTCCAGAAATCAATTCATCCAGGTTTTCACCATTTCCGGCACGAGCCCCAACCGTCTGCCCGCCCGAAACGGACTTGGAATCTTCCGAAACGAGAATTTTCTTTCCATTTTTGGAATTCTTTGGAGTTTTATCCACTTTCAGGCTGGCAGCGTTGGCGGCTGGGCCGCGTTCCTCACCCAGGCCTGAACGGATCTCACCCACTGTATCACCCGCGCCCCCTTGCGGAGCGTCTTTGGAGGTTTCGCCCCAATTCTGGGCCATCCCCGCGACTTCGTTAGCGCCATCATGAATTAAATTAGAAGGAATCGTCCCGTTTTTGGATTCTTCCTTTTCGATGGATTGAGGACGGTTTTGCTCCAGTTTTTCTCGAAATTCAGATTTTTGTTTCTGCTTTTTAAGGGCTTCTTCACGAAGATTGATTTTTTCGAGCTTGATGTTTTCCGCCGACACAAGTTCTGCAGATTCGTTTTTCACTTGCACGGTGGGATTTTCCGCGCCGATGATTCCTTCAGCAGTTACATTCTGACCAAACTTCTGGGCGTCCACAAATGATTGAGGGGCTTGAGGCTCTTTTTCGATCATTTCCTGCTCGACCTTGGAAGGTTCCGAGACCTGGATTTCATTGGCCCTGGAACGTGCTTCCGAGTTTTTTTCAGCGGATTCGTCAGCTTGGGACTCCATTTCCTCATGGGCTTGGGCCACTCGTTTCAGATCTTCCTGAAGTTTATCTTCAGAAACCGCATCAGAGGCTTCGGGAGCGCCGATTTGCGGTCCTTCTTTAGCATACGGCATGGAATCCGCTGACTCTCCGTCCAGAATTTCATCGCCGGGCATTTCCGACATATAGTAATCGTTCACGATGAGCGGCGGTTTGGAGTTCAGATTCAGCGCGACTTCCTGATCCTCATAAATCGGCCGATTTCCGACCATCACACAGGCGAACCATGAAAAAAGACCGAAATGGAACAGAATGCTGAGCGCCGCGCAGAGGACGAGGCCACGTTTTTCAGAATCGTGCATACATCCTATGTAAACAAGAAACGTCAAAACAAGCATTCCCGCTCCGACCATCAGCGGGATATTCCCCAGAACGGCTTTCCAATTCAACCATGAGGCCGCATTCATGGACGTGCATCCCCAAACGAGTCCAGCTACGCTGATCCCCGTGAGTACAAACAGAACGAGGGCTTCGCCACCCGTAATCGTCAAAAAATCGAAAATGGGTTTCAGGGGATTTTTCATGGGTCGAATTTAACGGGGAAATATGTGTAAATGGAAAATCACGGAATGGGGATGCTGGCTCAAAGTCGGTTGGCGTGAATTCCGATCGAGTTTCCGTTGTGGCGGAGCGTATTCACAGGCCCCAGACCTACAGGACGATTCAGAACTTTGGGTTGGTCCTCCGCGTCACGTATGACCATCGTCGTGGAGCCGCCGCCGTCAAGATTGACTGCTTCATACGCCCCCAGACGCTCGAATATGGCTCCCAAATCGTTATACGTTGCGCCAATACTGAAACCTGCCTGACGTCCATCCACGACTACGAAATAAACGGTTTTGCGGTCCGGAGAAACGCCGACTGCGGTCCGTGGATGGCGCGCACGATCCGGGGAATCCACCCGTTTGCCCCCTTCCATAAGGATCCGGTTACCGGAAACCGCCGTTCGGATACCGTCAAGCGAGTCACCCGGCTTAAACGTGCGAACGTAAAAAAGACCATCGTTCTGATCTTGGATAAATGACGCGAAACCGATCTGTGGCGGCGAAACCAGCACGCCATCGGAAATGACAAGCCCTTTCTGATCCGAGGGACCGCGAGAAATGAGGGTCTGATGGTTGAACGGCGAGTAAAAATTCGCGTTGATGGCAGCTTCCAGGTCGTTCTCCATCAGAAAATCGGGCACGGTCCGGCGATCCGTTTCGGCTTCGTCCGCTTTGAAATTTTCGCAGCGGCCTGTCGTCACGAACGAAATACCGGGGGTCTGCGTATCTATCCGCAGAACATACACCTTCAGCAATGGGTCTGTGACCTCGAAATGCGCATAGTCCACGCCCTGAAAAACGGGGGTCCACTCCGGCTCGGGAATTTCCTGCGCGGAAAGAGTAAACGCTGCTGCGAATAAAAAAAGCGGAAGCCCAAAAACGAATCTCATGGTGAATCTCAATGTTCAAAAACGCAAGGTGGTAATAAAATTACACGCCACGAGGGACGATACCTCAGCACCGTCCCCGCAAAAACTGGTGATCAGCGGCAGTTAGACCGCCGAAAAGGTTTGGGATCAATAGTAATAAACCGGCACTGACGCTGGCGGGTAACCGTACGGAACCGGAGGTGGCGGCGGTACAACGTAGCCAGGACGGTAAACTCTTACCGGGCGGTACGCCGGCGGAACCGCATAGTATGTCCGAACCGCCATAGGCGCGTAATAATTGTTATAGTACTGCCAATAAATCGGCGGCGCGGTCACTACCGGCGTAGTCGTAACGACGTACGTCCGGGCGTTCACCTGAACCGCGCACAAAGTCAAAATCAATCCTGCAAGCAGGAAAAAAAGTGTGCGTTTCATGGGTTCCTCACATATTCTGCCGGTTCACTACACGGCAAAAAGGGTGAAATTGCTGGATTATTACCGATGATGGGGATGTGGCGGCGGAGCCGGATGCCCGTGATGATGGGGCGGCGGCGGGGCCGGGTGATGATGGTGGTGCGGCGGTGGAGGCGGAGCGGGACGGTAATAATACGGGCCCGGATACGTGTAGTAACCTCCCGGATAGACAACCACCGGAGCGGTATAAGGGGCGTAGTACGGCGTATAGTACGGCGCGTAGTAACCCGGCGTTCCAATGCCGACCGAAACAGAAACCCCCGCCTGTGCACGGCAGCTGAACCAAACCAGCCCAAGAACCACCAGCAGGAAAAGGAATGTTCGTTTCATGAGTTCCTCCTTTGAAATGAACTAGTTCAGCGCGGTGTTTTCCGGGTAGCCGAACAGAATGTTGAAGTTCTGTACAGCGGAACCGGACGCGCCCTTCGTAATATTATCGATACAGGAAACTGTAACGATTCGGTCTTTGACGATTCGGGCCGTTACATTCACGTAATTCGTGAAACGGCACTCACGTGTGTTCGGTAAATGCTCCACGACGCGCACAAATGGCTCGTCCTTCCAGAAGTCCTCCAGCGCGGCGATCACTTCGTCTTGAGTGTATTCTTTCGTCGGGATGGAATAAATCGTCGAAAGGATACCCCGTTCCATGGGAACCAGGTGCGGCGTGAAAATCACATCGACCGGCTCCCCCGCGACTTTGCCCAGAACCTGCTCGATTTCCGGCTGGTGACGGTGAACACCAACGCCGTACGCGCTGAAACCTTCGTTCAGCTCGCAGTAAAGCAGGTGCGGTTTCAGGCTTTTGCCAGCACCCGAGGCGCCGCTTTTCGAGTCGATGATGATCCCATTCGGGCGAATCATTTTCTTGACAAGCAAGGGGGCCAAGGCCGTGATTGCTGTTTGCGGGTAACATCCCGGATTGGCCACGAGCTGCGCCCCGACGATCTCCTTGCGGAAAAGTTCCGGGAATCCGTACGGCACGTGCCCAAGACGGTCCGGGTCCGGATGCTTCACGCCGTACCACTTCTCGAAAACTTCAGGCGAGTCGAGCCGGTAATCGGCGCTCAGGTCAATGACTTTGCACCCCAATGCGAGCAGCGCAGGAATACGCTCGGCGCTCGCTTTGTGCGGCAGGCAGCAAAAAACACAATCCGCGCGTTCGGCGATTTGTTCGGGCGTCAGATTCTCCAGATGAAGGTCCAGCCGGCCGGTCAGCTGAGGGTGAACCTGCGAAACATGCAGATTTTCATCCGAGCGGGTCGTCAGGGCGGTGATCTGAACATCCGGGTGACGCAAAAGGAGGAGGATCGTTTCTAATGCGGTGTAACCTGTTGCGCCTAAAATCGCTACGCGTGTCATGGTGTTTTGTCCAATTGATGAATAAAAAAGGGGATAAACATAATATTAATGTACATACCTATATTCTATTAAACCACAAATAAATATTTTGTCCAGACGTTCTTGATGATTTTTTGGGATTTTTTATGAAATTTTTCAAAGAGACTCTTGAAATGGGACGAATTTAAAGCAAAATCGTGTCTTGAAGATCACGGGGACGACGCTTCCAGCGTCGTCTGACGAAGTATTTGCGGGGACGACGCTTCCAGCGTCGTAATAAAACCATCTGCCAAATCTGAATTTGATGACGCTGGAAGCGTCGTCCCCGTAATGGTGGCATCACTGCCGCCGCTCTCCATTTCTAACAGACACTTACATTCAATCCCCACTCCCCTTAACCGTTTGAACGATTTTCTCCGCTTCCATCTCGATTCCCGGGGCCCGGTAGTGGAACGTGTCGCTCCAGTACTCGTTCCGGTCGAGCGGGTCCATCAGGCTGAACAGGTCGATCACCGGCAGTTTCTCGGCCTCGGCCGTCTTCCAGACGATCACGTTCAGATCCTTCGCCTTCTCGGTCAGGTTCGGGTCCTTCAGCGGCGTGGAGGTCGTGAGGAACAGTTTCGCTTTCGGGCACTTGGCACGAATGAATTTCACCGCCTGCGTGTAGGCGAATTCCCACTCGGCGCGGTCCGTCCCGAGGCTGTGCAGACCGTTATTGAACGAAATGACGTCGTACTGGTCAGCCCCGAGCACCAGGTCCAGCTCGCGGAAGTAGTCGCGGTCGGTCACGCACTTGGAGGAGGCCCAGAACGAAACGTTCATTTTGCCCTTGAGTTTTTCGGCCACTTTTCCATTGTAGCCGGCCACGATGGAATCGCCTATTAGCAGGACACGCGGAAGCGTCTCGTCGTTGGTGGCGTTCGCCCGGAAGTTACTCCACTCGATCGCTTCGCGTGTGCGGGAGGTTTTCACCGGCTGAAACTGCTTGTAAAGCTCGTCCGCAAAAAGGGAGGAAACGGAAAACAAAACGGTCAGGATGAAAGTTAAATGCTTCATTTTTAATCAGGGGGTTAAGGGTTACTGGGACGACGAAAAATACGGGGACGACGCTTCCAGCGTCGTTCTCTATGGGATTGAATGTTAGAATGCCATGCGGTAACGGAGCGCACTGCACGGAATTACGCGCCGTATTGAGGGTTCTCATTTTTAATCAGCTGATCCAGCTGTTCTTTTAATTTCCCCAGAATCTCGTCATAGGGGAAACTCCCCAGAAGCTCGCCGCGGCGCTTCAGGTTGACGAGGTTCGGGCCGCACCAGAGGCCAAGGTCGGCGTGGTCCGTCTCGCCGGGACCGTTGACGCGGCAGCCCATCACCGCGATGGTGATCGGGTACTCCTGCGCGTATCGGGCCATTTCGTGGACTTTCATCGCCAGCTCGACAAACCGGCCGTTCTCGACGCGGGAGCAGCTCGGGCAGCTGATGATGTTCAGACCGGCGCACTTCCAGCCCTCCGTGACGGTTCTGCGTCCGGCCGCCACGTCGTTGATGAGGCTCAGGCCGGCTTCGACTTCCTCCCGCTTGCGCTCGTTGGGAACCGTCAGGGAAACGCGCAGTGTGTCGCCGATCCCCTCGAAAAGCAAAGGCTCCAGCGCCGCCCGCGTCTTCAAAATCCCGATCGGCGGGACCCCAGCTTCTGTGACGCCCAGATGGATCGGGACCTCGGGGTGACGCTCCGCAAACAGGCGGTTGATCCGCACGACCGTCTCGGGGTTCGAGTCCTTCATCGAGACGCAAAACCGGTCAAAGCCGAGCTCGCCGAGCCACTCCACGTGCTCCAGGGCGCTGGCGAAAATGGGGTCTTCCTCGGCCTTCTTGGTCGGGTCGATCGAGCCGCAATTAATGCCGATGCGCAGGGCGACGTCGTTTTTCCGGGCGATTTCCGCGAGCCAGCGCACCTTTTCCCGCCACGGAATTTCCGGCTCGGCATGATGCAAATGCCCGGGATTGTACCGGATCTTCGCGACGAAAGGGGCGATCTTCTCCGCGATGCGGTAATTCTCCTGGAGGTCCACCGAAAGATTGATCTTTTCCTGAAGCTCGGGGTTCAACTGCCGGATCTTGCCTGAAATGGCCTCGAGAGCCTCCGCGTCGTTCTGGGAGTCGCACGCCACGCGGACCAGCTTGGCGCCGGCCTCGGTCAGCTCGATGATCTGGCGGAACGTCGCTTCCACGTCGCGCGTTTTGGTGGCGCACATCGTCTGAACGGCGATCGGGTGACTGGCTCCGATGAAAAAAGAACCGATACGGACTTCTCGGGTTGATCTTTGCGGCGTGGACGTGTTCATGGTAAATTTCACAAAAATTTCAATCTTTGGTCTGATTTTGCCGATAAAATAAGCGAGGGGATTTGAACTGTGTTCTATTTTACCTCAAACCAGAAAGAAATCAAGGCCCGCCGCGGTCGAGTGTTCGTTTTTGGAAAATTTTCCTGGTCAGAAATACGGTTTACATCTGTTTTGACGGCAGAAAATGTTTTTTTGTCAGGAAAGGACCTGAAACCCGATAAAATGAACAGTTTAAACCAAGGCACTTTTTTCATTGAAATCGGAGTTTTTTGTGAGTCAGGAAGTTAATATCCTAGCGCTCTCCAAGGGAACAGAGCGCTATTTGTTCCTTTTCAAAGATCAAAATCGTAAAGAGGTTTTTCACGTCATGGCGCGCTATGCATCGGACCCGGAATTGAGTTTCACGTGGTACGACGCCGCTGTATTAAGCCAGAAAATCCGTCAGGATGATTCTTCTCCAACGGTGAATATTAACTCGATGGATTTTTAGATTTGAAAGGTTATAACAAATCCATTCCGGGGCCAAACGTTGTGCGCTTGTGTTCCGGAAAGTTTTCGTTGTTGGTTTATTTCCTTAAATCATGCAAAACGACGCGTTAAAGTTTGGCGGGCCGTTTTGTTTTTTATTTCTTCTTCCCCAGCATGGGCTTGAGGACTTCCACGAAGTCTTTCGCGTCGTTGAACTGCCTGTAAACACTGGCAAAACGAACGAAAGCGATTTGGTCCAGGGTAAAAAGTTTTTCCATCAGAATCTCGCCGAGGAACTGACTCTCTACCTCGCCGTCGAAACGGTTTTCCACCTCATTTTCGACGTAGGTCAGGATCTCCTCGATCTGCTCGCTCTTGATCGGACGTTTGCGGCAGGCGATTTCCAGACCGGTGCGGAGTTTCTCGCGGTCAAATGGTTCTCGCGTTCCGTCACGTTTGATGACCTTAACACTGGTTCTTTCGATGCGTTCATACGTTGTAAAACGACGGCCACAGAACTGGCATTCCCTTCGGCGCCGAATGACGAAACCGTCTTCGCAGGCGCGTGAATCTATAACTCGATCGTTATCCTGATGACAGCTTGGACACATCATGGGTGAAATCTCCGAATAAAAAACTTTGAAACCTGATAAATTATAAAACTTTTTTCCTGTTTGGGAAATAGTAATTTCGGGAAAATATTGAATTTAGAGAGAAAAAAGAAAAATTTTTTTGAAATATTGGCAATATTTTCTCTGTGGTCCTTGAAAAGAAACGGGAAAAGTGATAAAATTAAAGAAACTTTATTGGGCAAGGAGTACTTGCGAAACGTCGGTTTCCAAAGGAACACAAGATGAGCGACGAAAATTTTAACAATGATTTTAATTTTAAGGAAGAAACTGTTCCAACGGCTGAAGTCGAGGAATTTATGCCGGAACAGTCTTCGGAACCGAACAAATTTGACCAGGCGCAGCCCAAATCAAATAATTCGGCCGATTTCATTCCAACCGAAACAAAAGTGTGGCATTATTGCCTTCGGGACTTGACCGATGAGTTCTTTTGGGCCATCATTTTCTGTTTGGTCTGGTTCGGAATTGGAAGAAAAGTCCCACAGTCTCACGGGTGGTTGACTGCCTACTGGGTACTAACGTTTTTGTTTGCTCTGGGAATTTCTTATTTTTCAATTTTCATTTACACTCCTTTGAATATTTTCTTCAGGAAAAGAAATAAGGAGAATAATCCTAACACAAATTCTCTCCTGTATGATTTAACGTCCTTCGTCATTTTTGTCACGGCCATTTTGGTTTTGGCATCACGAATTATTGCGGGAAGCCATGCTTACTTTACACTTCCCTCTACGGTTCCCGAGGCTCCGCCAGCGGCAGAATCTTCCGAGGGAGTGTCAGAAGAAGAGGCCGCTGTTTCAAAAGAAGATACGGCAACAACCAAAGAACCCGCCCCGGCTGAAGAACCCGCTCCGGCAGAAGAACCCGCTCCGGCAGAAGAACCCGCTCCGGCAGAAGAACCCGCTCCGGCAGAAGAACCCGCTCCGGCAGAAGAACCCGCTCCGGCAGAAGAAC
>JAFTCU010000128.1 GCA_017454585.1 Thermoguttaceae bacterium | reverse complement strand
GTCGAAAGTGCTGGCGGTCATTTCGGGCCACCATACGCACAATCGCGGGAAGCTGGCGCTGATCGACCGGACGAAGGGGACGCAGCACGGCGTGGGGATCGAGTACGTGGCCGGAGCGTCACCGCTCGAAATCCCGCCGCAATTTTCCGCGCCGATGAAACCCTGCGCCGGGCGTCAGGAGTCGTACGTCTGGAAACCCGGCAGTCTGTTCACGCACTGGGAGTGGGACTTTTTCGGCCAGTCCGGCCCGCAGTACCACTCGCCGTACGCGTTCGACGAGACGCACTACCTGTGCAGTTTTCACCCCGAAGGCTGGCTCAGGCTCAAGGGCCCGTACAGCGTCCCGTTCGGCGCGTACTTCATGACGGCGGACGGCGAGCGGGAACTGCTCGCGTTCGACTGGAAAAACCCGTGCCTGAACCTGACACCTGTCACGCCGGCGTTCCGTGCTCCGGCGATCGCGAAAAACTGCGACTACACGCAGAATTACGGGACGTACTACATTCAGAACGTTTACATCGGCCCGGGCCTGCAGGGCGTTCCGCAAGGAACGGTGAAGCGTCTGCGCGTCTGCGCGATGGCGTACCGGCACGCGAAAATGGGTCAGGGGAATAATGCGGGCGAAGCGGGCCAGGGGCCGAGCCAGACCGCCGTTTCGCTCCTGAACGGAAGTTGGGACGTTAAACACGTGCTCGGTGAAGTGGACGTGGAAGAAGACGGAAGCGCCTGCTTCTTCGTCCCGGCGCGTCAGCCGGTCTTCTTCCAGCTCCTCGACGAACGCGGGTACGTCGTGCAGACGATGCGCAGTTGGTCCACGCTCCAGGGGGGCGAACGGCTCGCGTGCCTCGGCTGCCACGAGAACAAAAACGACGCGCTGACGACCGACCAGCGCAAGGCCACGATCGCGATGCGCAAGCCGATCCAGATGCCGCGCGGCCCGTTCGGAAAAGAGCATCCGCTGATGGTCCGGCTCCAGACCCAGAACGGCCTGGACTCGGTGGAGAATTACCTTGGGGTGAACGCTTCGTACTCACTCGACCCGAACGCCCGCGCTGACGGTTTCAACTATATGGACGACGTGCAGCCGATCTGGGACCGGCACTGCGTCACGTGCCACCGCGGAAACGTGAACGATCCGGATCCGTTGCGGCGGTCGAAGCTCAGCCTCACGAGCGAACTGCTCGACCCCAAGGGGAAAGTTCGCCAGACTTACGGCTACGACTACAAAAAACTCTTCGCCCAGTCATACTGCGCTCTGACCTGCTGGGGCGAGGATGTCGGAAACCCGTACCTGAACTGGCTCAACGCGCGGGCACGGTCCGAGATGATCCCACCGTACTTCTATGGTTCGAGTAAAAGCCCGCTGATGAAATTCCTGGAGCCGAGCCACTACGGCGTGCAGGTTTCGGACGAAGAAAAGCGCGCGGTCGCGTGCTGGATCGACCTGAACGTCCCGTACTGCGGCACGCACGCCCAGTCGAACACGTGGACTCCGGAGGAAAAGAAGGAGTTCCAGTACTTCCTCGATAAACGGGACGCGTTCGCGCGGCAGGAGATCGAGTGTTTGAAAGAAGGACCTCTTTTAACTTGACCGGCGAGGACGCCAGCCTTCCGGATCTTCGAATCACTCGCCCAAAACCCGATAAAACGCGGGCTTCGGGTTTCCGTCCCGGTCAAAAAGGAACGGGTGGTCCGTGCGGCCTCGCTGGGGGAAACCGTTCAGCCAGGTGAAACGGTCCGAAATGCCCCAAAACGTGACGCATGAGATTTTGTCGGCG
>JAFTCU010000127.1 GCA_017454585.1 Thermoguttaceae bacterium | reverse complement strand
CGCTTCAGATATTGCGGACCGGATAATCAGCCAAACTCCATGGAGGAAATACCGTGCAAATTACGGAAGTACGCATTAAGCTGATGGAAGAGCCAGGCGAAAGACTCAAAGCGTTCTGCTCGATCACCTTCGACGACTGCTTCGTCATTCGGGACCTCAAGATCATCGACGTAACCAGCGGCTATTTCGTTGCGATGCCCAGCCGCAAGCTGACCGCGCACTGCCCATCGTGCCGGTACAAAAATCCCATTCGGGCGGGTTTCTGCAATCAATGCGGGACGAAACTCCCCTCCCAGTTCCCGACCCGGGACGAAGACGGCCGGGCGAAACTCTACGCGGACATTGCGCACCCGATCAATTCCGCCGCGCGTGAAATGATCCAGCGAGAAGTGATCGCGGCTTATGAAGAAGAAAAAATCCGCGCCCAGGCTCCGGGTTACGTCTCCCGCTACGACGATTTCGACCTGGACTACGCGGACGATGAACAGGGGGGTAAAAGGTTCGGCGAAGGGATCTTTGATTAAATTCGATTAAAATCTAATTACAGAAAAAGCCGTAACGTAGCTCCAGGAGTCAGTTGCGTTACGGCTTTTTATTTGGTTAAGGATTCTTATGCGCCAGGATGGAACAGGCGTTTTCTGACTGCTCCGATTCCGGCGAGGCCAATCAGGATCATGACCCACGCGGCCGGTTCCGGGACTTCCGGCGAGGTCATCACGCCCAGCGTGTAGTAACCCGTCTGCAGGAGGCTGGCCGGCAAGGTGAACGAAATCATTTTATCGCTGAAAACTTGCGGGTCCAGGTCACCCACGCGGAAATACTCGCCATTCTCTTCCGTTTTGGAGATCAAATACCACTCGGAGTCGGCGTAACTGTCAAAGTCGGTGAAGTGCGCATCTTCTGCGTTGAACTCGAGCGTGATCTCCCAATCCTGTGTGCCTTCGCTTTTGTTGGTGAAGTGCCACTCTTTCGCCCATTTGTCGTAGGTGCTGCCTTTGATCCCGGCGATGTTCGTCAGAATTCCGGCATCGGTTCCCGCCGGGATGTTGGAAACGGCGTAAATTTCCGTACCTTCCGAGGGTGCCTGGTATGTGGCGAGGCCAAAAATGTCGTACGCGGATTCGGCGGGTTTTGAGCCAAGGATTTTCCCGTAAATCCCCAAGCCCCCTTCACCGGAACAGTCCTGGAAGTACGATTTCCCGTTAATGGTCCGGTTCATGAGTCCGATCAGGTCATTTTTGTAAGCCGTTTCCATGATGGGGCCGGGAAAAACGTCCAGCGTGTTGGCGATTTCCATCCCGTATTTCAGGGCGAAACCGGTATTTACGATTTTCGTCTCGTAGTCCGTCAACGCGTGGTCATAGACTACGACTTCGAGGATCTTCCCGTCGTAACCGCGGCTTCCAACGCCAATGGTAAAGTAGGAACCTACTGCATTATTCGCGGTAATTGGATAGGGGGCATTTCTTGCCGCCTGGGTCAGAACCAGATTGTTTTGCAATACACCGGAAAATTCGGACTTTGGGGTTCCATTATAGTAATAATTCCCGTTTGTCGAAATAAAATCATTGGTATTCCCCCCGACGTCCTGCCAAAGCCCATTACTGCTATTCAAACGGATCCCGTAGTCACCGGTCTGGCCCCAGATTGCGGTCAAACCGTGATTGATGTCGTTCTGCGCGAGAATGAAAACCGTCTGAGCATTTACTTCTTTGTTCGTGGTGAGGAGCTGCCCGCCATAAGGATTTTCCGTCGTTTGGGTTTCTTTCGTGAATTCCAGAGCTTTGAACTCCTTGCCGTTGATCGAGATCGTGCTCATCGTGGGGCGAAAATCGGCAGTCGTTTGTGTAAATTCAAATCCGTTCGAGTTGGAATCCGCCCAGGCGGAGACCTTGTTGTTCTCATCGACCGTCAGCGTCGCGGTATTCTGAGCGTCCAGCGAATAGACCGAACCGACGTGGTTCAGGAGCTGCGCAACCGGCAAAAGCGGATTCCCGCTTGTGCGGCCGCTCGTAACCTTATTTCCGAAAAGCTCCAGCTCGCAAAGCTGAGTCGCGTCATTGCTGGAAGTCGTATGGACTTGCAGTTTGTACCAGGAATAGGCGCCAGGCGTCGAGAAATCCGGGGTGGAAATGGTCGTTCCCGAACCGAGCGAGGCGGAAACGGCGGCTTTTTGCGCGTCATTTAACTGGGTCGCGGACGTAATATTCCCATCCGCGTAAGTAAACGAAGAGTACAAAACCGTTGTATTGATGGTTTCCGTGAAATCGGCGGTAGTGGTCGTGTGGTAAATGGGGGTCCAGTTCAACCCGTCGTTGGAACCATAAAGGCCCCAAACCTTCGGGTTGCGGCTGTTCATGGAGTCGTTGCCGGACATGAGCGTAAAGTGTGTCAGGACGAACGCCTCCGGGAACTGAAGGGTCACGTAAGCGGGAGTCGTCATGTTCGGCCCGAAGGAATCGTACCACTTCGCGGTCCCCCCGCCGACCACGTTATTGAAGAGGTTGGCCGGACATTCATTCGACTCAAAAGGACCTTTCTTGTAAGACTGAATACTCACCCACGTCGCGTCCGCGTAACGGGCTTCCCAGTCTGCCTCGTTGGTGTACGTACCTGAAGCCTGGATTTTATTCCCCGGGTCCGTAACATCTCCGCCCATCAGACCGGTCAGTTGGGTTCCAGCCTGTGACGTGTACGCAAGCGCGATGACGAAAAGGAAAACCAGGACCCTTATGATTTTTTTCATTTCAAAATCTCCCAGGAAATTAATACTTTAAACTCATTAACAAATATTGTAAACGGTTTTCCCGAAAACGCAAGGAAAAAACCTGAAATTTTCGGGAAAAAAGAAAATTTTTTCGGGGGGTTGAAATTTTCAGGATTTCGGGTAAAATAAAAAATGAATGAATAATGAAGAACGAATAACGAATAATGAGGAGAAAGAGTTCAACCTCTTCTTTTGTTTTCAGAGACGACGCTTCCAGCGTCGTCCACATTATTCGTTATTCGTTATTCATTATTCGTTTGCACTGAGTTTTTCCGTTCAAAAACAGAATGAAGTTTAACCCATGAAACCCGATTACGACATCATCGTCATTGGCTCCGGTCTTGGAGGAATGACCGCCGCGAATATTCTCGCCCGCGCAGGGCATCGTGTCCTTTTGTGTGAGCACCATTTCCAGCTCGGGGGGCTGGCGACCTGGTTCCGGCGCAAGGATGGGATCTTTTTCGATATTTCGCTCCACGGTTTCCCGGTGGGGATGATCAAGTCGTGCCGCCGCTACTGGAATAAAGAGATCGCGGACTCGATCGTTCAGCTTCCGTCCATCCGGTTCGACAATCCGATGTTCACGCTCGAAACGACCTTTAACCGGGAGGATTTTACCCGGCTTTTGATCGAGAAATTCGGCATTGACGCGCAGACCGTCAACGCCTTTTTCGACAAAGCGCGGAGCATGACCTTCGTGGACGACCAGCAAATGACGACTCGCGAGCTTTTCGAGGAGTTTTTCCCCGGCCGTGATGACGTGGTGCGGCTTCTCATGGAGCCGATCACCTACGCGAACGGCTCGACGCTCGACGAACCGGCCATCACCTACGGGATCGTTTTCTCGAATTTCATGTCGAAGGGCGTTTTCACCTTCACCGGCGGCACCGACCGGCTTGTGGCCATGATGAAAGCCGAGATGGAGAAAAACGGCGTCGAGATCGCCACGAAAACCCGCGTGGAACGGATAGTCGTG
>JAFTCU010000126.1 GCA_017454585.1 Thermoguttaceae bacterium | reverse complement strand
GGGGTACTCCGCGGGCGGCCATCTGACGCTTTTGACCGCGTGCAACAGCCAGACTCGGGCGTACGAGCCGATCGACGAACTGGACGAGATCCCGTGCCACGTCAACTTCGCGATGCCCGTTTACCCGGCGTATGTGCTTGAGGACGGCCCGGAGGGACCCAACACGGCCAAGGGGAACGAGGCGGATTTCGCCCCGGGGCTGAACTTCGACGCGAAAACGCCGCCGATGTGCCTCCTGCACGGCGACAAAGACATCTACTCGCCGATGGGGTCCGTAAAGGTTTACGCGGAACTGCGAAAACACAACATTCCGTGCGAGCTGCACATTTTCGCCGACGCAGTGCATGGGTTCATGTTCTGGAACGACGCGGAGAATACGAAAACGTGGCGCAGCCGCGGACTGGAGTGGATGAAGGTGATGGGATACTTTTAAACTCTGCAAAATGGAGAAAATGGGCGCGTTGCAACGGGAAAGGTTTGCGATTTTTTCGGTGTAAACGTTTTTCACCCCCTTCCCTTTTTGGGAGAATGTGGTAAATTAACGAAAAATTGAACGAAAGACTTTTCCCTTTGCCGGTTCCAAACCCGCTTGAGACGGAACTCTTTCCTTTCATTATTCGTTATTCGCTATTCATTATTCATTTCCCAAGAGAGTCGCCATGGGTCTGAATCCGGAACAATCTGCTGCCGTGCATACGCTTCGCGGGCCTTTGCTGGTGCTTGCGGGCGCTGGGTCGGGGAAGACGCGCGTCGTGACGATGCGGATCGCCGAGCTTATCCGGAACGGGGTCGCTCCTGACCGAATCCTTGCCGTGACGTTCACGAACAAGGCGGCGGCCGAGATGCGTGAGCGCGTCATGCAGATCCTCTACCCGGGGCAGCGTGTGCCGCAGGGGGTCCCCACGCCGTTCGTCGCGACATTCCACGCTCTGTGCGTTCAGATCCTGCACCGCCACATCACGAAGCTCGGCTTCCCGGAACAGTTTGCCATCTACGACCGCAGCGACCAGGAAAGCCTCGCGGGGCGCGTCATCAAGGACGCCATGCCAAGCGGGAAACTCCGACCGAGCGATTTTCTGAATATTATAAGCAAGTGGAAAACTCAATCGATCCGGCCGAACGAAGCGGACCGACACGCAGAGAATGACCACGAGTATGCCGCGGCGTGCATTTACGGGCGGTACCAGACGGCCCTGAAAGCGTGCGGCGCGGTCGATTTCGATGATATTCTTCTTTTGACTGAGGATCTTTTCAGGGATTTCCCTGAGGTTCGGGCGGAGGAGCGCGGACGTTACGACCACATTCTGGTCGATGAGTACCAGGACACCAACCAGAGCCAATACCGTATTATCAAGACTCTGGCTGAAAAACACCGCAATCTGTGTGTCGTGGGGGACGACGACCAATCGATTTACGCCTGGCGAGGCGCGGAAGTCACGCACATTCTGCGCTTCCGGAATGACTGGCCAGACGCGAAAGTCGTGAAGCTCGAAACCAATTACCGCTCCACGCACGAGATCATCAAATGGTCGAATCGGGTCGTGGCGTTCAACCGTCAGCGTCACCCCAAAACCCTGCGAGCGATTCGAGGCGGGGAAATGCCGCGCGTTCTTCAATGCCAGGACCCGGACGATGAGGCGGAAAAAGTCGTCGCGGAGATCCGGCGGCGGATCCAGATCAAAGTCCGCAAACCCAACGAGATCGCGGTCCTCTTCCGTACGAACGAGCAGTCGCGTCTTTTCGAGGTGGAGTTCAAGCGCCAAAATGTTCCTTACACGTTGATCGGGAGCATGTCTTTCTTTGACAGGAAGGAGATCCGTGACCTGCTCGCGTACCTGCGGGTCATTCTGAACCCGAAAGACGAGGTTTCGCTCCTGCGGGCCATCAATACGCCGCCGCGCGGGATAGGGCAAACGACGATGATCAAGTGCATGGAAACGGCGCGGGCCCGGCATAAAACCCTCTGGGAAATGCTCGGAAACGAAGCTGGGCTGGCGGCCGCGAGGATACAGCCCAAAGCAATTTCAGCCATCAGCGATTTTCGAGACCTCATCCGAACTCTTCAGATCAAAGCGCATACGCTCCCGGTGGATGGATTGATTCGGGAACTGATCGAGACGATCAATTATTACAGTGAAATCGAACGGCTCAACGAAAAACCCACGGATCGGGAACTGCGCTGGAATCTGGTCGAGGAGTTCGTGAACTCGGCCGCCACGTTCGTTCAGAAGGAGGAACGGCCGCGGCTGGGAACGTTCGTTCAGCAGCTTTCACTCATGGATCGGGATGATTCGGGAAGCGAAAAAGAGGAACAGCTCAAAAACGGCTCAGTCATTCTCATGACGCTGCACTCGGCCAAAGGGCTGGAATTTCCTGAGGTTTATATGGTAGGAATGGAAGAAGGGCTGCTGCCTCACAAGAAATCGGTTGACAGTCTTCGTGAAGAGGATATTGCAGAGGAACGGCGTTTGTGTTACGTCGGAATGACTCGCGCGAAAGAACGGCTCACGCTCTCACTGGCCCTCGAAAGAATGAAATGGGGCGTAAAGAGAAAGACGATTCCAAGCCGATTCCTGTACGAAATGACCGGGCACGCCGAGAATCCGAACTATATAAAAATCCTGCGCGGGGAAGCAAACCCGGAAAACCGGCGAACACGACCAAGGTAGTACTGGGACGATGCTTCCAGTGCCGTCTAAATGAGGAATCAGGAGTCAGGAATGAGGAATTGAAAAAGCCTTCGGCTTTTATGGGCCGAAAGCTTTCTGAACGCAATATTACGCGCAAGCAGTGTAATTACGCATTTCTAATTCCTGATCAAATCTCAGTTTCCCGGAATCGGCTCCACAATCGGTGCGGAAGTGGACACGGTACCGCCCAAGGCGCAGGAGCTGCAGCCAGAGGTCACGACCGGAGCACCGCCACCCGAGCACGGGCAATAGTCATCGACGACCGGGATGTCGCAGCTGTTGCACGGGGTATAGCAAACCGTCTGATCTTTTTTGAAAGGCGTCCAGCGGCAGTTGTTCTGGCAGTTTTTGCACCCTGCAAACAGAACCACCATGGAAAGCGCCAGAGTGAAAGCAACGATCTTTTTCATTTTTTTACTCCTGATTTAAAAACACAAATTGTATTGGGCAAAACGTTAAACGGTACATAGTCCCGTGGAAACCTCATTCCCTAATCTTCCTCTCATATTTTACCCCATAATCCTGTACTTGGCAAGTAATTCAGACCGTTTTTTCTAAATTTTCTTCCTTTTCCATTCAATTTCAAAACGGTTAATACGATTCTGGAAACTTTTTCTTATGTTTCGGTCAGGAAAACCGGCGTTAAACTTTACGTATTTTAACCAACCGGAACACTACAGGCTGAAAAGGTGTCAAATTTACCGATTATTCCAAAAATTCCAAAGATTCCAAATTTTCCCGTCCGATATTTTCACCATCAAAGGAGATGAATTTCCTTTCGTAAAAAATCCTAATTTTGAACCAGGGATTAGGTTCAAATCATCAATTTTTTGGAGGTACTTCCTATGAAACGTTTGTTTGCTGCCGTTCTTGTTTCCCTTTGCATGTGTGGCATTTCGCTGGCTCAGAACTGCGGTTCCTGTGCCCCGGCTCCGGCCCCGGCTTGCGATTCCTGCGCTCCGATTTGTGACACTTGCGGTCCGAAAACGATTTGCACCCCGTTCAACGGTTTCTTCCTTGAACTGTTCCATCCGGCCTGCCCGTGCGACTGCGCTCCGGCTCCGTGCGACTGCGCTCCGGCTCCGTGTACGACGTGCGGCCCCTGCGCTCCGGCTCCGATTTGCGCTCCTTGCGCTCCTTGCGCTCCGGCTTGTCCGGCTGCCGTTTGCGACACTGCCGTTGGCTGCACTCCCTGCGCGATCCCGGCCGCTCCGTTCAACGGTTTCTTCCGTAACCTTTTCGCACCGAAAACCTCTTGCGATCTGCCGTGCGATTGCGCTCCGGCTTGCGGTTGCGATGCCCCGGTTGCTGCTCCGGCTTGCGGTTGCGGTGCCCCGATTGCTGCCCCGTCTTGCGGCTGCGGCAAATGAGCTTTGAAATAAAACATTTCTGAATTCCAAAGACCGGTACTCACGTGCCGGTTTTTTTATGGAAAATCCCGACTTTCCTTAATTATATTCCAGATTCCTCTTTCCTCACTGCCAGTTCTTTGCTATAATATTCTGAACTATCTTCATTATTCGTTATTCATTATTCGTTGATTTTATGTTTTCGGTCAAGCTCGATTTATTTCGCGGTCCGCTGGATCTCCTCCTTTTTTTAATTAAAAGGAAGGAACTGGACGTTTTGACGGTCCGAGTGAGCGAAATCATCGACCAGTTCAATGAATATGTGGACATTCTGAATTACATCGACTGCGACCTGGCTGGGGATTTCATCGCAATGGCAAGCTGGCTTCTGGAAATGAAGTCGATCGAATCCCTCCCGACCGAGGCCGAACCAGTGGTAGAAGAAGAGGACCCTCGAGAGGATTTTGTTCAGCAGCTTCTCGATTACAAGAAATATCGCGATGCAGCGTGCCTTCTGGAAGAACGTGGGCGCCGCTGGCAGCAGAACTACGCCCGGCTGGCGAACGATTGCCCGCCCCGAACCCGAGACCTGGCCGAGGAACCAATTCTTGATGTGGACCTTTGGGATCTGGTGAGCGCGTTCGGACGTATCATCAAAGAACCGAACGGCTCGGTCCCGACAAACATCGTGTACGAGGAAACCCCCATCGAGGCTCACATGGCCCGCATTCAGGAACGGCTCGCAGAAAACGGCGTGACCGCTTTCTCCGAGCTATTCAAACCCGGGATGCACAAAACGACGCTCGTCGGGATTTTCCTCGCCTCGCTGGAACTGGTACGTAATTACCGTGTCACGGTGGAACAGTATCAGCTCTTTGGAGAAATCTGGCTCCGGCCCGGTGAAGGCTGGACACGCGAAATCAACGGCAAGCCGATCACTTCCGCGTGAAAATTTAAATCAGTCTCAAGCGGGATCTCTTAAAACCCCGCCGTTGAACGACACTGGAAGCGTCGTCCCCATAATCATTTATTCAGCTTCTCAGCCGTGGTCCAGAGACCGGCGGAAGGCGTGCTGATGAAGTACACTTCCTCGCCGTCCTGCATCGTATTGAAGCCGTTCTTCATCCTGGCCGGGTCGTAACGCTTCAGCATCTCGTCCAGGTCGGCATAGCCGAAGCAGACGCTTTCCACTTCTTCTTTCGTCAGATGGCCCGGGGCGTACGTGATCCGGAAGCGGCCCTCGCTCGAGCCGTGGATCAGGTGCGCGGTGCCGTGCGTCAGG
>JAFTCU010000002.1 GCA_017454585.1 Thermoguttaceae bacterium | reverse complement strand
AGAACCCGCTCCGGCTGAAGAACCCGCTCCGGCTGAAGAACCCGCTCCGGCTGAAGAACCCGCTCCGGCTGAAGAACCCGCTCCGGCTGAAGAACCCGCTCCGGCTGAAGAACCCGCTCCGGCTGAAGATAAAATTGAAACTCCGTCTTCATCCGTTTCGGGTGTTACAAAAGCCGAGGAAGATGTGAAAGCTGGCGAGGAGCCAAAAGACAGTAAACTTCACGAACTCGAGACAAAAGCCGAGAAGAGTATTTTGGACTTTTATCGCATTACTCTTCAAGTCGTGTTTGGGGTTTTCTGTGTCTGTTATTCTGTCAATTTACTTTTAGAGATATTTTTCTCAAGAATATGTACCTACTACAAGCTTGATCCAGTCCTTTTCATTATGAAAACCGGTTTTTTTGTCACGAAAGAACGGCGAATTGCAGTCTGGGATATCGCGCAGGTCAATATGACACGCAATCTCTGGCAGCGTATTCTTGGCGTGGGAATGATCGAGTTGAAAGTTCACAGTCACGGGATGGACGGCGCAGGGAATACCACTGAAGATCTTCTGCGGAATGCCCGTATTCTTCACCTCAAAGGTTTGAAGAATCCGTTGGAAGTTATGGAGACTATTAATCATTACCGACTGTTTGTTCGTAACCACATGGGTGAACGTTTCAAGAATCAGATTACAGGTGATTCTCAGAAAGGGGGCCTGGCATGAGCGAAATGACGCTGAAAAAATATTACGAAATCCATTTTCCTGAGCGTCCGGTAGAAAATCTGCAGTGGAAATATAAACTGCGGGATATGCTGGACGAATGGCTCAAAGAGCTTGCGCTAATTGTTATTTTCTTCCTTATTTATCATTTTTGCAAGGAGAGTACTTTCTGGGTCAATTTTGCCTTGTATGGTGGAATTGCCGTATGTGGAGGGTATGCCGTATATCTATTGGGAATCATCGTCCTGCGGCGTGTCTGCATGAAGTTTTATCTCACGCCGGACCATTTTGAGTTCACGCACGGTTTGTTTTCCCAAAAAGTACAAACTTTTCAGCTTTCCGATATTATTGAAATTGACCTTCGTCGTTCTGTATGGGAACGTATCATTCATACCGGGACGATCATCATCCGTTTCAAAAACGGGACGGCGTCCCAGACCAATCCGCTTATTATTCGCGGGATTGGGAAATACGAAGAAATGTTTAACAAGATTGATTATTACCGGAATCACCATCGTTTGGTGTTGTATTTCGGAATTTAAGGTTTTATGGGAGTTTTGAAATGCGAAATGGAAGCAAGGGGAACCTTCTCGGCTCTCCTTTCTTTCATTTCTCAGTTTTTGTTCCTCCCTATCATTTCCAAGGAGAAAAAATGCCTACAGCTGATTACCTTCAGGGTTTGTTTGGTTTTGACGGTCAGGTCGCTGTCGTGGTCGGCGGCGCCGGAGAATTGGGCGGTGCGATCGCCCGAGGGCTCGCCCAGGCTGGCGCTCATGTGGTGATTGCCGATGTACGCGAGGACCCCTGCGTTCAACGCTGCGCCCAGATTTGCGAATTGGGCGGAAAAGCGTCCTGGACCCTCATCGATGTCACGGACCGCGCCTCGGTCGAAGCCGCTCTGAACGTTGCCGCCGCGATCAACGGAAAAGTTGATTGCCTCGTGAACGCCGCCGGCGTCAATTACGGGTCGGACTTCCTCGACTACCCGGAGGAAAAGTGGGATTTCATCATGAACATCAACCTGAAAGGGACGTTCAACACGTGCCAGATTTTCGGGAAACACATGGCTGAAAACGGCGGCGGTTCCATTCTGAACTTTGGAAGTGTCAACTCGATCCTGCCGCTTTCCCGCG
Organism: Thermoguttaceae bacterium; assembly: GCA_017454585.1. Next base: position 14,363 of record JAFTCU010000002.1, on the reverse strand, counting down.
TCTTTGGCTATGCGGCAAGCAAGGCCGGCGTGCTGAATCTGAGCAATAACATCGCGCAGGATCTCGCTCTGAAAGGGGTCCGCTGCAACACGATCTGCCCCGGTTTCTTCCCCGCCGAGCAGAACCGCAAACTCCTCGATGAAAAGCGCGTTGCGAACATCATGGGCCACACACCGATGAAGCGTTACGGCGAGCCGGACGAGTTGATCGGCGCCGCTTTGCTGATGCTTTCGAAGAAGGCGGGCCAGTTCATCACCGGCGCGGTGATCAGCGTCGATGGCGGATTCACAAGCGCGTGGTTCTGAGACCACCCACATCAAATACGGGGACGACTCTGGAAACGTCGTCCCCATAAAAAGTGATTTAAAAATGCTTGCACTTGTAACCGGCGCCGGGGGGTTTCTCGGCGGATATATAACCGATGCGCTTCTGAAACGGGGTGATTCTGTCCGTACCATTTGCAGGGGAAATTACCCGGAGCTTGAAAAACGCGGGGTGGAAATCTATCACGCAGATCTGGCCAAGGCCGATCGCCCCGACCAGTTCGACGCGCTGAAACGGGCGTGTGAAGGAGTGGAGACCGTCTTTCACGTCGCCGCCATTTCCGGCATCGGCGAGCCGTGGGAGCGGTACTTCCAAACCAACACGCGGGGCACCGAGATGCTTTTGAAGGCCGCGCGGGAACAGGGCGTCCGGAAATTCGTCTTCACGAGCAGCCCAAGCGTGACGTTTGCCGGGGAAGACCAGATCAACGTGGACGAATCGGCCCCGTACCCGACCGAGTGGATGGCGCATTACCCGCACAGCAAGGCGCTGGCCGAGCAGATGGTCCTGGAGGCGAATGGCGTGGGCGGGATGCTGACCTGTGCGCTGCGTCCGCATCTGATTTGGGGGCCGAGGGATAAAGCATTGATCCCGCGTCTGATCCAGAGGGCGAAAAGCGGCCGTTTGCGTCGGGTCGGGGACGGGAAAAATCTGATCGATATGATTTTCGTTACGAATGCGGCCGACGCGCATCTACAGGCGGCCGACGCGCTGGTGGAAGGCTCGCCGGTCTGCGGGAGCGCGTACTTCCTCTCGCAGGGGGAGCCGGTGAACTGCTGGGACTGGATCGACGAGCTGCTGGCGATCTACGACCTGCCTCCCGTTCAGAAGTCGATTTCTTTCGGGGCCGCCCGGCGGATCGGATCGGTTTGTGAAACAGTCTGGAAGATATTCCGCTGGGAAAGTGATCCGCCAATGACTCGTTTCTTGGCCTCCCAAATTGCCCTTTCTCACTATTTTAATATCGACCGCGCTCGTAGGGATTTCGGATACGTGCCCAAAATCTCCAAAGAGGAGGGAATGGCGGCTCTTCGGGCGGAATATTTGGAAAAATTTGCAAAAAAGTAACTTTTCTTGTGGCGGTTTTCGTCGTAAAATGAAACGTAATAAATAACGACAATTTCCCTTTAAGTTTTGCCCAAGGAGAAAAAACATGAAACTTCTGCATTACCTCTTGAGCATCGTTCTGGTGCTCTTCCTTGCGCCGGCCTGGTCACAGGCTCAGGACGCGCCAGCCGCTCCGGCTCCTGAAGCCGCTGCTCCGGCACCTGAGGCTGCGCCAGCGCCAGCTCCTGAAGCCGCTGCGCCGGCTGAAGAAGCTGCTCCGGTCGCTGAGGCTGCTCCGGCTCCTGAAGCCGCTCCAGCTGAGGAAGCTCCGGCGAAAGAAGGCGACAAACCCGCCCCGCCGAAATTCCATGGCCATCACCACCATCACGGTCCGCACCCAGGCTGGAAAGGTCCTAAAGGCCCGCGTCCTGAAGGCGCTCCGGAATGGAAAGGTCCTCATGGCCCGCGTCCCCAAGGTCCTCCTCCGGGATGGAAAGGCCCCAAAGGCCCACGTCCTGAAGGCGCTCCTGAATGGAAAGGTCCTCATGGCCCGCGTCCTGACTTCAAAAAAGGCGATCGTCCCGAATGGAAAGGCCCCAAAGGCCCACGTCCTGATTTCAAAAAGGGCGATTTCCCCAAAGGCCCCAAGCCTGAAGGCGAAAAAAAAAAACCTGAGCTTCAAGAAGCCTAATTTTGGTCCTCATTTTGGCCCATTCCCGCCGTTCCCCGGACCGCAGTTTGGCGCTCCTCACTTTGGTCCGCATCCGCAATTTGCAGGTCATCACGGTCCGAAACCGGGATTCAAAAAAGGTTTTGGCAAGTGCCCGAAATGCCAGTTCTGTAAGTTTAAGGGTCCGAAACCGGGATTCAAAAAGGGGTTCAAACCCGGACCCAAACCTGGATTCAAGAAAGGCTTCAAGCCTGGCCCGAAACCTGGATTCAAGAAAGGTTTCTGCAAGTGCCCGTATTGCAAGGGCTGCCAAATGAAGGGCCCGAAACCCGGATTCAAGAAGGGATTCAAATTCGGTCCGAAACCGTGCTTCAAAAAGTGCGGCTGCAAGGCTCCGAAGTTCCACAAAGGCTTTAAGCCCGGATTCAAGAAGGGCTTCAAACCTGGTCCGAAACCTTGCTTCAAGGGATTCCACAAAGGCCCGAAACCGGGATTCAAAAAAGGCTTCAAATTTGGTCCGAAACCGTGCTTCAAGAAGTGTGGCTGCAAGGCTCCGAAATTCCACAAAGGCTTCAAACCCGGATTCAAGAAGGGTTTCAAACCTGGTCCGAAACCGTGCTTCAAAAAAGGCTTTTGCAAGTGCCCGAAATGCCAGTGCGGTAAAATGAAGGGGCCGAAACCGTGCTTCAAGAAGTGCGGCTGCAAGGCTCCGAAGTTCCACAAAGGCTTCAAACCCGGATTCAAGAAGGGTTTCAAACCCGGACCGAAACCGGGATTCCATAAAGGCTTCCCCGGCCCGAAACCGTGCTTCAAGAAAGGTGCCTGCAAGTGCCCGAAGTGCAAATGCCCGAAGTGCCCGTGCGGTAAAAAAGGCCACAAGCCGGACTTCAAGAAGGGTCTCCCTGGCCCGAAACCGGGATTCGGATTTCCTCCGTTCCCCCCGCACCATGGATTTGGTGGTTTCCCGCCCCATGGTCCGCACCCGGGATTTGGTGGATTCCCACATCATGGCCCGCGTCCTGATTTCAAAAAGGGCGACTGGAAAGGCCCCAAGGGACCAAAACCGGAAAAAAAATGATCTGGTCCTGACCTAAAGAATGAGTTCCGAGAATTTTCCTTTTGAAGACATTTTGAAGCGTGCGAAAGATGGCGATTCTGTCGCACTCGGAGAACTTCTGGAAAATTTTCGGAACTATTTATTATTTCTTGCAAGGCTTCAAATCGATCCGCGCATTTGCGGGAAATTGGATGCTGCAGATATTGTACAGGAAACTTTCCTGGAAGCGTATCAGGCTTTCCCTAATTTTCGCGGAGAGAATGAAGCGTCTTTTCTCGCCTGGCTTCGTCAGATCCTCGCAACAACGCTGGCGGCCTCCGTTCGATTCTACATAGGAACGAAACGCCGTGATGTTCGAATGGAACGTGAGATTTGCGTCAAGGTCGATCAATCGTCGGTTTTTTGGAACCAGCTTGTGAGCAACATCAGTACGCCAAGTCTCAAAGTTTCGCGTAAAGAAATGGAACAGCAGCTCGCGGTCGCTATGGGGCAGCTTCCCGAGCATTACCGCACCGTCCTGCGTTTGCGTCATTCTGAAAACCTTCCGTTTCAGGAAATCGCAGATCAGATGGGGCGCTCTTTAGATAGTGTACAGAAAATCTGGGTCAGAGCCTTGGCTCAGTTGAGAGATCTGGTAAAAGGAGAAGAGTAGGAGATATTCTCGGGAGTACTCTCACCCAAAGAGGAAACGTTTGGGACGATTTTCCCCCTTGGGTCTTTTAATTCTGAATTTTATTCCTTCTTAAACCGCTTTTATTTTAATCGCGGGTCCACAGGTTTTCCTTTGTTCATCTTCACTGGCGGTGCGGGTTCTTCGGTTTCCTCAGTCTTTTGGGACTTTTTGTTTTTCTTTCCTTTTTTGCCCTTTTTCCCTTTTTCAGGAGTGGTTTCCTCTGCGCCCGGCGTTGATTCCGCAGCTGAAACAGCCGCAGCGTTCGCCTGCTCAAGAGCCGGGTTCGTGTTTTCATCCGCAGGAAGCAGATTCAGACCAGCCGTCCAGAAAAGAAGCACAGTAAATACGGCATAAAAAACCGTATGGATATAACCGTCGGCGACTTCCAGGTCGAAAAGGAACGAAGCCAATATTCCACCCACGATTAAAAGCGGAAGCGCGGCAACCGGCCAGGTCATATAAGAGAAAAGCGCGTCGAAAGCGTTGACCAATGCCGGAGCGAAGAAAATATAAACAGTCCAAAATGCCAGATAAATGACGGAACAAAGGATCGTCCTGGTGATCAATTCCGATTTGCTCAGATCCTCGATCGCTTCCGTGTCGCGGAGGAAAAAGTAGGGCGCATAAACCAGCGGAGGGGTAAGGAGGATCAACCCAATGTAGGCGACAATGGGGAATTTTTGCAGGATACCACCCAGCAGCCAGGTCAAAAGGAAGAGCAAAAGAGTCGTTCCGGCAATAATCGCGAACGTTTTGGGCCTGAAAATATTCTCACGCCTTTTGATTGGCTTCAGAACGAATTCTCCCTTGGCATTTGTGCCGCCGGTTTCAAAAGCCTCGCCGCCGTGGACCGTGACCTTTTTATCCGGCATCGGGATGGTGATGATGGTTTTACACTTCGGGCACGGACCTTTGCGTCCACCAAATTCATCCTTGACGCTAAAACTTTTGTGGCAGCCGGGGCAAGTAACGATGATTGCCATGATGAGAATCCTCTTTTTTTGACTTTTTTTCACAAAACAGCGTCCCACCCCATTGACGAAATGGGAAAAACGTGCGACACTATATTAATTCAGGGAATACAGGCCAGACTTTTCCTCTTTGGTCTCGTCTGTACTCCATAGTACTAGTATAATCGGTTTTCCCGTTTTTTCCCAGTACCCACCGGGGAAAAATCCGAAAAAAAACGAAAATTTCCTCCTTTTTCATTTGAAAATCATGACTCAGTTTGAATACTCTTGCCCTAATGGACACTCGGTGAAATTCATCCTCGAAATGTGCGGCAGAACTGCGCAGTGCCCGAAATGTTCTGCACGCTTCGAAGTACCAACCCTGGAAGAAGTGCGCGAAATGCTGGGGGATGATATTACTCCAGAGCTTGAGAGTGAATTCCAGAAAGCAAAGAAAAAACTCGAGGAACACGCGAAAGCCAAGGCAGCCAAGCGTGCTCAGGCCTCCCAAAGTTCTTCTTCCCAGGTACATGAGTTTGAATTTGAATGCCCGAACGGTGACCAGGTGAAATTCACGTTGGAAATGTGTGGTCATACAGCAAAATGCCCCAAATGCGGTATTCGTTTTGACGTTCCAAAGCTGGAGGCCGTTCGTGAAATGCTCGGTGACCAGATTGACGCCGAACTTGAAAAAGAATTCAGGAATGCCGAGATCAAGTACCAGGAATTTCTGAAAGCAAAAGCACAAAAGCGCGCTCAACTCGAAAAAGAGGCAAAAGAAAAAGCCGAAATCGAGAAGGCGGAAAAGGAAAAAGCCGAAAAAGAAGCGGAAGAGAAAGAAGCCCGGGAAAAAGAGGAACAGGAAGCCAAAGAAAAGGCAGAACTCGAAGCGAAAGAAAATGAGGAAGCGAAAAAGCCCAAACAGGAAATCGATTTTTCATTCGGGGAGGATCCGCAAGAGGAAATGATCCATTTTTTGTGCCCGAATGGTCACCCGCTTGAGGCTCCGGTTTCCAGTGCCGGGAAGAAAGGTAAATGTCCGGATTGCGGCGCGAAATTTAAAGTCCCTTCGGCCGAGGCCACGGAGGAAGCCTCCCAGAATATCGAGCTGGAACTGAACCTTGAGAGTGGTCCTTCTCTCGATGAAAGTGAGGCCGCTCAGGAAACGAAAGCGTTTTCGGATAAAGAATCGGGTGTTTTCCCGCCGAAAATCACCATTTCCAAGGATTCGACCGAAAGACCGTTCCTTTATCCAAACCTGGCGATTGGAAAGACCGGCGAGATCGACCTCGGGCTCGACGAAACCATTCAAAGCATTCCGGAAGCCGTGAAGATGGACCCGATGGCGAAATTCTTCTGGACGCTCTGGACTTCCGGTTCGGAGGCGGAGGCGAAAGATGAAAAGCCCGAAGAAGCCGAAAAAGAGGATACAGAACCCACCGGGAATACGGATTTCCGGGAAAATATCATCGGGCGTTCCATCAAAAGCGCACAGGCCGGCAAAATCGAAATCCAGACGGCTGACGGAAAGATTTTTACCCCGTTAGAGTTTTACGAGGATAAATCACTCAGCCGAATTGGTTATTTCGAGGCGCTCGACGAAAAAGAACGCCTGATCACGCTGGTTATTCGCTGGGAAAATGTGGTACGGATCGTCGTGAAGAAGTGACGAAAAAAAGGGTGGGGAGGAACCTTGAAGAATGATTCCTCCCCTCTTTTTTTATTTCTTGTTTTCTCTTTCTTTGAAGACCTGGACCTGAACGGCCGGGCGGTTGGTCGTCATCGTGTCGATCCCCGCGTCGAGCAATTCATTCATGAGCTTCGGATCGTCGATGATCCACGTGCTGACGACGAAACCGGCCTCTTTCAGGAGCTTGACCGTGTGCGTGTTCTTCATCTGGCCCCAATCCGGATTGGCGACTTTATACGGGCAGTCTTTCTGGCTTTCGATGAACCAGGCGACAAATTCCTCGTCCGTTTTGTCGCCGCGGGTTCCGCCGTTCCGGTACGCATAGATCCCCGGGCAGTATTCCCACATACGGCGGATCGATTCGTGGTTGAACGAGACCAGCGCCACTTCCTTCACCATGTCGTGCGCAATGATCGCGTCGGCGATCTGGCGTTCCGTGCCGAATTCCTTGATCTCAATGACCGGGATGCAGCCGGAGCCTTTGAAAAGGTCAAGAACTTCATCGAGGGTGGGGCACTGCGTGTTTTTCCAGGCTTCGCCTTTGTAGGCGCCGACATCAAGTTTACGGACTTCCTCGAAAGTCAGGTCACCTACCTTGGCTTTGCAGGCGCCGTTGGTGGCTTGCTCGAACGTCCCGTCGTGGCTCAGAACGAGGACGCCGTCTTTGGTGCGGCGGACATCAAATTCGCAGGAATCGACGCCGGTTTCGATCGCCATTTTCAGGCTCGGGAGCGTATTGTTGGGGGCGTTGTACCAGTCGCCGCGGTGCGCCATGGAGTGGATTCTGTGGGCGATTTCCGGTAACTGTGCCTGCGCCTGAACAACAGACAGAACAAACACGACAGTCAGAAATGAAAGGATGGGGGTGAGTTTTTTCATGATCAGTCCTTTGTGTAAATGGGGGGAATTTTATCCTGGGTTCATGGCCGTAAACAAGAGGGGCAATTCGTTGCTTTCTGAGCGATCCCTCTATCTGGCCTCTTCCACAAGTAGAACCCATTTTATCACAAATCCCCAAATTTGTCAAGTGCCTGAAAATTTCCAATAAATTTTCGGGGGGGCTCTTTCTTTTTTGAAAATTTTCTGGTAAAATTGGGAAAAGTATGAAATAGGACGCACTTTCGTTCGTCATAAGTTTAGATGTGTTTTTTTCTTTAAAACACGTCATAAGTTTTAGATGTGTTTTTTTCTTTAAAACAGGAGATAAATCAATGCAGTATGGAATCGTTCTGTTGACGTTGCTTTCGCTTGGGGCATTTGGCGGAATGCAGGAAGGTAAAAAAGTTACGAATCATCTCCAGAAACTTATGGAGGACGGTAAATACGTGAAAGTGATCGAGGTCGTGGACCTCTCGCTTTTTGGGGATCAAAACGAGCCCGTAATGAACCCGAATTGGGTCGATGAGAAAAATGCCGAGGAGCTTTCTTTTGTACTTCGTTTTCGTATCGCGGCTTTGGAAAATCTGAACCGTTCGTCGGAAATCGATGATTTTATGGAAAAATTCACGTCCGTTTATGGGGAATCGTGGCGCGCGCTTCAGGTCGCTGCGGCGATATGGAATTCTGTGGATCATCACGGCCGTGTCGTCGCTGGAAAGTTTTATAGGGGAAACCAGCAGAGGAATGGAGAATACGCCTCGGCTTTTGAACGTGACCGTATTCGTGCGCTGCAGCTTATGACTCAGGCGGCTGAAAAGGTTAAAAAAGAGACTGACCCCATCGCACGGGGCTGGTTCTACATCGATTTTGCAGAATTTATCCAGAACGGCCGCGGTGGAAATTACACGTCGTGGGAACTGCAGGACCTGACTGATATTAAAACGCTTCCCGATGCCGACACGGAAAACCCGTGGTCTGAGGGACGCCGCTCCAGCCAGGTCGAAGGCACGCCGGTGAATGAAGACGGAACGCCGCTGATCTTTGCGGTTCCGGAATCGTTTGAGACCGCGAAGTCGGACGGCGAACGCTGGCGCTGGGCCCTGGCAGAGAGTGGAAAGTGCCAAAACGAAACGATTGCGAAACTCTTCCGCGATGAGGAAACTTACCGCCTCGCGATTTTCTATCAGCGCCAGTTTGGCGAGCAGACTCTTGCCCAGATCTGGGACCGTTTTGCCTCCGCGACCGGGGACGAAACTCAGGAAGAAATGACGAGGGAATCCAGTCTCCTTCAGCTCGAAACCCTTTCTGATTCGGAAACCATCGCGCGGACAGCGACGGGGATCAGGCGTTTCACGATGCCGGACGGAGCGAATTACATTCAGATCTTCAAGGATCTGGCTTCCAGACCGGGCCGGTTCCAGAAGCTGGCGTACAAGCACTTGGCGATGATCGCGATGAACCGCCGGCAGTACCCGCACGCCGTCGAGCTTTTCAGTCAGATGAACGCGGTGCAACTCACAGACATCCCGGCCGAATTCCATAAAATGCCGTATAATGGGATGGATTTTAGTGACTGGACGAACACGATCACCGGCAACTGGGCGAGGTTCGAGCCGCTGCGCCAGCAGACCTCCGAAAATCCAATGCTTCGCCTCCGGTTCAGAAATGCGAAAAAGGCATCCTTCACGGCTGTGCGTCTGGATCTTGAGAAACTTGAGGCGGCCCTGAAAAACGCCATTCGCGAAGCGGCGGCCAAAGGCCCGGTCCCTCAAGGGAAGATGAAGACGGATTTTTACCAGTTTGAACCCCAGAATCTCGTTTCCAGACTGATTTATGAGAATAAAAACGAGTTTGTGACCAATGAAAGGACCACGTGGGACGTCGCGCTGGAACCGGCTGAGAATTTCAAGGACCGTTCGATCGAAACCCCGCTGAAAGTCAACGGGCCCGGCGCGTACTTCGTGGAAATGAAACTGGAAAACGGAAACTCCGCGTGCATCGTGGCCTGGATCCAGGACGTCATGATCGCGACCAAGCGGCTTGACGACGCGACGTGGTGCTACGTCGCTGACTCCCGGACCGGGAAAGCGATCCCGGGCGCTGTGCTCGAATTCACCGGCTGGCGCAAAGAGTGGCTGGAAAACAAAGACTCCCGCCGCCGCGATCTGGTTCAGGTCTTTAAAAACGAAGTCAAGGCGCAGTGCGACGAAAACGGCACGTGGCAGGCCACCACGAAAAACCTCGAGCAGGGGTTCCAGTACTTCATCTCTGCCAAACGGCCGGGGGGCGAGCGCATCGAGGCGTTCTTTGGTCTGCATCAGTCCCATTTCAATTACGGCCGTGCGCGCCATGATGATTTCTGGGATCAAATTTCAGCCTACGGGATGACCGACCGGCCGATTTACCGACCGGAGCAGACGGTCCACTATAAATTCTGGTTCGCGCAGGCCCTCTACGATCTCCACAATTACTGGGAGACTGGGGCGAAAAAAGGCGATGGAGCTGAGGAAAAGGATCCGTACGAGCCGATGGAACCCTATACCATGGCCAATGCGGATATGACGCTGGTCATCAGCTCCCCCAATGGCGACGACGTTGAAGAAATCAAGGTCAAAACCAACGAATACGGCGGCGTTTCCGGTGATTATGAACTCGCCAAAGACGCCAAACTCGGCCAGTACCTGATCTCCCTTTGGGATTCTGCAAAGGACCGGTGCTACGGTCGGATCACGTTCCGCATGGAGGAGTACCGCAAGCCGGAATTTGAAGTGACGGTGGACGCTCCGAAAGAGCCGGTCATGCTCGGCGACACGATGAAAGTCGGCGTCACGTCGAAATACTACTTCGGCGCTCCGGTCGCGAACGGAACCGTAAAATACCGCGTTCTGCGCGAAACGTACAACACGCGCTGGTACGCCCCCGCCCCGTGGGATTGGCTCTACGGCCCCGGCTACTGGTGGTACACGGAAAATTACGGCTGGTTCCCCGGCTGGAGACGTTGGGGATGCCTCGCCCCGGAACCGCCGTGGTACAGAAACCACGGAAGTGACGAGGAACTGGTCCTCGAAGGCGAGATCAAACTCACGCCCGAAATGGAAGGTAAAGCCGAAATCACGGTCGATACTTCGATCGCCGCCGCCCTTTACGGAAACTCCGACCACCAGTACAGGATCGTGGCGGACGTGGAAGACGCTTCCCGCCGCGTGATCACCGGCGAAGGAACCGTTTTGGCCGCCCGAAGTCCGTTCAAAGTGAACGTCTGGACCCGCCGCGCATGGCTGGAAGTCGGTGACCAAATCCCGGTCTCGTTTGCCGCGAAGACCCTGGACGGAAAACCGGTCAAAGGCTCCGCGAAAGTCCACGTTTTTGCGCTGAGCTACGACGAAAAGGGCACGCCGAATCAGAAGGAGCTCCAGACCGCTGACGTCGTATTGACTGAAGACGGAATGGCCAATTACACGCTGAAGGCGACCCAATCCGGCCAGTTCCGCGTCGCGTGCGTCGTGACCAGTGAGGGTGAAAATCCCAAGACGGTCGAAGGCGCGACCATTCTGACCGTTCGCGGCCAGAGTTTCACCGGTTCGGACCTCCGCTTCAATGACCTGGAGATCATTCCCGACCGTTCCGAGTACAAGCCCGGCGACGTGGTGAAGCTCATGATCAACACGAACCAGCCCGACGCTACGGTCGTGCTCTTTGAACGCGCGCAGGACGGCTACTGCTCGGCTCCGCGTTACATTCAGATGCACGGAAAGAGCCAGCTCGTGGAACTTCCGGTGCGTCACTGCGACCAGCCGAACTTCTTCATCGAGGCGCTGACCACGGCAAAATCCGAGGTCTATGCCGTCACGAAGGAAATTTGCGTCCCGCCTGAAAAACGGATCCTGAATCTGGAAGTCATTCCGGTGAAAGATCGTTTCCTGCCGGGCGAAAAGGCCGAGGTGACGCTCCGTCTGACCGACCAGTACGGGAAGCCGTTCGTCGGCGAGACCGTGTTGACGGTGTACGACAAATCGCTCGAGTACATTTCCGGCGGTTCCAACATTTCGGACATTTACCGCCACTTCTGGAGCTGGAAGCGTAATCATTACCCGGAGACTCAAAGCACAACGTTCCTCAATTCGGGTAACATGCAGAAGCCGGGCTCCTCGATGATGAGTGACCTGGGTCGATTCTGGTACTTCCAATTGTACGGCGATTTGAGAGACGGTTTCGGCGTGCGAATTGGTCAGGATGGCGGAGTTTTCCTGCGCAAGAGCAAATCCCGTGGCCGGATGCTCAAGTCTATGGCCCGAAGGATGGACGCTGATGAAGATGGGATGGTGGTCGAAGAGGCCGAAGCAGAAATGCTTATGGATGCGGCCCCGATGCCTGCCGCTGCTCCCGCTCCGGAGATGGCGATGGGAATGATGAGGATGGAGAAAGCCGCGGGAATGGCTATGGCAAACGGCGCCAAGCAGAGTCCGCAGAGCGAGCTGAAGACGGCGGAAGGAAAGCCCGGAAGCGATAAAGCGAAGGAGGAAAAGAAGCTCGTCGCCGCGACCATCCGCAAGAATTTCGCCGACACGGCATACTGGTCCGCCAGTCTCGTGACGGACGAAAAGGGCGAAGCCCGCGTCGAATTCCCGATGCCCGAAAACCTCACGACGTGGAAAGTCTGCGCCTGGGCGATGGGGGCCGGGACTCGCGTCGGAAAAGCCGAGACCCAAGTCGTTACGGCCAAGAACCTGATCCTCCGGATGCAGACGCCGCGTTTCATCACGACCTCCGACGAACTGCTCCTCACGGCCAACGTGCACAATTACCTCGCGACCGAGAAAAAAGTCGTGGTTTCGATCGATCTCGGCGATTCCGGCACGGCCGCGCTGAAGTCGGAAAAGACCGTCACGGTCACGGTTCCGCCCAAGGGTGAGTCCCGCGTCGATTGGCTCGTTCGGGCTGAAAACGAGGGCAAACTCGTCGTGACGATGACCGCCCAGACCGACGAAGAGTCCGACGCCATGCAGCTGAGCGTTCCGGTCCAGATCCACGGAATGGCGAAGCAGGACGCCCGCAGCGGCATGATCCCGAGCGCGAAACTCTCCGAGCTGACGCAGGATTCGGCCGCCATGGAATTCACGATTCCGGAAGCCCGCCGCCCGAAAGATTCGGCGCTGGAGATCCGTTACTCGCCGACGCTTGCCGGTGCGATGCTCGACGCGATCCCGTACCTGGTCGAGTACCCGTACGGCTGCACGGAGCAGACGCTCAACCGCTTCCTCCCGGCGGTTTTGGCCCGCAAGGCGCTGACCGACGCGGGGGTCGATCTCGATGAGATCGCCGGGCAGACGAACAATCTGAACGCGCAGGAGATCGGCGACCCGAAGAAACGCGCCGAGCAGTGGAAGAAACTCCACCAGAACCGCGCCAGCGACCCGGTTTTCAACGACGAGAAATTCCACGAGATCCTCTCGATCGGCGTGGACCGGCTGGTCAACATGCAGTGCGCGGACGGCGGCTGGGGCTGGTTCTCCGGCTCCGGCGAACACTCCACTCCGCACCTGACCGCACTGGTGACGCGTGGTCTTTTGCTCGCCCAGCAGGCGGAAGTCTTCGGCGAGCTGGAAAATTCGGAGGCGGTCGAACGTTCCATCCAGTCCGGAATCGCGTGGCTGATGCGCGAACAACGCGAAGAAGTCGCCGAGCTGCGCCTCTGGGTCGAGTACTTCAGATGGCTGGAATCCTGGAGGAAAGAACACCGCGATCCGAAACACCCGGAAGTTGACGTGAATCCGAAGCGTGAAGAGATCCCGGCCAAATACCGCGACGCGGACATGAAGTCGCAGGTGAGCGAAATGGACGTTTTGGTCTTCGCGACTCTCGCGCAGGCGGGCGTTTCCTCGGCGGACATGAACGAGATGAGCAATTTCATCTTCCGTGACCGTGTGAAACTCTCGACCCAATCCAACGCGTTGGCGGGGATCGCCTTCTTCCAGCGTGAGGAAAAAGACCGCTTCCGGACGGTTTTCGAGTACCTGACGCAGTTCCTGGTCCGCGACGCGGAAAACCAGACGGCGCACCTCTCGCTTCCGTCGTTCTGCTACTGGTGGTACTGGTACGGAAACGACATTGAAACGCAGGCGGCGTACTTGCGTCTGCTCTGCCTCGACGGGAGACAGGAAAGCCTCGAAAAGGCCGCGTGGATCGTGAAGTACCTGCTGAACAATCGGAAGAACGCGACGTACTGGTCCTCCACCCGCGACACGGCTCAGGTTCTGGAAGCGTTCACGCAGTACCTGCGCACGACGAACGAACTGGCGCCGCAGATGAAAGTGGACGTTCTGCTCGACGGCGAAGTGAAGAAGACGGTGGAAATCACGCCGGAAAATCTCTTTACGGCCGATCTGACGTACCTGCTTGAAGGGGAGGCGGTCACCACGGGCACGCACAAGGTGGAACTCCGCCGGACCGGCGACGGGCCGCTCTACTTCAACGGCTACGCCCGTTACTTCACGCTCGAGGACTTCATCCCCAAGACGGGCCTTGAGGTGAAGGTAGAACGGAAATACTTCCGTCTCCAGCGTGTCGAAGCCACGCAGAACGCCGCGGACACGCACGGGAAGCTCGTGAAACAGAACGTCGTGAAGTACGAGCGCATCCCGATGAAGTCGGGCGAGGCGGTCACCAGCGGCGATCTGGTCGAGGTGGAACTCACCATCGAAAGCAAGAACGACTACTCGTACATCCTGATCGAGGACATGAAGCCGGCCGGTTTTGAAACGGTGGACGCGAAGAGCGGCTACAACGGAAACGCGCTGCACGCCTACGTGGAATACCGCGACAATCGGGTCTGCTTCTTCGTTCAGAATCTCCGTGAAGGAATTCACTCCGTCACATACCGTATGCGCGCGGAAACTCCGGGTAAAGTCTCGGCTCTGCCGACCCGGATGGAAGCGATGTACGCGCCGGAGCTGAAGGCGAACAGCGACGAGATGAAAATCGAGTGCCGCGACAAAGAGTGAAAAAAGTTAGGAGTGAGGAGTTAGGAGTGAGGAGGTGGAAAAGCCTGCGGCTTTTAACGGGGCGTAGTCTTT
>JAFTCU010000125.1 GCA_017454585.1 Thermoguttaceae bacterium | reverse complement strand
ATTGTGAGGACATTATTTCGACTGGTCCCGCGTCTGGAATTCTTCCGGCGGGAAATTGTTCCCCGGTGAAAATCATTGCAAATGAGGCGATTCGTCAAACGTTTGAGGAGGCGACGCTTCAGCAGGCTCTCAATGCGCGGCACGCTCCGGGAGTGACCGGCGTGATGCTGAACCCTGACGCGCATCCCGGCTATGGCGCGCCGATTGGCTGCGTGATGCTTTCGCCCGACCACATTTACCCCGGCCCGGTTGGAGTCGATATTAAGTGCTCAATGAGCCTGCTCCAGCTTGACGTTCCGACGGAAGCGCTCGCGGAAAAACCGCTGCGGCGTGCGATCATCAACGCAATCGAAACCCGAATCGCGACGGGTCAGCAGAAATCCTCCCGGCTTAAAAACGCGCCGCAATTCACCGACGAAGACGCGGAACTGGCGATTCTGGAAGGCGCGTCAGAGGAAGTCTGCCGCCGCTTTGGGATCCCGGAATCGTGGCGTCTGCGCTGCGAAGATTTCCAGCACACGGCCCCGGACGGAACGCTCGGTTTGGGAAGCGCTCTTCAGGAACGGCTTGAAGTCCTCAAAGTCACTCTCAAAGCATTTCAGAAATACTACTCGGCGCGCCTGCGCCAGCTCGGGACCTACGGCGGTGGAAACCATTTCGGCGAGTGCGAAGACGTTCAGCTTGCGGACGACTCCCCAGAAACTGAGGCCATAGCGGAAGTTTTCGGCCTGAAACCCGGCTGCGCGGCGGTCCTTTCCCACTGCGGCTCGCGCGGGTTTGGGAATATTCTCGGGACGAACCAGTTCCGGGTCCTTCAGGAGAAATTCGACCTTTGGAGCATTCCGTTCCCGGGTGAGGACCGGGAGTTAGTGTACGCCCCGGCCGGCACGAAGGAGGCGAACGATTACCTGTGCGATATGGCGTTGGCCGGGAACTTCGCGACGGTGAACCATTTGCTGATCAACCGCCTGATCCTCGAAGCGTTTCAGGAGGTTTTGCCGGGTGTGAACGGCTCGCTCGTGTACTACATCAGCCACAATTTCATCCGCAAGGAGCCGATCGGCCCGCAGAATTCGCTGGTTTACGTCCATCGTAAAGGGGCAACACGGGCGTACCCGGCGGGACATTTCGTCCTCAAAGAGACCCCTTTCTTTGAGACGGGTCACCCGATTTTGCTTCCGGGAAATCCGCTCGGCGGGTCGTGCGTCATGACTGCGCTTGAGGGCGCGGAAAAGAACGCCTTCAGCATTAATCACGGCGCGGGCCGGGTTTTGGGACGAAACGTGGCGAAAAAGACGCTCGACCAGCGGACCGTGAACGGTGAGTTTGACGCGGCGGATGTGCTGACGAATTGCCGGCAGTACCCTCTTGATGAAGCTCCCGCGGCTTACAAAGACTTCCGCGAAGTCGTGAATTCCGTGAAAGAGGCGGGACTCGCGAAGGAGGTCGCCCGGCTGAACGCACGTTTCGTGATCAAGGACGGAAATTCCCCGGCGGATGATTAGAAATTTCACGCATAAAACCGGTTGCTTAACCAGTTTTCCAACCCCAGGAGTACAAGCAGCAGTAAGGCGATCCAGCTGAAAAGCTCACTGCTGGCCTGTGCTCCTGAGCGTGTACGTTCCATCCGTGAAGCCGTTTCGAGAAAAGTTACGCCGAACGGGTCGAAAATCTGCTTCACCGCTTCGGGCGTGGTTCGGGTCAGATCCGTTTCAGTGAACGGAATGTTGACACTGAAACCGCGCTCGAAATCCCCTTTTTCTCCGGAAACGCTGTAATTTCCCGCCCTTTCAAGTCCTGGAAGGTCGAGTTGACGGCGTTCCAGGTCCGGGACCAGGACGGAGACTTTTTCTGCTTTCAGCTTCTGATCCGTGTTTAGTTTCTTCTCTGAATTGTGAGTGCCGCCTGACTGGGGAAATTCAGATCGGCTTAGTGCAAATCTTTCTTCCTGATTTCCACGAAGCGGAAAAGTGAGTGGTTCCTGAGTCGCGACGCAGCCGGGCGTAGTTTCCACAGCCGTTAGAACACGTGCGATTTCATTCATTGCTACGAGAAAAACCCACGAATCTCCCTGAGCCAGTAAATTCCAGATTTCACGCGAGTCATTGGCGGAAGAATTGACCGGTGTTCCGAACAGAAGCACACGTCCTGCGCCGCGGGTTTGGAGGAGCAGGGCAGGCGAGCCGTTTGACCACGTGAAGATCTGCTGTGCGTCAGGGGTTAAATCGGTGAGTGTCCACGCGCGGAAAACCGGCGATTCGTCCCACGGGATCGGCGTTCCGAGTGACTGGAACGTTCTTAAAATCGGATGCGCCATTCCGTACTGCGGTCTAAGAAACGTTCCATCCTGAAAACGGGCCTGAAATCCCGGAACGGCCGGAAGGATCTGCCTCGCCTCGGCGAGCTGAAAATCTGCGGGGTTTTTAAGCGCTGGGCCGAGAAAGAGCGCCAGCCCACCACCGGAATGGACGTACTGCGCCAGCCGATTCCACTGCGTTGCGGTGAATCCCGGCGGGTCCAGAAGAAAAATCGCGTGGAAGCGTTCCAGATTTCTCAGTCTCACATCGCCGCCGATTCCATTGCCGAGCCCGCCTCCAAGCCACTGTTGAAACTGGGAAAAGGAAAGGACTGAACAATCGAATTTAGCCCGATTTTCCAATGTGAATTGCATTGGCGCGAGAGCCTGACGCAAGAGAAAAGCGTTTTTCTCGGCGGGCTCGTTCGCGATGAGCAAAACCGGGGTGGGTGGGTCTTTCTGAATGGTAAACGCCCGAGAATTATCAGCCGCAAGTGCATCACCGTCCAGCAAAACCAAAAAACCCTGATTCGAGCCATTTTTCAGTGCGCCAAGCGAAAACGAGAATGGAAGAGCGGTTTCTTTACCTGGCTCCAGAGAGGACGCGGAAACGATCGTTTCACCCCGAAGCTGGAGTTTGCCCGTTTCATCCATGAGAAAAATTCCCAGACGGTGCGGCTGTGTATCGGAAACCGAAAGCGAGGCGTGAACTTCTGTCGCGCCGCCGGAAACCGTCTGGAAGGATCTTTCGGTCGGAACTTCCAACCGACAGTTCACGGGAGCTTCCACGCCAACTTTCACGACCGAAATATGTACGTTTGGATTTTTCTTCAGAGCTTCATCAAGCGCGCGGCGATGAACCGACCCGCCCATTTCCCAGCTTCTGGCCGTTAAATCTGTAAAGATGAAAATTTCTTTTTGTTCCAGCTCGGACGTTTCGAGAAGCGCCATGGCATCGGGAAGAACCTCGGGAATGGAACGCGAGGATGCGCTGGTTTCCAACTGCTCGATCTGACGCAGAATTTCACCCCGGTCGGGTGAAAAAGCAATCGGCGCGAGGTGTGTCGAAACCACAGAAGCCACGCTTTGCGGCGGAAGGGCGGCCAAAATCTGTGACGCCTGATCCTGTGCGGCCTTCAGACGGGATCGATTCTGAAAGACGTAATCCATTCGGATTGACGAGTCAAACAGAAAAACCGCTGCGGTGGGCACGCTGGAATAAGTGGATTCCCCTGATTTGGAATTTTGAGGCGATAGGTTTTTACTTTTCGGGATAAATCCTGGCTGGGCGAAAAGCAGGACGGCCAAAACGATGATAAACATCCGCGCCAGCAGAAGCAGCCATTGCTTCAGACGCAGTGACCGCCGTCGGTTTTTTTCTTGCGACTGCAAAAAACGAAAAGCTGGAAAAGTGATTTTTTTCGGCTTGGGCCTCATCAGGAAATGAAGCAGAACCGGAACGCCCACACAAACCAGCGCAGTCAGGAAAAGTGGGTGAAGGAAGTAAAACAAAGGAATAATAAAGTGCAAGGAGTTACGTCACGGCCAACCAATCAGTCCAATGGCCAAAGCCGATTATTCTCCAATCAGCCTTTTTATACTTTCCAGCAGTCGATCCATCGGGAATGGCTTGCGGATGTAATCGTCCACCCCGAGGGTTTCGGCATAGGCTTTATGACGGTTCCCCTCATTGGCCGTAATCATAATGACACGAATTGGAACCGGCATGGAACGGCGAAGTTTTTCAAGTACAAGAAAACCACTGCGTTTGGGCATCATCATGTCGAGGATAATCAAATCAGGCGATTCCCGTTCTACCAGTACCAACCCTTGATTCCCATCCACTGCATTGAAGACTTCGTAGCCGCGGGCCTCCAACGTTAAACGAACGGACTCCGTTATTTCCTGGTCATCGTCAATAATCAGAATTTTTTTCGCAGTTTTGACTTCTTCACTCATAATCAGGCTCCTAATCTTTTAAGTTCGTGAGTTCACGGTTTTGGGACGTTCAGCGTTGAATCAATGATCGGTCAGTTTCCACCGTCTTTCCATGAAGTTTCACATATTTTATTATTATAAACAAAAAATCACTAAAAGAAAAGGTGGGGTGGGAAGAATATTTTTTGAAAAAACTGCTCTTTCCCTGAAATTAAATATCGGGTATGATATTCTATCGTATTCAATTTTGAGGTAAAAAAATGTTTAAATACGTGATTTTATCTGGAATATTTATCGTTTTCGGTGTCATTACGCTCGTTTTCGGCACAGACACTTTGTCTGCGCAGGATTTTACGGCCTCGCCTCAAGAATACCCGGTGACCGAATATGGCGAATCGTCCCCATGCACGATGACGCGCGATTCGGCAAGTTTGGGGTATCCGTGGGTTGGAAGTGATGGAAAAACGGAAGGCGATTGGGTTACCGCGAACAGTTCCAGCGTGACCGGCTCCAATGCGATACCGTTGGGAAACTCATTTGGCTCCTATTCCGTTGAGGGTATGGCTCAAGCCCCGCTTTACACACCGGAAGAAGAGCGGTACCACTACTGGGACCCGTCATTTCGCGCGTGCATTCCCGGTCTGGGACGTGATCTTCCATTTTCTGACGAGACGTGGACCTGGCAGCTTCTGCCTGGCGGGACGCTTTATCGGGCGCACTTCGCAAGCAACCGCGAGGGAAGACTTGGCATTCATTTTGTTAATGAGAACACGACCCACAACGCGTACTGGGACCCAACTCTCGGTGGACGTATTAATATCGTGCGTTACGGAACGACCAATCGGCTTTACCCGGAAGGGTTCCAGTTCGATATGGAATGCGGCGCGATCGCGAGGCTTGTACTCAAAGGCGACCGGGACCTCCATGGAACGGACTACCGGTTTGGCGCACCGCTGACCTTCCGAAAAAGAAACTGGGAATTCAAACTCGGGTACTACCATATCAGCTCCCACATGGGGGATGAGTGGATCGTCAAGCACTACGAGGAAACCGGTGAGGTGTACCGTATTAATTATGTGCGCGACTGCATCATGTGGGGCATCGCGTACCGGCCGGATGCGAACTGGCGTTTTTATGTCGGCGGCGATTATGTGTTCTACCGGGACTGCGGCGCGAAACCGTGGCAGTTTGAAGCCGGGGCCGAGTACTCGCCGATGATGCTTCCGAATTTCCAGGGTTCACCCTTTATGGCCGTGCATTTCCGATGGAGCGAAGACACGAATTTCGATATGTACACCGCGCTGGAAGTCGGCTGGCAGTGGAAAACCATCTACCAGCAAACCATGCGTACCGGTTTATACGCGATGAGCGGTTACGCCGACCAGTACCAGTTCTATGACCGATGGGAAAAGCAGATCGGGTTTGGTTTCTGGTACGACTTTTGAGTTTTCTTGAGTTTTCAGTTCTCAGTTTATTATTCTAAACCGGGAACTGAAAACCGGGAACTGAGAACTAAAAAACTTCCATCTCCGCATTTCTCTTCCGCGGGAATTTCTCTCTAAGGCCTTCTTTCTCCCTGAAATCTTAAAATAGTTAAAATAGAAAAACATTTCCGGTTAAATTGAGTGTAAAAAATAAAAAAACTTTAACAATAATTCAAGATTTAACGACAGAATGGACGATAAAACCTAAAGAGAATCCTCAGACGGACAAAAGTGTAATTAATTTTAGACTTCGAACCTCAAGGAAACTCAAGCATTAATTGACTTCCCCATTAAGCTCAATTAGGACAAAGTATTATGAAACGCACAACATTCAAACTTTTTTCCGCTCAGCTGCTTACGGGCGCCCTGATTCTGGGAGGATTCCTCTCCCTGACCGGCTGCAACCCGCAGATGCCGCTGTACCTTGGAAAGCACGCGCCGCTGCCGGTCGATCCGTACCTTGATATGGCTACGCAGATCGAGTATCCGAACACGGAAACGGAGACCATCGAAGAGGTCAAAGGCGCACAGGCCCCGTTGACGATCAACAACTCAAAAGGAAAAGAGATCGTCAACATCACACTCGAAGAAGCGATTCGCTGCGGTCTTTACAACAGCACGGTCATTCGCAACCTGGGCGGCATCTCTTACGGTGCGCAGGGCGCGAACGGTGAACCGACCGCTCTGACCATGAATCCGTCGAACATTTCGACCATTTACAACCCGGCCATCACGGAATCGGATGGACGTTACGGCGTGGAAGCGGTTTTGGCCGATTTCGACACGCAGTGGTCCTCCGCGATCAACATTCAGGAAACCAATGACGTGGAAAACCTGTATTCCAACGGTGGCTTGGCCCGTCTGAAGGGGAGGGGAGCGTCGTTTAGCACCCAGCTTCAGAAAACCAATGCAACTGGCGGTACGGTGACGGCTCGTCTCCGGACGGACTACATCTGGTCGAACTCCTCAACCGTTGCGGTCGATGGTTACTACAATACAAAAATTGAAGCGGAATTCCGTCAGCCGTTGCTCCGTGGAGCGGGTACGCAGTTCAACCGCATCGCTGGCCCCGGCGCTATCCCTGGCTTCTATAACGGTGTGATGATCGCCCGTCTGCGCACGGACATTTCCCTGGTCGATTTCGAGCAGTCGGTCCGTAATCTGGCGGTGGACATTGAACGCGCTTACTGGGAACTGTATTTCGCGTACCGTCGTCTGGACTCGGTGGTTGCCGGTCGTAACAAGGCTCTGGAAACCTGGCGTCAGGCTCAGGCGAAATACGAATCCGGTTACCGCGGTGGTTCCGCTCAGGAACGCGCTCAGGCCCAGCAGCAGTACTTCATGTTCAAAGGCTCCACCGAATCCGCTCTGGACGCGCTGTACAATGCGGAAGCCAACTTCCGTTACATCATCGGCCTGACCAGTGCTGAT
>JAFTCU010000124.1 GCA_017454585.1 Thermoguttaceae bacterium | reverse complement strand
CGGCAAAGTCGTGACGCAAATCCCCAACGGTGAGTGGGTCCGCTTCACGCTGAGCCTCCCGAACGATTACACGCTGGGGATGAAGTCCCGGGCGGCGCAGGGAAAACTGAGACTTCCGGAGATTCCAGCCATCGAACGGACGTGGAACCTCACCGTGACGCAGCCGGACGGCAAGATGGAAACGTTCGGCCCGTTCCCCGTCCCGGAAAAGTTCCAGGCCCTGCAGTGGATCGGGATCCTTTCCCTCGGTCAGGAAGGGGTTTACTACCTCGATGATGTGGTGGTGAAACGGAAGTAGATTTTAGCGGAAGAAACCACCTTGGAGACTTTCAGGCGCGGCTGGCGGAGCGTTGAAAACTCGTTCCTCCTCCGCGCTTTTTTTAGAATGGGGCGTTTGAGTCAGATGAAATCCGCCAGTTTCATTCTTTTCTGGAGCCAGAAGAAGTAAGTCCCGGCGATCAGGATCGAGACCATCGTCGCGGCTGGGGCGGCAAAACCGAGCTGGTAAAGCGTCGCGTTCTCCTGGCAGCTGATCCACCACGCAAGCGGAACGCGGACGCCGAACGTGCTCAGCAGACTGTGCGCCATCGAGATCACGGATCGGCCACACCCGCTGAAATACGAGTTCAGGTTAAAAATGACGCAGACGAGCAGGCAGTCGAACGTAAAGGACCGCAAATACTGTGCCGCCCCTTTGACCACTTCCAAGTCGTGTGTAAAGATCCGCGTGATGGTCTCCGGCGCAATCTGACAGTACGCCCAGGTCGAAACACCGAAAACAAGCGCGAACACGATCCCATACCCGAGACCGATCAGAGCGCGGCGCGGCTTTTTCGCTCCAAGATTCTGCGACGTCATGGTGGCGACGGCCCCGGCAAACGAAACCGGAGCGACGAAGAAGAAACCGACGCACCGCCCGGAAACGCCCACCGATGCCGACGCAACCAGCCCCATCGTGTTCACGATCCCCAAAATGATCATGAACGAAACGGAGATCAGGGAATCCTGAAGCGCGAGCGGCGTTCCGACCCACAGAATTTTCCTGACCGCGGCCGGTTCCAGCCTGAAATGACGGCGGGCGAGATGGAAACCCAGGTTCTGCCGCCTCATCCAGAAAAGTGCGAGAAAGAAGCTGGCCCCCTGCGAGAGGACCGTCGCCCAGGCGGCCCCCGCGGCCCCCATCCGGAAGGACCCGATGAAAAGAAAATCCACGATGATGTTCAGAACGCACGCGAAAGCCACGAAAACCAGCGGCGTGCGGGAGTCGCCAAGCCCGCGGTAGATCGCGCTCACTACGTTGTAGCCGATGATGAACGGGATCCCGAGCGAGCAGATGAAAATGTAGCGCGTGGCCTCCGGAACGGCCTCGGCCGGAATTCGGGTCAGTTGCACAAATGCCGGCGTGAAAAACGCGAGGATCGGCGTCAGAACGAGCGCGATCAGGCCAAACAAAACCGCCTGCGTGCCGATCGCCTGGGCGGTCCCTTCGGGATTTTTCTCCCCCACGTGGAAACCAATGAGCACGGTCCCGCCGACGGTCAACCCCATCACCACGCCCATCACGATGTGCATGAACTGGGTGCCGTTCGCCAGTGCGCTGATCGCCTCCCGGGTCGAAAAAAGTCCGATGACGAACAGATCGATCGCCCCGTAAAGGACCTGAAGGACCGAAGCGAGCATTAACGGGATCGCGAAATTAATGAGCGAAAGGGGAATATTCCCCTCCGTCATTGAGTTGGTTTTTTCCATAAAACAGAAGATTCGGAGAAAAAGCCCTGAATCTTAAATCTCTTTAATTCTTTCAATGAGCGTCTTTACTTCTTCATCCGTCCCAACGCTGATCCTCAGCCCGCAGCCACCGTCCTTCCACTGGTCGTACACCATGTAACGGACGAAAATGTTCTGCGCCTTGAGCTTCAGGTAAATCTCCTTCAGGTCCCAGTCTTTCTGCGTGCACCAGATGAAATTCGCGTGCGACGACACCGTGTGGAAGCCCAATTCCGCCAAAGCCGGCTCCATCCAGCCGCGTGTTTTGCGGATCTTCCCGATCGTTTCCTCAAACCACTTCCTGTCCTGGATCGCCGCGGTCGCTGCCGCAATCGAAAGGGCGTCGCAATTATACGAGTCCTTCACCTTCACGAATTCCTGGATCAGATCCGGATGCGCGAAAACGAAGCCGAACCGGAGGCCAGCCAGACCGTACGACTTGCTCATCGTCCGCGTCACGATGATGTTTTTGTGTTCCAGCACGAGATCGACGCAGTTTTCGTCGGCAAAGTCCGCGTACGCCTCGTCCACCACGAGCGGGCACGGCAGTGAGTCGGCCAGTTCGAGTACCTCGCCCCGCGTCAGCCGGGTCCCCGACGGACTGTTCGGGTTGGGTAGGTACACGAGCTTCAAATCCTTCGTCGGCGCGCGGAATGCCTGGGTCAAACGCCAGTCCTCGTCGAACGGGATCTCCTCGCTCTTCGCGTTCTGGAGTTGAGCCAGCGATTTGTACAGGATGTAGCTCGGGTACGGCAGACGAAGTGTTTCGTTTTCACCGACGAACGTCCGCGTGAGGATCGTCAAAATGTCGTCGGAGCCGTTCCCCGCCAGAATGTACTCGGCCGGAACGCCGAAAACCTCGGACGCAGCCCGCCGGAACGTGTTCGCCATCGGGTCGGGATAGCGGTTCAGCCCCCGCTCGATCGCCGCCTGGCACGCGGCCGCGATGCGCTCGGACGGTTTGTATGGGCACTCGTTCGTGTTGAGCTTGATGAACGTTCCAGCCTGCGGCTGCTCGCCCGGCACGTAACCGGGCATTTCCGCGATGTTTTTACGAATGGTAAGCATGGGTGAAATGATGAATTAAGGGTTGAAAAGTTGACTGACTGCGTATTATACCACGAACAGAATTTCAGGAAAGGGGGAGGCTCAAGATTTCACCTCGTACTGTTTCCGCGCCAAACGCCCATCGAAAGAACAGAAGCGAGGAAAAGCGCCAGGGCCGCGACCACGTAAAGAAAAGAAACCAAAAAGTGCTTTTTCAGAGTCACCTCACCCGTTTCGGTGGGCGAAAGCGTCCGAAAATCCCACGAAAGGGGAATGGCCGCCGGCTCCAACGACACATCAAGCCGTCGGGATTCCTCGATCGGACAGTTTTCGGCTGGATCGGAGCCCGCTGCCGAAGTCAGAAAACGCAAAGTCTGATCCACCAGCGGGACCCAAACCGGAAGAAGTGGAAGCGCGCTGGACCGGGAATCGGCCGGGATCGCCGCGATGACCGTCCGCCCACGCCCAAAATCCCGAGTGACCAGAAGCGGCTCGCCAGTCGAAAGCTCCAGTTCCACCACGGAATCCTCGGCCGGCTGGAGAGGAAACCACTGAAAAACCGGCGCGGCCTCGAGGCCCGACTGGGGATTTTGAGCGAAGAGTTCCGCCACGTGCCGCGGCCCGTCGGAGATCTTCGGGGTCACGTTTTCCACGTCTTTTTTCATCTCACCGGAAACCACGGCCGGCAGAAAATCGGCCAGAGGCGCGAATGTTTCGGGTTTCGTCTGACTCCCCGGAAAAACCCACAGCGCGCCGCCGTTTTGGACGTAAGACCGGAGGTTTTGGGCCTCCGCCTCCGTAAAGAACGGGGGATCCAGAAGAAAAACCGCATCGTAGGACGGAAGGTCAAGTGTGCCAAAATCCGTGTCCCTAACAGAATCCACGTGAAGGATCTTCTCCGTGGAGACCTCGGGGCAACGCACCGAAAAAAGCGCGGAAAGGGCCGACCGCAAATTCGGCGCCGCCGCGGGTTGGGACGCTTCGGATGCGTTTGCCGCGGGCTGGAACGACTCAGAAATCAGAAATCGGGCAGTCTCTTTTACGTGGATCGTCACGGAGCGGGAATCGTCGGCCGGAAAATCATCCCGGGTTTTCAGGCTCGCCGTTACACGAAACTCGCCAGCTTCCGGAAACGTGACTTCCCACTGGGCCAAGGCTTCCGAATTGGGTGAGCTTTTCAGCCATTTCTCACCTTTATTCACTGGTAAAAAAACGTTTTTCAAGTCCTTTTTTTCGAGAGCAAGCTCCACCAGCGCCGCGTCCCGGGAAATGTCGGATTCGTTGCGAACGGCCAGCTCAACCGTATGCTTTTCCCCCACCAAGGCCGGCGTTTGCGTCAGTTCCAGCCGGGAAAGCCAAAGATTCTGAACCGGTGAAAAAACCGAAACCAGGCGGTGCACCGCGCCGGGCGTTTTTTCTTCCAGTTCCTTTAGAAACGCCGCAAACGTTGGGTCGGCCGGGCAGTCTGAAAGGAGCGTCACGCAAGAAATCGGGGCCTTTGGCAACTCCGGGACTTTCCGCCAGTCCGAAACCTCGATCACGGTCTGGCCCTTGGGAATGAGCCGTTTTGCCGCGTCCAGCCGGGTTTCCGGGCCGCCGATCCACTGGGCGTTCATAGAGTCCGAAATGTCCAGGATCCAAAGGTTTGAAGAGACTGCGGAGTCGGATACCGCCTCAAACTCCGATTTGAGGCTCATTCCTGCCGAAGCCAGCGCCACGCATAGAATCGCCAGTGTCTGAAGGCCCAGAATCAGGAGTTCCATCAGTCGATTTTTACGCTGAACCTTTTCCTGAGCCGCAGCCAAAAAGCGCATCGCCCCCCACCGAACGACAGACTTTTGCCGCCGCCGGAACCAGTAAATCAGGGCTGGAATAACACAAAGGGGGAGTGCCCAAAGGATCCCCGGCCGTGTGAACAAAAAAGGGAACATAAAAAAGATGGTCTGAAAGTTTTAGGCATTTTACACGTTCCTGATACTAATATAGCACACTCTTTTTTAAATACAAGGCCCCCGGGCAAAATCGGGAAAAATGACCTCAGGCTTTTTGAATCGTTTCAGTCTTATATTTTTTTCAAAAAACAAGATTTCTCCCATTTCTCCATCTTTCCTAACGCGCAAGGTCGAGCAATTTTTTTGGAAAAATTTGTTCATATTTCTCTTTGGTATCTTTTCAGAAATGAAAATTATAGTAAGATGAAAAAATGAGTTTTTATTTTTAAAGTTTGTATCCTGTTTCACAGCGCGTCGGGCAAAAATGAGTTCGCACGATTCCAATGCTCAAGAGATCAGCCAGAAAAAAACATCGGTCGAAGTCTTTTTAAATCTTCCGCTTCGATGGTTGATCCTGATTTCCTTTGCCTTTTTGAGCATCCTGCTATTGTATGGAGGTTTTGAGGCGCAAAAAACCTGCAACAACAAAGTCGTGGACTGGTTCCCTTCTGATTTTCCCGAAACTCAAAAAATGTATTTCATGACCAAAAATTTTGGTTCCAATGAAATGGTTCTCATCAGCTGGGATGGCCTTGCCGCAGAAGACACGATCCAGGAAAAACTGGCAGAGGCCTTTCTCGCCGATCCTGGTTTGGATGCGAATGGGAAATCCCTTCCTTCCCTTGTACGGGAAGTACGTACAACTTCTGCATTTTTGCGTGAATCGAACGCAATGAATAAAAAGCGGTTTTCACGAGAAGCACCCCCCAAACCGATTGACGAAATTTCCCGGGAGCAAATGCGCGGCTGGTTACTGAGCAAAGACCTGAAACAAGGTTGCATCATCGTCATGCCAACGGAAGAAGGAAGTAAAGACCGATCCGCTTTTCTGAAAAAACTTTATGACGATACTATGCGGATTACGGGGCTGACCCATCGACAGATCCATCTCGCCGGTGTCTCATGCGACAGTGTAGCTATAGATGAAGCGACCAAAGAATCCAACCATACTCTTCTTCCTATTTTTATGGTTCTTTGCTCCTTCACATTGGCTCTTTGCCTGAGAAACCCTATTTTAACCCTCTGTGTTTTGTGTATCGCCTTCGTAAACCAATTCATCGGTCCCGCTGTGATTTATTTTAGTGGGTCCCACATGGATTCCATTTCTCTGTTGGTAGCCGCTCTGACGTTTGTACTTTCCATGGAGTCAGGGATCCATCTTTCCAACTATTACCGGGATTCCGTCATTGAGGGAGGGCGTTCGGGAGCCGTCGTCCGTGCATTAAAAAAAGGAATAACCCCTTGCGCACTTGCTACGATTACAACCGTTCTGGGAATGGGTTCTCTGGCGATCAGTCAAGTATCACCCATCAGTAATTTCGGGATTTACACGTCCATCGCGCTTCTGCTGGGGACGTTCTTTCTTTTCATATTCTTTGGTTCCTATTGGGAAAACTGGGGGCCATTTGATTTTTACCTTCCTTTCTGGCCTCGTCGTACAGATCCATTAAAAAAAGAAAAAGAGATTTATGAAGCTGCCCGTCGGACCAACCCAAATGAAGAAAACGCCCAAGAGACTCCCGTCATCACGAAAGGAGCCTGGTATCGGCTTGCACTCGTGATTTCCAGAATCCATTGGTTGATTATTCTGGTGAGTATTGGTGGTATCGTCGGTTTCAGTACGCTCATAACTCAGCTCGAAACAAATATCACAATTCACGGAATGCTCAAATCGACGAATGAAACCATCGTGGATTACAATTACCTTGAAAATCATTTTGGCGGGTTGGTCCCGATCGAGGTTCAGATTCGTATTCCAACGAACGCCGCAAATTTGCGCAGAACACCGCTTGAGAAACTCGAGCTGGTTGCCATCCTTCAGGAAAAACTGGATCATATCCCTGGGGTAGATACGACCGTCTCCGTACTGAACGTCATTCCCCCACCTCCATCGCTTACCGAAAGTTCGGCTGCGGCAGTTTCCGCGCGGCGTGTTTTCAACCGGGAGATCAAACAGAATCTCGAAAAAATCAGAGAATCCGGATTTATGTGTATGGCCCCCGAGGAGGAAATCTGGCGTATTTCCTCGCACGTGTGCGCTGGCGCCGACCTTAAATACGAAGAGCTGCTTCAGAAAATGGAGTTGAAAATCTATGAGACCCTTCTGGATCATGGAATTACCTATTCCATTCAGCCAGATCAGATCAAAGCCGCTCCGTTCCTGGCGGTTCCCGCTCAGAAAGCAGGCATTCAGGGCCTTTCGTCAGACTATGCCGCGATGGAAAATGAACTGCGAAATCTTGAGTCTGCGGACACAAAATCCCTGAGCCCTGCGGAAAAACGCAATCACGCAAGGCGATTTGCCGAGCTGGATGAGATGAAATTCCGCGACATCTCCGTAATGATTAGCGGCGCGATCCCTTTGGTTTTCAAGGCGCAAAAGCAGCTTTTGAACGATTTGATCGACAGTTTCCTGACGGCGTTCATCCTGATTTCCATCACGATGATTCTCCTGCAAAGAAGTATCATCGCGGGGCTGATTGCCATGATCCCGAACGTTTTGCCAAGCATCGTCGTTTTCGGCGCATTGGCGATGTTTCAGATTAAAGTCGATATTGGCTCGATGATGACCGCCAGTGTCGCATTGGGAATTACCGTCGATGGAACTCTCCACCTGCTGACGTGGTTCCAGCGCGGGATTCGTCTGGGCTGTAATCGCAAGGAAGCTGTCATTTACGCCTACACGCACTGTGCCGAGGCGATGCTTCAGACTGCGTTCATTTGCAGTTTTACCTTCCTTGTCTTTGCGTTCAGCAATTTCGTCCCGGTGGCCCGATTCGCGTGGATGCTGTGTATTCTGCTCACCGCGGCGATTTGTGCGGACCTTTTCCTCACGCCTTCTCTCTTGCTCAGCCCACTGGGAAGGTTTTTCGTCAGAAAAGAAATTGGGAAGAAGTAAAGACGCGCAAAATGCGGAATTATGTAACAGCGGAGACTTGTGCAGTCTTTTAATGTCTCCCCCTTCAGGTCCCCAAAAAGGCGGTCCTTCCGGTACCGCCTTCGTATTCAACAAAAGAAAATCAATCTGGAACTTTAATGACCTTTTCGTCGCGCCGGTCTCCAAGATAACGATGGACGCCTGCGTCAATCGAATAGGATATCCGTTTCAGAGCGCCATCAGCCATCACCATACCCAACACACCGGCGTGCGCACTTCCAAAAATATAAGACGCCCCTCCCCATCCACGGCGGTCCTGATACGGAAGGTTATTCGTATCGCGCAGCGTATCCCAGTCGCAGCCGCTGAGCGAACTATTGTCGTCACAGCCTGTTCCTGTTTCGTAGGTTTCCGGCTGGAGATATTTCTCACCGAATAAGTAGGTATTGGAGGCTCCGTCATAAATTTCTGCGTCCGTCACCCAGCTGGCGATAAAAAACATTCCTCCGGAATCGGTTTTATCTTTCACATGCTGAATGTACTCGCCGGATGATCCATAACCGAGAGATGAAACGGAGGATTCACCGCTCCATGAGTCACGGCTTTTCACAGTTACTTGGCCGTGATTACCAGCATAATCAATTTTCGTACCGGTACTCATGGAATTACAGTTCGTACTCGGGGATGAGGTTATAGGATACAGTTTACTCTTTCGTCGGGAAGGACAATGAAAAAACGACACGGGCGTCTGGCAGACCTGCGTCGCTTTCGTTTTTTGATCCCCGGTCACGTTGTTTGGTTGCCCATCTGACGGAAGCATGAACAGGTTATTCATATCCATGTACGGCATGAGTGAGCAAATCCAACCGCCAGGCTGATCCGCGCCCATACCACGATCCGGGTCCATGACGAAGGAATAGTACCATCCACCGCCGGGATAACACTGTTGTGTGGCGACGTGGTTCTGGCTCGCGGCGGCGAATTGCTTCAGGTTATTATTACACTGCACAACACGTGCGGCCTCACGGGCCTGCTGAACCGCCGGAAGCAGAAGTCCCATCAGCATCCCAATGATGGCAATGACGACTAAAAGTTCTACGAGTGTAAATGCTCTTTTTTTCATAATAAATCCCCTATAATTAAGTCTTCTTTCTATTTTACGAAATTTTCTAAAAAAAGCAACAGGGGAAAATAAAAAAATGGAGAATTTTTAAAGATTTTTTCAGGGGGTGATTGTATTTTCGCCGGTTTCTGTTAAATTAAAGAAGGTCTGAGCCGCTGCGCTCTTTCCCAGGTTTTCATTCATAATTCATCATTCACAATTCATAATAAAAAAATGGATCCTTACAAAAAAGATATGCCAGAACCGGGTGAAGACCTGCGCGCCGCCTGGGCCATTGGTTTTTCACGCGCCGCCGAAATTTCCGGCATTGGGTTTCAGTTCATCCTCCCAACACTAGGGGGTTGGTGGTTAGACCAGAAACTCGGCACGCCGTACGTTTTCATGGGCATCGGGATCGCCCTTGGTCTGCTGATGGCGTTTTTCTCCCTTTTGCATATCGTGAAGAAAAAATAGCCGACGCTCCTTGACTTTTCCCGTGATTTCAGTTAAGATGGTACTGTAAACGTTTCCATCCTGTTTTTATATTTTCCCTCAGATCGAATCAGGACAAAAAATGAACCGACGCGATTTCCTCCGCACTTCGAGTGCCGCGGCCGTTTTTGCCGCACTTCCTTTCATCTCCGACCACAAAGCCCTGGCAACGCTTGACCCCGTTCGTGAAGGGACGCTGGCCCTCCCGGCCTCCAACGACGTCCAGCTCGGCGGTGTCTTCGGCAAAATGTACGAATCGGGCCTTCGCCGCCTGACCGAAAACCCGCTCAATACCGATTTCGTCCTGGCCGACGTGAACTTCAACCAGAAACGCTGGTTCACCAATTTCAGCGGCGACATTTCCGGCCGGTTTCTGGAAGTCTGTTCCTGCTCGAAAGACGGCAAATGCGCCGACGGCCACGCGCTTCCCAGCCCGGAATTTCTCGAAGAGGTCATTGACCGGATCGTGACGCACCAGAAACCCGACGGGCATTTCGGCGCGGACGTGGACTGGTGGGAGGCCGCCGACCTGACCCAGGAGACCGACAACGCAAAGTCCATGCCGATTTTGTGGGGAAACGGCCGTCTGCTGCTCGGGCTGGTCGCCGCCTGGGAAACGTTCCACAAAGACGCGACGCTCGCCGCCGCCAAAAAACTCGGTGATTTCTACGTGAACACGGTCGAGCCGCGTTTCTGCGACCCGAAGCGGATGGACGAGTACTCGATCGTCTCGCCGGGCTACGCCTCCGCGTACGTGACGTGCGTCTATGAGGGGATGGAGGGCCTGGTCCAGCTCTACCGCGCGACGAAGGACCAGAAATATTTGGACTGCGTGCGCAAAATGGCCGACTTCCACGAACGGTTCGACGTGCTGCCGGTGCGCCACTCACACGGAAGCCTCTCCGAACACGAGGCCCTCATCATGATTTACGAGGAAACGCACGAGCCGAAGTACCTCGCCCGGGTCGAGAAACGCTGGGACGCCGCGGTTTCCGGAGGTTTCGTGAACGTCTGCGGCTCGGTCCTGGAAAAATTCTTCGTGGTCGATTCCCGCGACGAGGGCTGCTCCGAGGCCGACTGGCTCCGGCTGAACTTCATGCTCTGGCGCAGCACGGGCAACGACCGCTACCTCGACATGGACGAGCGGCTTTTGTATAACGGGTACATCGCGAACCAGTGGGTCAGCGGCGGTTTCGGCCATCGCTTCATCGGGAACGACGAAAAAGGCCCGTTCTCCTACAAAAACTACTCGCAGGAATCCCTCTGGTGCTGCTCGTATCACTGCCCGATGGGGCTTTACGACTTCAAGCGTTACCTCGTCGTCGCGAAGGACGGCGGCATCCGCATGAATTACGGCAAGATCTTCACCGCGCCGGTGGATGTGAACGGCCAGAAATGGGTCGTGAAGAGCGAAATGAAAGACGGAAAATTCTTCGTCACGCTGGACGGACCCGCCGGGGCGAGCGTGCCGTTTGAGATCCGCAAGCCGTACTGGGCGACGGGCGTTTCCGTCTCCGCCGACCTGAGCAGGCCGGTGGCGGCCGGGACGACGCTCGTCGTGAAGTACGAGCACGGTCTCCGTCTGGAAGACCGTCTTCTGCGCCCGCTCCCGATGCCGAAGGCGGGCGAGACGATCCCGGAATGTGCGGTCATGGACGGCGTGAAGGTCCTGATTTCCAAAGCGGGCGACGGCGAGAAGATCGACGACGTGACGCTCACGCTCGAAGACGGTCGCCTCGCCGACAAGGAAAACGCCCTGACAACGTTCAAGGACCTCTACAACAACGAGTCCGAGCGCGTCAAAGGGCACAGCTTCCTGCATAATGTCTCGGTGAAATGAGAATACAAACGGACGACGTTTTCAGAGACTTTACTCTAAAAACGTCGTCCACGCTTAGTTTTCGAGAGGTAGTCCCTCAATGAGGGGCTTGTAACTCAACTCTTTCTCAATGATTTTCTGAAGCAGAAACCAATCCCCACGAGCAGAAGCAGCCACGTGGCCGGTTCCGGCACGCCGCTCATAGACGCGGCTTTCAGAACAAGCGAGTTTCCGCTCATGTACGACTCACTGAAAATCGCCCAGGTGGAATCTCCCAGATACTGCGTCAGGTCCGGGATCTGGTTGGCGCTGGTCACGACCCTGAGTTCCTTCCCGACCAGTTCATCCACACTGCCAAGCACATTCACATTGATCAGACTTCCCTCCTCGAAGAGCAGCGAGTTGGAAATATTCAGCACGTCGTAATCCTCTGCCGAATTCACGTCGATCACGAGCTGGGAACCGTCTTTGAACGTCAGATCCGTGACGGTCAGCGTGCCGGTGGTTCCAGGGTCGGCCGGGGTGATCGTACTGCCGCTTTCCATCGTCGTGGCGACTTGAACCGTTCCGGTCCCGTGGAGAAGCGCGTCTTCACCATCGAGCGTCATGGCCGGGGTTCCCTGTTCGCTGTTGAGCGTACCAAGCACGTTAACATCACCGCGAAAGACGTAGTTTCCGTAGCGTAAATTCGCCGTTTTCCCGGCAGGAACGTTCAGCTTCGCGTCGATGTAACCCGTCAGTGACGCGTTCGCCACCCGGATCCCTCCCGACTCGATGTAAACCGTGCCGCTTCCGAAGGAAAGGTCGCCCGTGCCGAGCGTACCCTTTGCCCCGGTCGTGTTGGAAATGCAGATGAAGTCCGCCTGCAGGTGCCAGTCGCCCTCAAACGCTGAGTTGTCGCCGTTGAGGTAGCACGTGTAGCCACCATTCATGCGAGTCAGGTCACCCGTGCCGGAAATGTTTCCATTGAGGCTGATCTCGTGGTCCGTGCACGTGATCTTGCTGTCTTCGGAGACCACGATGTCGTTATAGATGAACGACCTGGAGCCAGTACCGGTTGAATCGATCGCACCGCCTTCGAGGTAAATGATCCCCGAGCCGAAACGCGGGTCGATGCCGGTCGTGACCGTGGATTTATTGTTGGAAGAAAGCGTCTTGTTGGGGCCAACGTGCCAGTTCCCGGTGTACTCGGAACCGTCGCCGCTGAGGATGTATTTTCCGGGCGTTCCCGTTCCGCTGTTCGTTGAGACGGTCTGGAAATCGAGCGCACCGGTCAGTTTTCCGGCAAGCGTAACCGTGGAGCCGCCTTTGAACGGGACCTCATGGCCACTTACATACTTCTGAAGATCCAGATTCGCGGTGAGGATGGTATTCGTATTCGAAAGCGCGATGGAACCGCCATTCAACGTCACAGTCCCGGAGCCGAAGTTTTTGTCCGGGCCAGATTCCGTGGAGACGGTCGCCCACGTCCAGTCACCTTTCAGCTCCCAATCCCCTTTGTACTCCGAGTTATCTCCCCGCAGGTAAACGGACCAGCCGTTCTGACGGTAGATCGTGCCGGTTTCGCCGGAGATATTTCCGCAAAGGTTAAGCTCCATGTTTCCAATGCCGACATTCACCGGACCGGAGACCACCATGTCGTTCGAGATCCGGCAACCAGTCTCACTCGCCTGGAGCTGCGTACAGTTCAGGTACAGCTTGCCGGAACCGAGGCGGGAATCGACTTCTTCTTTGGTTGTCCCGACGTTATTCGTCTCGATGGTGCGCCACGTGATGGTTCCGTCCTCGGCTTGCGTTCCCTGAACGTTCCAGTTACCGGTGTAGCCCGTCGCGTCTCCGTACGCCTTGATGAGCATGGAACCGGTAGTTCCGCCGGAGACGGTCTGCAGGTTGATGTTTCCCGCACCGGTCAGTTTGCCGGCAAGGGTCAGCGTGTTTGCGCCCTGGAACGTGTTCGTCTGGGTCGTGCCGATTTCCAGGTCATTATTCATCACGAAATTGTTCGGATGCCCGAGGCCGCAGCTCGAGAGTTTCACGGCTCCCGTGCCGAACGCCTTCGTGCTGTCCGTCTGGCCGTTCTGGACCCAGCACCAGTCGGTGATCAGGTCCCAGTCACCGGTGTACGCCGAGTTATCGCCGCGGATGCGGAAGGAGTACCCCATCGACTCGGTGATCTTCCCGGAGCCGGAGAGGTTTCCATGAAGGAAAAGCTCGGTCGCGCCGGTGCTTCCGACGAAATTGCAGTTGCCGGAAATGACCACGTCGTTGCTCACACCGCGTTGGTAGTCGGAACCGGTGGATTTTTCGGGATGGTTCCACATCATCAGCGTTGCGTTATCAAGGTAAATCTTTCCGGAGCCGAGCACGTCGTCACCGCCCGCCTCCTTGTTCATCGCGATGTTGTCGGTCGCAAGGGTGGTTCCCGAGGAGACGTACCAGTTACCAGTGAAGGCGCCGGAGCCGGTCCCGCCGAGGTAGAGGACGTGACCGCCGTAAACGTTCATGTCTTCCGAGCCGGAAAACGTTTCGGCGTTTGTGACGTCGCCAACCGACGTGTCGAAATCACGGGCCTGTGCGGACGAGACCGCGAGGAACGCCAGGCTCAAAACGGCAAACGAAATATTCAAAAACGCGCGTGAGTTCATCTTATTAAAAACCAATCTTGAGGAATGATGAAAAATTCTTATAGAAATATTATACACAGAAAGAACGGCTTGTGGCCCAAAAAACAGAAAAAAATTTAAAAATTTTAAAAAAATTTCGCTACGGAGGGCGAAGATACGGAGGGCCGGCGTCCCGCCGGTCAAGTTAAATGGTATTACGCCTTT
>JAFTCU010000123.1 GCA_017454585.1 Thermoguttaceae bacterium | reverse complement strand
CCGCCGAGGAGTACGCCGAAATGGCCGCGGTCCTGACCGACGTGGAGGGGGTGGACGCGCTCGAGCTGAATATTTCCTGCCCAAACGTCGCGCATGGCACGGACTTCGGGAAAAACCCGGCCGAATGTGAACGCCTGGTTGCGGGAGTCCGCAAGGCCACGACGCTTCCGTTCTTCACGAAACTCACGCCGAACGTCGGCGACATCACGGTCTGCGCCCGAGCCGCGGAACAGGGCGGGACCGATGCGGTCTCCCTCATTAATACGGTCCTCGGAATGGCCATCGACTGGAAGAAATGCACGCCGCGCCTCGGCAACGGGATGGGCGGTCTGAGCGGCCCGGCCATCAAACCGATCGCGCTGCGGATGGTCTATCAGACGGCCCAGGCGGTCAAGTGCCCGATCGTCGGAATCGGCGGGATCGAAACGATCGACGACGTGATGGAGTTCCTGGTCGCGGGGGCCACGGCCGTTGAGATCGGAACCGCCAATTTTTACCAGCCGACCTGCACACAGAAAATCCTCGCCGCCCTGCCCGACGCCGTGGCGTACTTCGGCGTGAACGACGTGCGGGAGGTCATCGGCAGGATGCTGAAATAGTCCCAACCAGAGGGGAAAAGAGGATGAAATTCAAAAGGCTCACGTTCACTATCGACTCGGAAAATGCCGGGATGAAAATCGTTTCGGAACTTCTGGACCGGCACTGGATCGCGTGCGCACAGGTCACGGAGATCCAGAGCCACTACCGCTGGAAGGGAAAACTGGAACACACGCCCGAGTGGAAATTCGACCTGAAGACCACAATGGAAAGAGCCGCGGACGTCTGCGTATTCATTCAAGAGGCGCACCCATACGAAGTGCCCGAGATCCTGACGGAAGAAGTGGAGTCGGTGAACCCGGAGTTCAGCGCGTGGATCGAAGAATGTGTAATTCGTAATTCGTAATTCGTAATTGGTTCTTCGCGTAATTAAAATTTAAAAGCCTTCAACCCATTAAAAGTCGAAGGCTTTTTTAATTACGCATTCCTGATTTAAACGACGCTGGAAGCGTCGTCCCCGTAAAGATCAGAAGTCCAAACCGGCACTGAAATCTGTATTTTCGTCAATCGTTTCAGCCGGCGCTTCGGTCGCTTCGCTGAACTTGATCTTGGAAAGTACGGAGTTCATGATCGCGTCGGAATTCTCGTTCTGGTTCTGGAACCCACGGACCTGAACGGTGTAAACTTTCCCAAACTGAATGGTCGAGCAGACCAAATTGTCGAATTTATCGTCATTTCCGTCCTTCGAGACCTGAGTCTTGCGCATCCAGACATAATCGCCGATCTGGACCATCTCGCCGGTCAGACCGGACGCTTTGGCGTCTTCTTTAGTTGCCAGGGTTTTCACATCGGAGGCTTCCGGGACCTTTACGTAAACGCTCTGGCCTTCCAAATTCGGGTTTTTGAACATCACGACAGTCTTCTTCTGGCGGCTGGCAGCTTCCCAGCCTTCCGGTGCGGCAAACGTCACACCGTATTCATAGGTTTGGGGTTCAGCAAGTTTGACCTTGGAAGCCGTGCTGATCGCCGTGGGAGCTTTTTTCCCGCCGCCACAACCGACAAGGGCAAAAGAAACCACCATCACAAGGGCCAATGCACAAATCTGGCTAAAATATTTCATGGTTTAATCCTTTTTAAATATTCAATGTAAAAACCATTCCCGCAAAAGAGTGGGGAATCATGACTCAATGACTTTTTTGTCCATTTTGACGAAATGGAACATCTTTTTGGATTCCGTCAGTTCCGCAGCCCGGGCTTCCGCCTTTTTTTTGTCGGAGTAGTCAAACACATCGACGCGCTTGCAATCCACTGAATAAACGGCCCAGAAAGCTTTCAGACGTACTTCCTTGTTGGGAGTCTGCACAGAAGCGTGCTTTTTTGAGGCAGCTTTTTTGCGTGAAGGACGGCGTACGGGACGTTCTTCTTCCTCCTCTTCCTCGTCATAATCATCGGAATCGTAATCGTCCTGGAACTCTTCGTCATCGTCTTCGAGTTCTTCTTTCAATTCATCTTCGTTGAAATCATCTTCATCATAGCCGCGCCGACTGGCACGTTTCGTGGTACGTTTGGCCATAATCCTTCCTCAATTTTTAACAAAGCGATTTTCAGCGCTGCGAAACCCGAGCAGAAATTCTCAGGAATTCGTTTTTTGGGAATTTACATCCGGAATTTTAATCTTTCCGGGAAACACTTTTCATTATCATACCCGAAACCCTCCATAATTTCTACCCCCCCATTCCGTCTTTTTGAGAAATTTCTGCAAAAAAATACAAAAAAAATCCACCTTTTTCCTGAAAACCGGTGGATTTTTTTCGGGGTTCAGTTCTTTTTTTCCCTAAGTTCTTCCGGGGGGATAATTCCTTTCATAAAATCTTTTTCTCCCTCGGAAAGGTCTGGAATATACGAATTAAACCCGTACTGAGGATTCAGGTGACAAAAATCCCGGTCCTGAAAACCCTCGTTCATCTTCTGAATGACGTACGTATAAGATTCCAAAACTTTCGGGGCTTTTCCTTTTTCGGGCCAGTCGTACATCACGATCTGGATCGGAAGGGTCAGTTCACGATCCACAAAAATCCGGATCTGATAGAACGTTTGCTCCGGCGTCTTCTCCGGGAATGTAACCTCCAGCGTGTAACAGGAACGCTCACCCACTTTCGCCTGATCGTAATATCGGATCTCCGCATTGCGGAATGATTCCGCCTTGTCCGAAATGTCGATCAATTCCTGGAGCAACTCCCGAAACCCTAAATGCAACACGGAACGCGTGGAATGGCTCTGCACCGCTGACGAGTCTGGCCTTAACAGCAATGTACGATTCCAAAGTTTTGGGCCCGAATTCACGACGAGCCGATTATCGTAATGCCCATCCCAATAAAGCATTTCACGTCCTTCCGATCTTTTGGGGAAAATGGAAAAAGCGTAAAAACTGTATGGTTTTTCGCGCAGTTTGACATACATCACGTCCATACCGTCTGAACGGATGCTCGTCGTGTCCCATTTATACAGAAGAAGGGCGTAATCGTGCACATCTCTCGAATACGACTCCAGGCGATTTTTCGCAAGGAGGTTGAACTTGCGCAGAATTTCCATTCCCTCTTTATGGTTGTACTGCTGTTTGGACTCCTCCAGATTTTTCAGAACCACCGGCTCCGGGTTTGCAGTTTCTTCTGAATCATCATCCAGATACTTGAGAAGTTCTTCCGCTGGATCCTGCCCTTTTTGGGAAATTCGCACTTTATGTTGAAGCCGTGGATTCACCTGGACCGAGCATTGCTGGGAAAGAGGAGACAAAGACGATCCATTCTCCAAATCTGAAGGGATCTCTTCAATCGTGGGAACTTCCGATTCCTTCGGAAACGGCTCTGCTTCTAACCCGACCGGTTTACCAAGACTTTGATGAATGAGTGTATCTTGATTGGTGTTTTGGACCGATGTTTCCTGAAGCTCACTCAAAGCCTGAAGGTCCTCCGGTTCGTAGGTTTGATTCGGGTGTTTACGCATCACGCCCAGTTTCAACAAAGGCGAAACAGGCTCTCTTGAAATGGCCTCGTTTCTTTCCCTCAGGGATTCGGCAAGATTCGTGACGTCTTCTGTGAACCTTCTCTGGGATTCCAGCCTTTCTGCCTCAGTTCTCAGGGAAAATAAAGGAGGATTACGTTTTTGCCTGTCATTCTGATCTGCCAGGAATCTCCATTCATGAGGGATCTGGA
Organism: Thermoguttaceae bacterium; assembly: GCA_017454585.1. The sequence continues at coordinate 18,041 of JAFTCU010000123.1, read as the reverse complement.
GATTATTTTCACAGCCCTTCATTTCCTCATAACTCATCAATCGTGGGTCATCATGAGAGGTTCCACTAAAGGCGCCTTTCTGGAAGGCCCCGAAAATTAAATACAAAACAAAGAAAATACAAATCGCATAAACGATTCGTAAAAAAGACTTATAATCGGAATTGTTCATATAATCGGTTTTATTCATAGTTACATCCCTGAACTTTTCTTATACTCTAGTTTACCGCATATTTTAATGAAAAGAAGTTTTTTTATCAAAGATTCTCAAAAAAAACAAGAAAAACAGCCCCCCAATTCCAATTAGGTCAACTAGGCAAAATAGAAAATTTTCGTCTTGAGATCAATTCCCAAAAACTTTAGAAAAAAAGCCTTTTTTTTGAATATTTCAGGAAAAAAAGAGTCAAATTGTTGGACTTTTTGAAACTTTAGTGTAAAATATAGTATATAATACAAAAAGAGGCTTTTTAGTTGAATTGGAGGGTCAATAGAGAAATCTCCAAGATTCTTCGCCTGAAAGCCGATAAATGCCGTTACATTAATCGCCCCACTTTCAAGGGCTAAACTTCGGCAAAAACAAATCGCTCGCGACTATCCCTCGGGTGGTCCGAACGTATCGTTTAAAGGAAGACAGGAAGTCTTTCTTTCAGAAGCAGGATGCTCAGAATGCTAGAACCCAAAGGGGGTACTGCCTTGCAAGAACCAGAATATCTGGACGAAAATTTTGATCCTGAAACTGAAATTGAAGAACTCGATCTCGATGAAACTCCGTTAGGAGTCTCAAATCTGGATGATTCTCTGCCTGAAGAGCTGGACGAAATGGAAGATCATTCCGAGCTGGAACTGGAAGACCAGGACACCTGGAGTGATGACCCTATTCGTATGTACCTTCAGCAGATGGGTGACATCCCGCTTCTTTCGCGGCCGCAGGAGGTGATGCTCGCGAGAAAGATCGAGTCCATGCGTGCCCGTTTCTGCTGTAAAATCCTGGAATGCGACTATGTTCTGCGGAAGATTTGCAAACTTTTGGAAAATGTAAAGCAGGGCGCTCCTCTGGACCGCAATCTGCAAATTTCCACTGACGCCGCCGAGCGGACCCACATCATGGCCAAACTTCCGGAAAACCTCAAAACGGTGCGTACGATTCTGGAACGGAACAAAGTCAACTACCACATCGCGACGAGTCTGAGCCGTTCGCCGGAAGAACGCCAGCGGGCCTGGCTCGCTCTGGGGCGTGCGCGCCGCCGTGCGGTCAAACTCATCATGGAGCTGAAGCCGCGAACGCAGCGTTTGGAATATTACCTCCCTATTCTGGAAGAGTACTCCAAACACGTTGATGAACTTCGTGCCAGGATCAAAACTTCGCTGGCTCGCGGTGCAAAGCTGCAGAGTCAGATGCCGACGATTAAAATGTTCCGCCGTTACCTGATGGAAACACGCGAAACTCCGACGAGTCTGCGCAACCGTGTGCTGTTTCTCCGTTCGGTGTATTGCGAGTACCAGGATGCCAAGCGCGCTCTTTCGGAAGGGAACCTCCGTCTGGTCGTTTCCATCGCGAAGAAGTACCGGAACCGCGGCCTGAATTTCCTCGACCTGATCCAGGAAGGAAATGCCGGGCTGATGCGTGCCGTGGACAAATTCGAGTATATGCGCGGTTTCAAGTTCTGTACGTACGCCACCTGGTGGATTCGTCAGGCGATTACCCGTGCGGTGGCCGATCAGAGCCGGACGATTCGTATTCCGGTACACATGGTCGAAACGATGAGCAAAGTTCGGAATGTTGTGCGCCAGCTCCAGCAGGAACTTGGCCGTGAGCCGACCGTGGAGGAAGCTGCTGCGCGCAGTGGTACCCCGATCGACGAGACGCGCCGCTGTATGACGATGAGCCGCTACCCGATCAGTCTTGACCGCCCTGTCGGGAACAGTGAGGACAGCCAGTTCGGCGAGCTTCTTCCCGACAATACGGCAACCTCTCCGTCCGTTGGCGCCGGTCAGGATATGCTGCGTAACACACTCCGTGACGTTCTGGAAACGCTGAGTTATCGTGAACGCGAGATCATCAAACTGCGTTACGGTCTGGGCGACGGTTATAGTTACACGCTGGAAGAAGTCGGCCACATTTTCAACGTGACCCGTGAGCGTATTCGTCAGATCGAGGCGAAAGCGGTCCGCAAGCTCCAGCAGCCGATGCGCAGTCAGGAACTGGTGGGTTTCCTTGAGTAACAAATCGTGAATCGTGAATAACGAATAATGGAAAGAAAGAGTTTGACTCCCGTTCTTTTCATTATTCGTTTTTTATTTACCTGGTTTTATTTTTTCTTCAGGAAGATTTCCCGTCCTATCCACTGAGAATCGTCTCTCAGCGGCTTGTAGGTGAATCGGAATCCATCCTCCTCCACGCGCAGGATCACATACCCACTGTTTGGACCTCCCGAGTGGGCCGTGGTCGGGATCCGGATCTCACGAACCCCCTCTTCCGGGTGGTCAATGAACTTGAAATTATGGAAATGGCCGCACATCCACGCCTGAATGTACGGGTTTGTCATGTCCGGTTTTTCTCGCATCGCTTTCCAGCCGTGATGGCCGCAAACGAAAACCGGCTTGGTTTCTTTGGCGAGCAGATCGTTCATCCACTCCCGTTGGGCGGGCGGGACAAATCCTCCGCCTTCTTTGTAGTTGGTCGTTTCTAGGGTTATAAAATCCACGTTTTTAAACGAAGCACTCCATGCGGCTCCGGCAACCATTTTATCCTTCCATTCCGGGAAATTTTTGAAAAATCGGGCCGGCTGGTCGTGATTCCCGAGCGTGAGGAAGTACCGGATCTCCGCCTCATCCCAAGGTTTAAGCAGCTCGCGGAAAATCTGGTACGGCTCGTCGGAAACACCGCGGTGCTGCAAATCCCCCAGAATGATGACCGCCACCGGACGGGGATTCATCTCGAGGACCTCGCGCACGCACCGGCGGAAATTCGCCTGCGTGTCAAATTCCAGACCGGGATCCACGACGATCGGCTCCTGATGAATGTGTACGTCCGACAAAACGACGAAAAGATTTTCGTCAACGGGAACCTCTTCCGCAAACGCAGCCACGGCAAAAAAGCCCCAAACGCCCAGAACAGCCAAAAGGAAGAAACGGCGGGTAATTTTCATGGAATTTCTCCCGAAAAAAAGTCAAATCAGAAACCAACCTGCATAAAAAAAACACCTCACCAAACGATGAAGTGTTTCCTGAAATCGGGGCGACTGGATTTGAACCAGCGACCTCTGCGTCCCGAACGCAGCGCTCTAGCCAGGCTGAGCTACGCCCCGTTAATTATGTGGTGAATTATACCACAGATTTTTACTTTGTAAAGGAGGGGTACAAAAGTTTTTTAACTCAAAAGGCAAAAACTTCAAGAAAAAATCTCCCTTCCCTTATGAATGAAAAGAATATACCTCATTTAAAAATTTTTTCAATGGGGGGAGGGTGAAAAATTCCCAAAAATTCAATATTTCGTGGTCAAAACATCATTAATATGGTATAATTAAGATAAAAACCTGTGGTTTTTGCGCGTGTTTTCACACGAAACCCTTTTCGATTTTCCAAAGGAAATTAACGATGAAAAAAATTCGAGTTCTTTCCTTTTTTTTGGTTTGCGTGGTCCTTTTCCTTTTTTTGACCAGTATTCCGTCGATCCAGGCCCCTGAAACTCCAGCCCCTCAAAGCTCGGAGCCGAAAACCCTAATACTGGATTCCGTTCCCGACCGAAATCCATCGCGGGTCATTCTGATGAAAACTCCGATTCAGCTCGCTCCTGCCCATCCTGAGGTTGAACCATCGGTTCAGAGTGAACCCGAACCCTTCAACAATTCAGCCCCTTCAACCGAAACGAACACGTTCAATCCCGACAATGAATATGAACAAGGGGGTTACCCGAATTCAAAACTCTGGGAGAACGAAACCACCAGCTCCGTAATTCCGCCGAGCAGTAATTCCCTGCATGGTTCGTTTCTCACGAAGGATGAGCTTTTTAGCGAGGAATTCCTGAATGAAAGTCCGATGGTGGAAAAAGGGAACCCGGGAAATTCTCTCCGGAAAATCTCCCAAAACGGTGGTTTGGATGTGATCCCCCGCGAGTCCGGTGTGAACGGGCGCTCCATTTTCGGATTGCGTGAGCACAAAATCGAGGACGGCGACACCCTTGAGCAAATGGCCGCCAGATACCTGGGAAGTCCCTCCCGAGCGGATGAAATTTTCGAGTTGAACCAGAATGTTTTATCCAGCAAAGAGGAACTCCCGGTGGGAGTGACGCTCCGGATTCCAGACCGGGAGTGATGAAATATCGCCCAAATTTCGACCCTCCCCCTTTTTAATCCGTTCAAATACGTTATAATATAAGGGTGATTTTTCGAGTTGCCCCCTTTTTTGTTTGAGGCCTGATCATGAGAATTTTTACTGGACGCGCGAACCCTGTACTTGCGAAAGGAATTTCTGATTATCTGCACCAACCGCTGGGGAATTTAACCATCACCAATTTCCCCGACGGTGAGATTTTCTGCAAAATCAACGATAATGTGCGCGGAAACGACGTTTTTCTGATTCAATCGACGTGCCAGCCGGTTAATGAAAGCGTCATGGAACTCCTCATTCTCCTTGAATGTTTTCGTCGTGCCAGTGCCCGCAGGATCACGTGCGTCATTCCTTATTTCGGCTATGCCCGGCAAGACCGCAAGGATGATGGCCGCGTACCGATCACCGCCAGGCTTATCGCAGATTTACTCACCAAGGCCGGCGCTGACCGTGTTGTTTCGATGGACCTTCACGCGGCGCAAATCGAGGGTTTCTTTAACATTCCGGTCGATCATCTGAATGCAGGGATCGTACTGGATAAATATTTCAAAGGCCTGAACATTCCGGAAGAGGATCTCGTCATCGTCAGCCCGGACGCAGGAAGCGCCAAACGCAGTTTTAAGCACCAACACGTACTCGGCGGCGGTTTGGCGATCATCGATAAACGTCGTTCAAACGCCACCGACACGGTTCAGGCCAATATCACAGGCAATTCGGTCGAAGGCAAAATCTGCATCCTGTTCGACGATATGATCTCGACGGCGGGTTCCATTTGCGGGGCGGCCAAAATGGTCAAAGACGCCGGCGCTGCCAAGGTTTACATCGCGGCGACCCACGCGGTTTTCTGCGGTCCTGCCGTGGAAAAACTTAATGCGTGCCCGGTGGAAGAAATCGTCGTGACCGACACGATCCCGCTCACGCCAGAACGCACACCGAACAAAGTGAAGGTTCTTTCCGTGGCCCCTTTGCTGGGTGAAGCGATTCGCCGTCTGCACTTCAACGAATCCATTAGTTGTCTGTTCAAAGACCCGGAATAAAATTTTGGCCGGTTTGGCAAACGTAGAGAGAAAAAAATGCGGGGACGACGCTTCCAGCGTCGTTAAAACAGAAAATCAGATTTCCAAATATGCGAAATTTCTAATTGATTTGCTTTTTAACGACACTGGAAGCGTTGTCTCCGCAACGAACCAAATGCAAAAGAGGGGAGTCGAACCCCTACGAGTTTCCTCACTGGAACCTAAATCCAGCGCGTCTGCCAGTTCCGCCACTCTTGCGTTCTGTTTTGTAATTATAGTCAGAAAAAAGAAAATGAAAAGGCCCCGGAACTCTTTTTTTCCGGATTTTTTCAAAAAAACGAAAAATGAACTGGAATTTGATTTTTGAGGCGGGAATGATGGTTTGTTTCGGTGCCAGTTGGCCGATCGGCCTCTGGAAACTCTGGACCTCCAAATCCTGCGGCGGGGTGAGTATCCGTTTTTACACGCTCATCATCTCTGGTTATGTGCTGGGACTTCTGCGCTTCATCGGCGCGTGGAACTGGGTCGGCTGGTTTTACCTGATGAACATTTCCATGGTCGCAATGGCTATGGGACTCGTGATTTCCTATCGGGTCCGCGACCGAAAACTCAATGCACGCGAACAGGAAAGAACGCCCAAATGAGTGGAAAACGCTTTTTTTTAATTTTTCTGTTTTCTTTCGTCTTCCTGACGAACGTGAAAGCGGAGGAACGTTTCGAGTTTAAGGGGATCGAAATGGCCGTCCCCATTCGGATCGTTCTTTACGCAGAAGACGCTCAGACTGCGAAAAAGGCGGCGGACGCGGCTTTGGCCCGTTTCCACGATCTGAACCAGCGGCTAAGCGACTACGACGAGAAAAGCGAGATCCGCCGCTTCTGTGATGGGGCGGAACCCGGCGAATTTGTCCGCGTTAGCGATGATCTTTGGAACTGCGTCCGGCTGGCCTGCCATCACGCCAAGATTTCCGACGGAGCGTTCGACCCAACTGTCGGGCAAGTGGTCCAGCTCTGGCGTACTGCCCGCAAACTTCATAGGCTCCCGCCCGAAAACCGCATCCGGGAAGTGCTCGACACGGTGGGATGGCAAAACATCCTCTTCGATGAAGACCGTCAGGCCATCGCAATCTCCACCCACGGCGCGAAACGTCACGTCCGACTGGACCTCGGCGGCATCGCCAAGGGATACGCCATCGACGAGGCACTGAAAACCATGCGTTTTTTCGGCGTGACCCGGGTCCTGCTCGACGCGGGGGGAGACTTGGGGCTTGGGGACCCGCCACCGGGTAAAGAGGGCTGGACGATTGCCGTCACGCCACTGAAAAAGGAGGAAAAGCCGACCGATTTCTGGACGCTGAAAAACTGCGGCGTCGCCAACTCGGGCGATATGTACCAGTTCGTCGAGATCAACGGAAAGCGCTACTCACACATCGTGGACCCGAAGACGGGCCTGGGCCTGACGAATCGTCTGACCGTTTCGGTCATCGCGCCGACGGCTGCCGATGCGGATGCGCTGGCCTCAGCCGTGAGCGTCCTCGGTCCGGAAAAAGGTCTGGCCCTGATCCGGACTTTACCCCAAACCGAGGCGCAGATTTTGCATTTGACCGAGGACGGGAAAGTTGAAAAATTTGGGAAAGAATGAAAAAAGTGTTGAGAGTGGAGAGTGGAGTTGGAAAAGCCTTTGGCTTTTAATGGGTTAAAATCTTTCTAAACCAACTTTACGCGCCAGCGTCAACTCCACACTCAAACCGAAAGGTCCCGAAAATGAACCATTTTTTAATTCTCCCGGGGGGGAGTTTCGGGGCCGGAGGAAGTACTTTGCGGTTCCCGCTCCGCGCTTTGCGGAACAGGTGAAGGTGAATTTTCTTCCTCGGCCTTTTGAACGGCTTCCAGTTCTTGTACGGCACGTTCGGATATTTCCTGCGCTTCATCAATAATATCATTATATACGAACACAAGGACCCCAAAGGCCCAACCAATCAGGAAGCACACGAGCCCCATGTAGATTTGATTTCTGCCGTGGAAGACGCTTCCTCTTCTTTTGTTGATAAAACCAAGAATAATTGCCAACGGTCCGAAAATAATCGGGAAAATAACCAGCGAAACGACCATGCAAATGTAGCCCAACATCACCATGGTCGTGGAACTGTGTCGTGATGCGTAAGGCTTCAACATTTTTTCCACCTCTTCCATGGATTTCGGTCGTTTTTCCAGTTCTGGCGCGGTCATTTTATTCAGAATCCTCTGAACATCCCTGGGTACTTTCACACCAGCAGCCTTGAGGGAAAACCGGTTTTCCCCTTCCGATTCGGGGACTTTGCCGGTCAGGAGGAAGTAAAGCGTACAGCCGAGGGAATAAATGTCCGTCCTAAAGTCGAGAGGTACATTTTTATTCTTTTGTTCCGGTGACATAAAGGAGGGCGTACCCCCGTGGTGGGATTGAGTTCCGTGGAGGGCCGAACTTAATTGCATCAGACCGAGGTCAAGGACTTTGATCATTCCATCCGGGCAGCGCCAAAGATTGGAGGGTTTTACGTCGCAGTGAATCAGGCCGAAACTGTGCGCGTGCGCCAACCCCTGAGCCGCCTGAAGGGTCGCCTGAAATGCTTCGTGGAGAGGAAGAGCCCCCTGCTGCTTTACGTACTGCTCCATATTCATCCCATTGAGAAGTTCCATCACCAGAAACGGCTGGCCGTTGAACGTTCCCGCGTCAAGCGTGGTGACAATATTCGGGTGAAAGAGCTTTCCGGCCGAAACGATTTCCTGCTGGAACCGTTCGGTGATTTCGGGAGTCAGGATCTTTTTGTGGCGAATGAATTTAATGGCGACTTTGCGGTGAAGCATCAGATGCTCCCCCTCGTACAAAATGCCCATTCCGCCTTTTCCAAGGACTTTCTGAATTTCGTAAAAACCGATGATTTGTGGAAGCTCCAGCGTCGTTTCCGAGTCGATGAAAGCTGAAAACCGATCTCCAAACTGGCTTAACTCCGAAAAATCAGAAAGGTGAGAATTTCTCGACTTGGGCAGTTCCCAAAACGGCGTAGCTTCTTTTTCCATTTGCCGAAGTTTCTCCCGACAAAGATCACACTCCGCAAGGTGAGCTTCGATTTCTGCGGTTTGTTCGTCATTCAGTTCACAGTTTACAAACATTTTCAACTGTGAATTCTCAATACAGGGGGCCATTTGGGGATTTCCTTTCAATAATAGAACGGCGGAGTGTTACTTTTGAAAGAAAAAAAATGAATAAATACCAAATCGACGACGCTGAAAACATCGTCTCAGTAAAATCAGAGCAAGTCACCGAATTGCTGGCGAATTTGGTCGAGGACCCGCTTTTTCGCGGCTCGAACCGCACTGGGAGTCATACCAAGAATTTTCGCTACTTCTTCGCTCGTGGCTCCCCGATAGCACATAAGACGAAACGCCTCCATCGTTTGGGGCGTGAAATTTTTTTTCAAAAGTTCAAAAATCTGTTGGAAGAGGAGCTCGTTTTCAATCTGATCTTCTTCAGGATTTTCCATTTCATTTTCTGAAAGGGTCTGCGACTCAAAACGAGACAAATGCTCGATATTCTGTGGCTCGGTCTGCTTTCTCCGGTAAAAATCCACGATTCGTGTCCGGGTAATGGCACGAAGCCATTTCCGGAATTTATCGTTGGGATTGTTTTTCTGAAATGAATGAATACTTTTTACCAGCGTCAACATAACATCCTGGTAAACGTCATTTCGATCCTCGCCATTCAGACCCGCATTTTTACACCAGTAAAGAATCAAACGTCCAAACAGCATGTGCATTTTCTGCCAGCCCTCGGCCTGATTTTGCTTGCATTGAGTCAGAAGCGAAGATGGGGTTTGCAAAGTCTCAGTCATGATTGAATTCCAAGGTGAAAAATTAACTATGAATTATATTATACGCATCCTCACTTATTTTTCAAGAGATTTTTCGGTTTTTTGATAAAATTTTTGAATATTTTGTTTCCCAAGCGGACATTCTTCGCACTTCGGACGATTCTTCAGGCAAAAGGCTTTGGAAAGCTCCACGAACCTGGCGTGGTAATGCAGGAATGACGAATTCTAAAGTACTGGATCCAGAGAAAAGATCACACAAAAAAGCCCCGCGGATGAAACAGGTCAAACGGATCAACGCGGATTTTAAAAATTAAAAAAATCCGTTAAATCCGCCCGATCCGCATCATCCGCGGGGCCTTGTTCAGTCTGCGGGTTCTTGCGGGTTTTGGGTTTCGTTGGACATTAAATCTTTAAATTCTTGACCGGCGAGAACGCCTGCCCTCCAAATCTAAAGACACGCAATTCCGCGCTATCCACTCCATTACCGCCTTGCATTTCACCCACACGTATAATGGATACTCATTCCGCTTCGGGCTGCTGGACCTGCGGACGGGCACGGCGGGCCAAGTCAACCTCGATGACGCCGAACGTAGCTTCGTGACGCTGAAGGGTCAGCTGGAGAGCGTGGAACATACGCTTCGCGGTGTAGTAGTTCATCACGACGCGCTGGGTAATGTTGATCGGCTGGGTCGGAATTCCCACCGGCTGCGGGTTGAGACCAAAGTCGATGATCATTTCTTCCGGAGCGCCAGAAACACGGCAGAAGTTCGCATAGCTGCAAACCGCTTTTTCATCATTAATCTGAACGACGCGCGGGGCTTCCTGCGGGGCCGGGGCCTGTTCGTTGTTTTCTGTGGACATTTCAAAATCCTTTCGTAAATAGGAAAACCATTTCAGAGATTTTTTCTCTTACAAGTTTTTACGTCAAATCTCTGTATTATGTTTGCCAATTATACAGAATTTTGAGACCTGTGTCGATAGCAAATTTCCCAAAATCTCCCAAATTCAGCATTTTCTTTCAGGAAAAAAGGCTAAATCGTCATTTCTCCGGCGGGTAAAGCTCAAGCGTGACCCAATAACGACGGTTCGGAGCGGTCTTGTCATGAGGCTGAAGCCGAAAATACGATTTCAGAAAACTGCGCCGATTGTCCGGCAACTCCTCCGAAAGATAAAGCAGCGCGTTCGGATCCGAAGTAATTCGCTTCGACATATTGAAATATTTCAGTGAGATCAGAAGGCGATCCAAATCTCCGGTGTATCCCTCAAAAGTGATTTTTTCGAGTTCCAGCCGATTATTGAAATAATACGTCAGCGAACCAACAAGGTCCGATGGTTCCGGGCCGGTGGAAATCGGAACTCGATAACCTCGCGTCGTCAAAGGCCCCACGATCGCCACACTGGACCAGTTCGCTTCCACCCAATCCGGGGTAATACTAAAATCAAAAAGGTCCAGAAAATCCGTCACGGCCGGTCCAAAGTGATTTTTTACCGGCTCACCCCGCCCAACTTCCAGGATTTTCACTTCATCACGGCGTGGTTTCCCGTCCGGACCAGTCACAACTCCCTCTTTGTAGTTCTTTATCGGATTGGTTTTTGGGAAAAAATCCTCAACAGATTCCTGTGAAGTATCCACATTCGCCCCCGATGAACTCGTACCCGTGTTCAATCCCGCCGACGAATCGTAAGAAGAACCTCCCGAGTAACCCGAACCGGAACCGCTTGAATAACCCGAACTGGAGCCGCTTGAATAACCCGAACCGGAACCGCTTGAATAACCCGAACCGGAACCGCTTGAATAACCCGAACCGGAACCGTTTGAATAACCCGAACCGGAACCGTTTGAATAACCCGAACCGGAGCCGCTTGAGTAATCCGAACCGGAACCGCTTGAATAACCCGAACCGGAGCCGCTTGAGTAATCCGAACCGGAGCCGCTTGAATAACCCGAACCGGAGCCACTTGAATAACCCGAACCGGAACCGCTTGAGTAATCCGAACTGGAAGAAGAACCGCCAGAATAATCCCAAGTGGAACCAGAATTTTCACTGGTCGTTCCTGATGGATCCGAACTGGGCGTCCCAGCCATAGGTGTTCCCTCGGAGGAAGCCCCGGTTCCAGCGTTTTGCGAGGTTTCCGAATCGGAAGACCCATAATCTGAGGAATCATCAAATCCTGGACTCGTTTTCGACCCGGTTGAACTATAATCCGGTTCATCGCCCGATGAGAGCATTTCATCGAGCTCACTCTCAAACATTTCTGAACCTTCGGAAACTTTCCGGATTGTTGGGTTTCCGTTTTCGTCCATAGTGGGTTTTCCTACCGAGTAGGCCACCCCCTGATCCGTCTGATCTGTCTGCTTTTCACCAGAATCTTTGACTCCTGTGAGTTTTCTGGAATCCCCGCCCATCAGGAAGTAAACGAGCAGCATCCCAATCAAAACGAGGCCAAAGATGCAAAGACGCTGCAAAAATTTGCGCAATCCTCCCAGTATCGTTTGAGGCTCCGATGATTTACGCGACATTCTTGAATTTTTTCTGGGCGGCATGGTCTCTCAGTCCTTCCCTGACGATTGACAAACAGGTGACTTTGGTTTATAATACATCATTTCAGTTTTCGTCCAAGGATAAAATTTTTTCCATTTTTTTTTGCTTCGTCCTCATTTTAAATAATTCCGGAATATACGATTAATGCTCAATAAACTATACAATGACCTGCTCGCTTTTTATCCCATGAAACCCTGGTGGCCAGGAGAGTCCGCTCTGGAAACTGTTATCGGGACGATTTTGACTCAAAATACGAGCTGGAAGGGTGTCCTGAAATCCATCGAAAACCTTAAAAACGCTCGAAAACTGGACCTCGACGCTCTTCTTGAGACCCCGGATGAGGAACTTGCGGAGCTGATTCGCCCATCCGGATACCTGAATCTGAAAACCCGGCGACTGAAAAATCTTTTGCGATTCATCAAAACACGGTATGGAACCGTAGAGGCCATGCGCAACGTTCCCGGGAATCAGCTGCGTGAAGAGCTTCTTTCGGTAAACGGCGTAGGACGTGAAACGGCCGACTCGATTCTGCTTTATGGTCTGGGAAAGCCTTCATTTGTCGTGGACGCTTACACACGGCGTGTCCTCGATCGGCACGGTCTTATGCCGGGAAAAACGTCTTATGACGAAATCCGGAGCGCGTTTGAACACACGATCCCTCAGGACGTGGCCCTTTATGCGCACTACCACGCCATGTTCGTAGAACTTTGTAAAACCTTTTGTCTCAAGAATCACCCGAAATGCGGGGAGTGCCCGCTCGGAAGTCAAATGCGAACATTAAAATGAGAATTATTTGGGGGACGACGTTTGCGAGAGTCGTCCCCACATCTTAAATCCCGTTATTTTCTTGGCTCAAATTCCATCTCGGTGACCTTCTCACCCGTCTTGGCCATGAAAACCTCAACTTTCAGACGGTCGTTCTCGACCCGGCCGGAAATGACCGTCGCGCCGTTGATCTGAGGCCCACCGCCCGTGATCTGCGCCCAGCAGCGATCCTCCGCCGCCGGATCCACGCGATGACGGTGCACGTGCGCCGCAACGACCAGCTGAACGCCGGCTTTCTGAAGGGACGGTCCCCAGAAATCCGCGCCGAGCTTCTTCCAGGAGGAAAAACCGGTCGAGAGTGTGCCGGGATTCGCCTTCGGACTATCGTCAAAGAGCGGAATATGGCAGAACGCCACGACGAATTTGGCCGTTTTGACCGCTTCCGACTCGATGGCTTTCGCGAGCCACTCACCCTGTTTGGCGATGTAGGGTTCAAACTCGGCGAGCGTGCCCCACTCGTCGCGGTAGTCCGGTTTGTCCTCGCCCGTGTCGAGGCCGATGATCGCCAGATCGCCGTGACGCACGACGAACGAGTAGCCCAGGCCGGCAAATTCCGGGTCGGTCTGCGTCCAAGGGGTGAAGTACTGTGGGTAGTTGCGTGCCTCAATTCCGCGCGTATCGTGGTTTCCGCGGCAGAAAAGGAGCGGGTGGTCGTCCGCGATCGCCATTTTGGCAGGGAACATGACGGAATTCTGGAGCGTGTCGTGGCCTTCGACCGAGTTCACCGAGTCGCCGTTCCAGAGCGTGTAGTCCGGCTTGATCTTCGAAATGAGCGCGAACTCCGCGGCCATCGTGTCCTGCGCCTGGTGCGTGTCGTTAATAACGCAGAAACTGGCGCTTTTCGCGTTGGGGCCCGGCGTCGTAAACGATTTCACCTCGGTGTATTCCGGCTCGCCGTCCGGCTTGATGTTGTACGCTCCTTTGAACGCGATGGCGTGCGTAACGGCGCGGTAGTAGTACGTCGTGTTCGCCTTCAGACCGGTCATCGGGATGGAGATCACCCGGTCAGTAAACGGGCGCAGACCGAAAACCGGGCCGTGGGAAACCTGGTCGAGATTTTCGGGTGAGGTGCCGTACTCGACCCAGCCGGTGCATTCAGCATTGACGGTCCAGACCGCCTGCATGGAGGTTTCCGTCGGATTCTGAAGAACGACCGGCGAGGCAAAAAGAGACTTGGGCGCAGCATCGGCAGGTGCCTCATCCTCGGCGGAAGCTGAACGCAGGAAGGCGGGAGCGGCAAGCGTAGAAACGCTGGTCGCGGCAAGGAAGGAACGGCGTGTCGTTTTTTCCATGATGAAATCCTTTCTAAATTAATTATGAATTATGAATGATGAATTATGAATTAGATTCGGAGGAACGGCGGCTCGCCGTCCGCGGCCGCAAATTACGGAGACGACGCTTCCAGCGTCGTTCTATGCAATGGAAGGCGGCAATGGAGCGAGCAGCGCGGAATTACGCGTTTTGGGTGTCCGTGGTGGTTTAACCGGCGCGTAATTCCGGCCTCCGGCCTCCATTACCGCCTTGCATTTGACGACGCTGGAAGCGTCGTCCCCGTAATTTACGGTGGCATTACTGCCAACGCTCGCCAGTCTGTCGTTGGAGTCAGGACTCCTCACTCCCGTCTCCGATACCGAAGTATTTCACCGTGGTCCAGAACTCGCAGAAACGGCCTTTGGCGCTTTTTTCCAGGCGGATTTTGATGTAAATTTCAAAATCTTCCGGCGGCATGACAGTCCGAAGATTTTCAAGTTCCTGATAGACCATTTCACGGCGGCGGCGCAGTTTTGGGGAATTAAGTCCCAAAAGGGCAATCGTCTCCCAGCCGCAATCGTCATTTTCATCCACAGGAAGGATCTGACCGTCAGCCGTATAAAGAAAACGCGTTTCGCAGGTCGGATCGCTGGGACTCAGAAGGGACGGAAAGTACAGATTCCGCTTTTTCATACCGCAGCTATTGTCCTCTTTGGTGCCGCAGCCGTTGCAGCTGACGAAAAGGTTGAAGTAGTCGAGCGACAATTCAGGAAAGTAGCTTTTCGGTTTGAAATGCTCAATGTGGCAGAGCCCTTTGGCGATTTCTTCCTCGCAGTAGCAACACAAAAAACCCTGTTCCTGACGCAGGTATTCCCCCAGCTTGCGCTTCACGTCGGCATTATCCGGACGACTGAAACGCTCCCAGTCGTGGTTCCGATGCGTTCGCAAAAACGCGGTCAAAACCGGAGGCGGTGAGGTTTTTTGGATGTACTTCATGAACGGACCCATCCGATGGTTCAAAGGTTTCGGAGAGGACTTTACCCCTAGTGCTTCAGCATTTTGTCGATTTGCAAAATCAGGAAATGCTGTGTGTTGTTCCGGTAAATTTCCTGGTTGAAAATCGCTCGTGCTGAACGGTTTGCCGAGTCCGCTTCAACAATGAAATTCCGGTGCTGAAGTGCGAAAGCAAGGTCGCGATAAACCCACGACTGACGGAAATGATTTCCGGCCAGTTTGTTGATTTCGGGGGTGAAAATGGCCTGAATCTCAGAGGACTCTTTCTTCTTGAGCGCATTCCCGAGCCTCTGGGACTCCGCCAACTCCTGCATGATCCAGTTTTCTGCCGGGAGTTTGAGCGGTTCCAGAATCTCCGCCGCCCGAGCCAATGCCGCGTTGACCACCTTAAAATCTTTCGTCGTCAGGTCTTTGTGAATGAGCGTCAGACGCATGGCAGTGAGTTCCTGCCGACCAAGCAACGGGTGGTTTTCAGGCAGAAATATCGAGGCTTTTTGTGTCTTTCTCTGTTCTTCACTCAGTTGTTGGTACATTTTGATCGCCAGTGCCTCGTTCGCCCCAAAACGGCCAAGGAGGTTCAGTTCCATACGAAGCGTCAACGTCGTGAGAAGCGGCAGTGAATTGTCTTTCTGGAGCTTCGACCCGCAAACTTTCAGCGCGAGTTTGGAATACTCGTCCCGATCCTGACCATCCAGAATCAAAGAGGTGCGCATAAGCAGATTTTCAACCGGAACCGCATACGCGGGAACACGGCTCACGTCCGCGAGCGACCAGGATTTATGCTGGGCCTCACAGAGAGCCAGAAGGTCCGCGTAGTTTTCCTGCATCGATTTTGAGTCGGGAAAATCTTTTGAGGTGAACTGGTCCGTAAGCGTGAAATTCAGCTCCGCGACCCAGGGAAGGAGGAAGTACGGAGTCTTTTTGAACGCGGGATTTGCGGTCTGACTATCCTCGTGTTCGAAAGCCAGAGCTTCCTCATATAATGAACGCACTTTTGTGAAATAGCCAGCGGCTGTGTCGAAAACCACGTCCGAACTCAGTTCCTTGACACGATCCTCTTCGGCGCTTTTAAGGTTTCCGACTGCGTACCCTTTTGTGTTGATGGCACACATTTGAATAATTTTGGCTGTGCGACGGGCTTCCTTCCCGCGGGACTGAAGAAGGACGGAGTTGGCCGTCGGGATCGCGTTCGCGTATTTCCCGGCAAGAAGCTGCAAAACAGCCGCATTATTACCGGTACTCATCACACGGCGTTCCTGGAGACGCTGAGCGGCCAACGCCTCGGCCTGAGCCTTCAGTTCCGCCGCTTCTGATTTTCTGGACTTTTGGGGCGCTTTCGCGGTGTTGGCTTTTCCCGAATCGGCTTTTGCAGAGTCGGTCTTCCCGGCAACCTCGGCGGTTTCTGATTTCCCGGCTTCCGGTTGAGGTGAGGATGTTTTTACCGCACGTTTGGCGAGTTCCTCAAACTTCCTGTAATTATCAAGCGTTTCCTGTGTCAAATCACCCTGAAGGATTTTGACCGCAAGTTTCCAGTGCGGAAGCGCGAAATCGTCGTTCAACGCCTCCTTAACCGCTTTGGGATCAAGGGAATCGAGGACCTCAGCCGATTCTTTCAGCCTGCCGGCATACGCCAGTGCGATGCCCTTCTGGAACACAATTTCTGGCGGCTGGTTCTTTTGGAGGGCCTCGTCGTACTCGCTCACAGCACGAGAGTATTCTCCCAGAAGCATCGACGCCTGAGCCATGGCCGTCAGAACCCCTGCCGTTTTCTGGTCATAGAGGTTTCCAATGGCGTAACCGGCTTCAAAACGGTTCCGGAAAATCTCGGCATACATCATCATCTCGAGATACTTCGGCGGGATTTTATCAGCCCATTCTTCCGTTTCTATCGAGAGCATGGGCGGAGCCAGAATCGCCTGGGAATCACTGGCCGCGAACAGGAACGGATAGTAAAAATCCTGCGCCGTCATTCGACTAAAATCAGGAAGAGGCGCTTCCGGAGGACGGCACGGACTTACCAGGCAAAAAACCGGGAAAAGGATCAATCCGACGAGGATTGCCGGAAAGATTTCCTTGCGGACTCCATGAGGAAAACCAGGGAATTTTTTCGTGTAAAATTTCGCCAGTTTTAACGCCCGAATGGCACGCGCGACATTTTCCTCGTCCTCGATAAACTGCAAATCCTTGGCTGTAAGACGTTTCTTTATCAGCAGGAAAAAAGCCGTTGCCAAAAGGGCAGCAAAGACCGCCGCCAGCATCACACGGAGCCATATATAGTTCGGAAACTTTGGAACGAAGAAAAGCCCCGTATAAGCCCCAACAGAAACAAAGAGCAAAACAAAGCCCCAAATGATTCGTTTCGTACTGAGTCCCATTTGGTCAAAATTCGGTACACCTTTTTTCCTCTTTGGTTTTTGTTTTTTCTGCTTGGCGGCTTTTATTTTTGTTTTATCGTCATTCTTACCGGCCATACGTGGGACTCCTTGCGTCATACAGTAAAATACAGAGTTCAGTCTTATGTTATTTTAACACAAATATACCAGATTTTCAACCGAGTTTCACTGAAAAAAGAGAAATTTTCCAGAAAAAGATGACGGAAAACTCAAAAAAGATGAAAATACAGAAAAAATAAAAGGAAATGCTGAAAAAAAGCCCATTTAATCAGCATTTCCCTTATGACAGGATTTTATTTCCCTATATCCTTGATCGCGGCCTGCGAGTTCCGGATCGAGCAGAATTTCGGCCCGCACATCGAGCAGTACTCGTGGTGGGACGCGGAATGATTGATCGATTCCTCGTGCATTTTCTTCGCGGTTTCCGGATCGAGCGAAAGCTCAAACTGCCGCGGCCAGTCGAAATTGTACCGCGCCCTGCTCATTTCATCGTCACGATCCTGCGCATGAGGCCGATGACGGGCCACATCAGCTGCGTGGGCAGCGATTTTGTGCGCGATCACACCCGCTCGAACATCGTTGATGTTCGGAAGGCCCAGGTGCTCTTTCGGCGTGACGTAGCAGAGCATCGAAACCCCGTAATAGGCCGCGAGCGTTCCGCCGATGGCGCTGGTGATGTGGTCGTAGCCCGCCCCAATGTCGCAGACGAGCGGACCGAGGACGTAGAACGGCGCCTCGTGGCACCACTCGATCTCGTTCTTCACGTTCTGCTCGATCTGGTCCATCGGCACGTGGCCCGGCCCTTCGATCATGACCTGGCACCCGTGT
>JAFTCU010000122.1 GCA_017454585.1 Thermoguttaceae bacterium | reverse complement strand
TTGGGCGAAATTGCTCAGCGTGCCTTCGAGTTTCAGCGGCTCGTCCTCGAAAAAGTACCGGGTCTTTGGCTGGTACGCGATCGAGCGGAACTCGTGGAAAAGCGCGGTCACTTCGTCCGGGGAAAGCGGGCCGGAGTAGATTTTCAGCTCGTCCATCGCCCCGTTAAGCGCCCGGCCGAGGTAACTGCCCACGAAAAACTCGGAGTAGGGCGTCCGGTTGAAGGAGCCCGGCTTGGTCGGCTGGGCCAGATTTCCCTTCCGCTCCAGGATGCTCTTGCGGTCACCGTCGATGTAGAGCGATTTGTGGTTGAACTCGTCCCACGTGAAAACGACGTGGTGCCAGTCGCCGTCGCGCGGCATCGGCCGGACGATGTAGTGGTCGTAAATGTCGCTCACGTCGCCGCGAAGCGCCCCCTCGTAAACCCAGTACCAGATCGCGCCGGAGCCGATGCGGGTCGCGTCCTGCCACGGCTCGGAGAGGATCATGCGCCAGCCAGCCGGGACTTCACCGTCAAGCCGGACCCAGGCGGAGATCGTTCCGCGTTCCTCGTAGAGGTTTCCCTCACGCGCAAATTTCAGGACCGGATTGTTCTTTGGGTCGAATTGGACCGCTTGCCCCTTCAGGCCCGGAACGTAGGTCAGACCTTTTTCCGTGAGCGGTTTTTTCTCGCCAGCAGCCAGTTCCGGCTCCGCGTTTCCGTCAAACGGAAGGCTGAAAATCATCTCGGCCGGTTTGCTTGCGGCTTCCGGGTCGGGGATCAGAAGCTCCGAATTGGTGACGGTCGTCCCGTAAAAACGGTACACGCCGGGGGTTACAAAGTCGAAACGGAGCGTCAGCCACGCCAGATTGTTCGGCATACGTTCCTCGTTTTCGAAAATTTGCCGCTGGCCGTTGAGGTGGATCTTCAGTTCGCGGAAAAAGTGTGCGTTTTCTTTGGTCCGCCCCTCAAAAAACAGACGGCCGGAACCTCCGTTTGGCCCCTGGATTTCCGTCCGGAGCGTAAAATATTCCTCCCCAACCTGCTCGGGCGGAAGCGAGTAGTAGATCAGTTTCAGATTTTCGGGCCCGGGGCCGGTCAGCCGGGACGCGTCGAGCACGAGGCAGTCTTTCTCCAGGCGCGGGTTGAGCGTCAGCGCGATTTCCGGCGTGGCCGTCGTGATTTGGACGCGCTTCCCCGGATCGGCCGGATTTGTAACGTGCAGCGTCGTGCCATCAGTCCGGATCTGGGCGCCGTCCCACGAGGGAGCGGTCCAGGTTTGGAGTACTGGCGGCTCGAGCGGCGTTTCCGCGTGAAGGAAAGAACCTAAAAGAAGGATTAATCCAAAAAAAGAAAAGGAAAGGGTTGGGTGATGATTCATGAGACACTCCCGAAAAAAGGTTCATTTTGGTTAAAAGCGGGGGAATTTTTGGATTCAATTCCGCGAATTGTGAGGATTGAATGAATTAGCGTTTCCTTGCGCACGGCTCGGAAAATCACGCTCATGATTAAATTTTACTCCATCTTCAAAAAAAGTCAACTCCTTTCGCGGCTCTTTTTTGGATTTATTAGCAAGATTGGAATAACTGTCAAATTGTGCATTTTATGTATTTTGCACAATTTAACATAAAATTGAAAAACTCAAGAATCGTGGACGATAAAACAGAAAAGAACAATATTTTAGTTTTTCTTTTGTGTGAGAGTCCCGTGAAACCCAAAAAATCATCCAGGCAGTCCTTGGCACGTCAATTAGAGGCGTGTTCGAAGCATCCTTTTTTACATGAATTACATTGTATAGGAAGCCTTCATTCTGTAATGAGTCAATTTCAGGAAGCATCTGGCTGGTCCCTGACGTACCACTGTGCAGATTCGGTTCCCGCTTTTCTTCAGGACGAAGATTGGGAAGGCGAAAAGATTTCCACGAAATTGACTAAAGTCTCTGAAGAACTCCTCACGCCGGAAATACTTGCAGAAATCGATCAGAAGGAAGAGTGTTGGCTTCCGGTGGATGTTCACGCCGAATTCCAGAATTTGTTTGCACCGCAGTCTGAGGGCTCTGATACATTTGAACAGTCTCAGATTTCGTCAACCCTTCGTTTTCTTCAGCAGCCGATCGGTTTTCTGCATCTTTCACGCCGCAAGAAGGTTTCAGCGCTTAAAAATCCGAAGAAAGTTTCTTTTTCATGTATTCAATTTGATCCTTTAAAACCCGCATCACCCCATTCGGTTTTGGGGTCTGGAAAAGATTTTTCTTTCGAGGAAGCCCGCCGCTGTGCCTCATCAATTCGGGATATGATCGCGGAAATGCAGATCGTGCGGATCCACCTGTGGCTTTTGGAGATGAACGCGGCGGCGAACGTCCCGATTTTCGACAAAAGCGTCCCCTTCCAGAACGAAGTTTTCGCGGGGAATTTCCGCCGGCTCCTTGAATTTTCGGTAGAGACTCTCGATTTGGCGGCGATTGGAATTTACCTTTTTGACGCGAAGCACCAGCAGTTTCGGCTTCGCGCACACGTGGGGCTTTCGATGGATTCCTACACGCAGGGGGCCAGAAAGTTTTCAAAATCGCAGGCGGATCTGCGTGCGTACGACCATGAGCACATTGTGATCCATGACGCGACCATACCGGAAAAACTGCAATTCCAAATGCCGGAAGCGTTTGAATCGGGCGTTTGTATGCCGCTGAGGACGGATCGGTCGAAATTGGGGACTGTATGGTATTTTTCCAACCAAAAGATTATCCCTGAGACTACGATCCAGCACTGTCAACTGAACGCCGAGCTTCTGGCGCTTTCGATCGAGCGGGAAGCGTTCCTGCGCCGTTACGGTCACTCAGTGGAGTATCGTTCCGAGCTGAAAAAAGCCTCAGACCTGCAAACGATTCAGGCTCCGGTTCAGATTCCCGGGCGGAAAAACTTTGCGCTGAAAGGCCGTATTTGTTTGGCCCCGTCGGTTCGAAGTCCTTTCAGGGATCCGCCAAAATCGTCCAATTCCCTGAACGAGGAAATCATCAGCGGAGATTTTTATGATTGGTTTCCTTTACCGGATGGTCAAACGCTCGTCGTGCTGGGAAGCGTGGGAATTTGTGGGATCGCCGGAGCGTTTCTGGCCTCTACGGTTCGGGCCACGCTCAGGAGTCACGCGCAGTACCAGACTTCCGCGTCAGAAATCCTTGCGAATGTTCATCAAACGCTTTGGAATCAGATGGCCGCCAGCGCGAAAATATCGCTTTTCTGCGGAATTTTGAATACGGAGGGCCCCTATCTCGCCCTACATTTCGCTCAGATGGGGACGTTGCGCGCGTTGAAGGTGGATGGAAGTTTGTTCTCGCGAGTGAACCTGACGTCACCAGAAACACAGGGTTTTCTTGGGGGGAGTTCTGATTTTCACTGCTACGTCGATAGTTTGTATTTGAACCCCGGGGAGTCACTGGTCGTTTTTAACGATGGTTTGGATTCGGCCCTGGATATTCCTCCGGCAAAATATCAGATCCGGTGGGACAAAATCAGGAAGAATGACTCTGGAAACGCGCAGAATCCGAAAGAGGGGCGTGTCTCCAAAGAAACCGATTCGCGGGAACTCGTCGCGTTGATGTTTGAGGAGGACGAATCGTCACGACGAAAAAAACGCAGGATCATGCAGGATTTCGAAATGATGAAGCAAATCGTGGACATCGGTTTGGGCCAGTGTTTTTGCGAAAAGCTGCACCCGACCGCCAGTCTGCTCGCGCTCCAGGCCAAAAATTACTTTGAAAAACACGTCACGAAAACCAAAAGCGATCAGTCGGTCCTCGTGATCCAGCATCTGCCCAAAAAGAAAGCCTGAAAAACAAAATGAAGATCAGTGATGTTTGCCGTTTCATGGAGGAATTCGCGCCGAAAGGGCTCGCGGAATCATGGGACAATACCGGGTTCCTGGTCGGTGAAAAAGACGCGGAATGCGAAAAGGTGATGACCTGCCTGACCGTCACGCCGGAAACCGTTCAGGAGGCGGTGGATCGCGGCGCGGATCTGATCGTTGCGCATCATCCCATGCCGTTCCGGGCGGTGAAGGAATTGACGGACCGGACGACCACCGGGAAACTTCTCCGCGCGCTGATCAAAAACGACGTGGCGCTCTATGGCCCGCACACGTCGTTCGACTCGGCGCCCAAATTCGGGATCAACCAGCAGCTCGCCGACGCTCTGGGCCTCAAGGAAGTGGAGCCGTTCATTCCCAACCCGGACTGCGGCGGAGGGACGGGCCGGATGGGAATTTACAGGAAGCCTATTACTCTGGAAATGTTTCTGAAAAAGGTAAAACCGCTTTTCGGCCTTCCTTACGTGCAGTACGTCGGGGACCTCAAACTCCCGGTCGGCAAAGTGGGGATCGGCTGCGGCGCGGCAGGAGAGTTCATCGAGCACGCCCTCCGTTTTGACTGCGACGTTTTCCTGACTGGCGAGACCAACTTCCACACGTACCTCGAAGCCCGGGCGCGGAAGATCGGGCTGGTCCTGATGACTCATTTTGCCGGGGAAAAGTATGCGTGCAACCGTCTGGCGGAGATTTTGCGGGCGGAATTTCCGGAACTGAAAACGGTCTGGCCCTGCGAAAACGAGTTTGAGCCGCTGGAGACGTACTTCTAAGATTCGGAGGGCCGGCGTCCTCGCCGGTCAAGTTCGGCGTGAGCCGAACGCTCATTAATCCACTTCTACAGCACCCAATCAGGTAAAGAGTTCACCCGAAAAAGGCCCCGCGGATTAGGCGGATTAGGCGGATTGGGCGGATCTAGGCGGATTTTTAAATAGAATAAAAAGAAATTTTAAAAAATGGTTTTGGGGGATGAATTAAAAAAATCAATTTTAATTTCCTTTTAATCCGCCTCGATCCGCTTAATCCGACTAATCCGCGGGGCCTTTTTTGAGGCCACGATTCCTTGCGGGGTTGGTGTTTAGCGTGAGATTTTATTTGCGTTCGGCTGGCGCCGAGCTTGACCGGCGAGGACGCCGGCCCTCCGAATATTTTCTTCACCCTCTCACGTACGGGTTGGTCCGTTTCTCCTGGCCGACCATCGTCGCGGGGCCGTGGCCCGTGTAGAGGACCGCGTCATCCGGAAGGGCGTAAACCACCGTGCGGATCGAATTTTCCAGAGTCGTGGGGTCTCCGTCGAAAAAGTCGCTCCGGCCGATGCTCCCGTAGAAGATCACGTCCCCCACGAAAGCCGCGGTTTTGGCGTCGGCTCCGACCCCTTCCAGCACGTAAATGACGTGGCCGGCCGAATGCCCCGGCGCCTGAAGCGCTTTGAAATGCAGGCCGGCGTACTCCAGCGCCGTTTCCGGCTGGTCGAGTTTCACGTCCGCGCGCGGAAGCACGAGATGGAGCCCGAAGTGGTGGGCCAGGTTCTTCTTGGAGTCGGTCAGTTTATCCGCGTCTTTTTTCCCAATGACGATCGGCGCGTCGGGGAACTGCTCCCGGAGCTTCAGGATCCCGCCGATGTGGTCGGCATGGCCGTGGGTCAGAAGAATGGCCGCGACTTGCGTCAGGTTTTCTTCGGCAAGAAATTCCAGAAAATCCGCGGCGGAAAAGCCGGGGTCGATGAGCACGCAGTCCGACGCGCCCTCGTTCCAGACGACGTACCCGTTTTCTTCGCAAATACTCGAAACGATGCACTTGGTTTTGATCATGTTTTCTCCTTTGGGGGCTGACTACTTCTTCCCCATTTTTCTTTTCTGCTGGAAAAACTCGCTCAGCATGGCCGCGCACTCTTTGGCGAGGACGCCGGAT
>JAFTCU010000001.1 GCA_017454585.1 Thermoguttaceae bacterium | reverse complement strand
TCGTCCTCTGCGCCATGGCCAGCGCGTTTGCGCCCCTTTTGGGGACTCCGCTGACGGCGGCCGTGTTTGTGCTGGAACGGACCCGAACGCACCGCCTGCGGCTTTTCGTGCCGTGCCTGGCCGCCTCGCTGGTGGCGTACGGAGTCACGACCTGGCTGGGACTCGAGCCGTTCCGGTTCGAGCTGGAGGGGATCCCCGCGTTTTCGATCGAAATGACCGGCCGCGTCGTTCTGCTGGTTGGGTTCTGCTTCGCGGCGGGGACGTTTTTCCGGCGGATGATGAACGACGTTTCCACGCTTTGCGACCGGTTTTTGCCGAACCGGTTCCTCGCGATGGGCTTGGGCGGCGCCGGGATTTTGGCTCTGGTCCAGCTTTGCGGAACGACGGACTACTGCGGCGCGGGCCTGAACGGGATCCTTGCGGCTTTCAACGGCTCGGCGGGGTCGTGGGCGTTCTTCTGGAAGATTTTTTTCACCTCGCTGGCGCTTGGGGTCGGCTTCAAAGGCGGGCAGATCGTCCCGGCCTTTTTCGTCGGAACGACTTTGGGCTGCGCGCTGGCCCCGATGCTCGGGCTGGACGCTGCGTTTGCTGCGGCGCTTGGGTTGACCGTCCTTTTCGCCACGGTGGTCTCCTGCCCGGTCACGGCCCTGATTTTGGCGCTTGAAGTTTTTGAGGGCGCGGGGCTGGGGCTGGCGTGGTTCCTGCTCGTGGTTTTGGCGGTCGCCGTACCGATGATGATCCGGCGTGAACGGAAGTAAAGACGAGAGTAAAGATTGAGTCCGGTGTGGACTCTTCATTCATATTTCATCATTTTTCATTCAAGATCAAGAAAATGACTCTTTTTTTAATTGGACTCGTGATGCTGGTCGTCGGCTATTACACGTACGGCCGAATCGTTGAGAAGATCCTTCAGCCCGATGACCGCGAAACGCCGGCCTTTACCAAGGCGGACGGGATCGATTACGTCGTTCTGCCGAAATGGAAGAACATGCTGATCCAGCTCCTGAATATTGCCGGGGTCGGGCCGGTGATGGGGGCCATTCTGGGGATCAAATTTGGTCCGATGGTCTTTCTCGTCATTCCGATCGGGAACATTTTGGGCGGGGCCGTGCATGACTTCGCGAGTGGAATGTTCTCGCTGCGTCACGGCGGGAGCAGTCTCACGACCCAGATGGAAAAGATGCTGCTGCCCGGGATGAATAAACTCATGGCGGTCTTCATGATGGTCCTTCTTCTGCTCTGCGTGGCGGTTTTCATTAACGTGCCGGCGCATCTGACCGTACAGATCCCGAAGGACGCGACGCAGTACTTCTGGTGGGTGGTCAGTGCCATTTTCCTGTACTACATCGCGGCGACGCTCTTCCCGGTCGATAAAATCATCGGGAAAATCTACCCGTTCTTCGGTGGAATGCTGCTGATCGGGACGCTGCTCCTCGGAATTTCCATCGTTTACAAGTGGTTCACCGGCACGGAAGACTTTCTCGCCATGACGCAGGCCATGACCGACGCGGTTCCGAAGCAGGGCCCGTTCATCCCGTGCTTCTTCGTGACGATGGCGTGCGGTGTGCTCTCCGGCTTCCATGCGACCCAGTCGCCGATCGTCGCCCGCACTATGAAGTCCGAGCGTGAAGCGCGCAGCACTTTTTACGGCATGATGGTCATTGAAGGGATCATTGCGATGATCTGGGCCGCCGGCGCTATGGCGATGTACCACCTGCAGCCGGAGCTTCTCACGACCAACCCGAACTCGGTGCTGGTGAAAATCGCGCAGGGATTCCTTGGAAACCAGGTCGGAGTGCTGACGATCATCGCGGTCATCATTCTGGCCGTTACGACCGGCGACACGGCCATGCGCAGCATGCGTTTGAGCCTGGCCGAAATGACGCACATTTCCCAGAGGTCGATCGTTTCACGCCTCATGCTCAGCCTGCCGCTGATCGTGATCATTGCGGGGCTGCTCATCTGGTCGAACCGGGACGAGCATGCGTTTGGTATTCTGTGGAACTACTTCGCGTGGGGGAACCAGGTGCTTGCCGCCTCGACGCTGCTTGGCTGTACGGTCTGGCTTTCGGCCCGTCGCCGGTGCTACTGGATCACGCTGATCCCGGCGGTTTTCATGACGTTCGTCGTGACGTCGTTCATCCTCTGGGCGCCGCACGGGTTCAAACTGCCGCAGGGGTTCAACCTCCCGCAGAACGTTTCGTACGGTCTCGCCGCGGTGATTGCTCTGGGGCTTGGGGTCATGGAAGTGATTCGCGGCCGAAGAATGAAAGAAGAAGATTAATGAAAAAGGCCCCCTCATTGAGGGGGCTGGCTCGCGAAGCGAGACTGGGGGAGTTGGTTCAAGTGCCCGTTAACTCCCCCCGGCGCGTCATTCCGTGCTTCGCACTCCATTACCGCCTTGCAT
Organism: Thermoguttaceae bacterium; assembly: GCA_017454585.1. Next base: position 4,613 of record JAFTCU010000001.1, on the reverse strand, counting down.
TTCACGACGCTAAAACACGATGTAGAGGACCCACGACCCGGGCTGGTTCCGGATCTTCAGCACGGAGTCTTTATACTCGACGGTGGATTCCGCCCAGTCGTTCTGATTGTCGTTCCGGATGACCTTCACGGTCCCGGATTCCGGCACACCCGTGAGCTCGATCTCCAGGTTTTCCACGTTCTGCTTCCAGTTCGAGGCGAAAATCGCTTTCTCGCCGTTCTCGCCAATGACGCCCATGACCGAGACGTTCTCGCGGTCGGTCGATTTCACGCGGACCGGCTTCATCTGCATCATTTCGCCGAACATCTTGAAGACGTAGTACGGCTTGCGCAGCTGATAATCATCCGAGATCAGCCCCCACGTGCCCGACGTGGTTCCGTAGAAATTCCCCATCGTCAACGGCGTGTCCTGCCACCGGGTCAGAACGTAACCGTAGAAACCCGAGGCGTCGTAACCGCTCAGACCTTCCGGACTGTTGCGCCAGTAGCTCTTGCGCTCCGGGCCGCCTTCCGTCCCGTGGATCTCGGCCCACGTGCAGGGGAAGTAGTGCCACTCGTTCAGGTGTAGTTCCGTCCCGGTGTAGCCCGCCTCGTCGAGCATTTTGCGGAGCATGAACGGAGGATCGAGCACCGCCTTCGGATTGTTCGGGTAAGCGTGCCACGAGAAGAAATCGATCGGAGCGTTCCCGGCCTTGCACGTGTCGATGAACTGTTTGCAAAGCCCCGGCTCCGCGTGGGTGAGGACCGGCCCACCGATCTTGATGTTCGGGAATTTCTCTTTCAGGTACTTGGCCACGGTCACGTACATCTTGCAGTAGGCCGTGAAATCTTTGTCCCACATTTGCGGGTTCAGGTTCGGCTCGTTCCAGATTTCCCAGTACTCAATATTGTAGTGGAAGCCGTCGCCCCAGCCCTCGTTGTAGTGGCGGATGATCCCCTCGCAGATCTTCGCGAACTGGAGGTGGTCAGCCGGTTCCTTGGCGAAATAGCGGTGCGGCTGCGTGTGCTCAATGCTCGCACCCAGACGGTACACGATTTGCGAGCCGCCGTCGATGATTCGCTGCAGGTAATCATCCGTCGCGTCCCAGTAGTAGTTTTTCGGGTCGTTCGTGTCGGCGTCGAACCGGCCGAAAATCTGCGGGGTATCGACGATTCGCATGCCGGGGTTCTGGAGCGGGATGTCGTGCAGACGTACCGTCGAGAAATGCGCGTCGGCCACGGCCTGGTGCATATCGCAAATGCGGTTTCCGTTGAGCTTGGCCCAGAAGTTGGTCCCGTTGACCGGTTTGACCGCCTCGCCCTTTTGCGTGAAATCGACGGAAAAATCGCCGGCCGAAACGCAGACGCTGAATGTCAGACCGAGCAGGAGAGAAGTGAAGAAGGTGGTGAGTTTCATGGTTAATTACTCCTGAAAAAAGGGATCCTTTCAAATCATGAATCGTTTTCATGAGTTTTTAAGGACGCTCTGATGTGGGTTTACTTCTGACTCTTCTGATTATATAAATACATCCCCGATATTACAAGGGGGGGTAAATATCTGAACTTTCCTATTTACAAATCAGTATGAGCTTGCTATAATTTAAAGGTTGATCAACAAATTGAAAAGTATTAAAGGAATAAGGAAATGTCCTGCCTTGCGCAAATTCAAAACTGGATTCAGTGCCGTTTCAGAGGGAAAATCCTGAGCCAAATTGCCAGATTGGCTGGTATGCCCGTCTTCTGGTGTTTACTCCTGACGATCGTATGCAGTTTCATGTATCATCCAATATACAATCCCAGGACTTTTCCCTCTTATTATTATGTTGGGGCTGATACTAACGGTTATACTCAATACGAAATGGATCTCTGGAAAGGGGAGTTCGAAATTAACCGGACGCCAGTTTACCCGATGTTCCTGAAATTCGTGTACTGGGTTACCGGCTCGGAGAGCATTCTGGATGAAGTGGAGTATACTCCGGAGGGGACCCCCGTTTCCGATCACATTGTGCAAGGAGAAACCACCTGTTTTTACGTCGTTTGCCTGCAAATGCTTCTCTTTTGGCTCGTGTTGATCCCTTTTTATTACGCGTGCGGAACGTTTTTGCGTGATCCGGTCGTGCATTTTACAGCCGTCCTGATGATTGCCATCGCTTTTCTTCCGTACCAGTGGTGGATTCTTACCGAGTCGCTTTCCATTTCGGGAAGTCTCCTTTTTTTCTCGCTTATTGTCTTTTACCTGAATCGCCCGACACATACGACTGCGGTTTCTCTCGGACTACTGACCTTTTTTCTGGTTCTGCTGCGTCCGATTTTCCTTTACCTCGTGATCCTTCTGTTCTTTTTTTGGATTTTGCGCTTGTGTATCAGTTCACACGACCGAAAGGAGGCCCTTGCTGGCTTTTTGGCTCTTCTGGTTTCACTTGCGGGGCTTTATGGATACGCGGGTCTGAACGAGAAAAACCACGGTTTCCGTACGATTTCCCCGGTTTCTCTGACGAACCGGTTCATTATGATTTTTCAGACGGATTTTTACCTGAAAAGCAAGGATACGGAGGTACTTGAATACATTGAAAAGTCACCGCTGAACGTCAAGGCGAGCAAGTATCTTCTCTTTGAAGATCTGGCAGACCATTTCGGTTACAAGCGGGTCAAGCAGTTCGTACACGGCACGATCCGGGCGAACCTGAAAGAATTCATCATTTCACACATCAAAAGAATGTGGTGGGAGAGTGACCTTTACGCGTTTCGACCGTTGTACTTTTTCGGAGCGTTCGACTTACTCATCACGATCCTGCTTGGAATCTGGCTGAAAACGTTTCCGTGGCTCCGGCTCGGAATGTGGGGGTTCTTCTTTGGGATCATGTTCACGATGTACTTCGGCGGGATCGACTGTTACGAGCGTCTGATTCTTCCGGCCCTTCCTGTTCTTTATCTGCTTTTGGCGAGATATGCCGACATTCTGGCCATTGCGAGGACACAGGGTACACAGGAAACACTTCAATACCTGAAAGAAACCGCTTGATCCTGATACGAGTCCCGGGGGTCAACAGCAGCGCACTAACCATGTTTCGCGAAAACAGCGCAGGCGCACCACGGGACCTCGACCGAGTGGCCGGTGTGGGTGAGTTCGCCCGTTTGGGGGTTCACGCGGAAGCTGAAGATCCGGCCCGTCTTCTGGCACGAGGCGAGTAAAAACGAGCCGGTCGGGTCGAACGTGATGTGACGCGGAATCTCACCTCCTGCCGGGATCTGCTGCACGTGCGAAAGACCGGCGGGGGTCACGGCAAAAACGCTCAAAACGTCGGCGTTTCTCGAGGAAAAATACAAAAACCGCCCGTCGGACGAGGAAACGATCTCGGCGCACTGGCCCGCCGGCGTGCCGGGAGTCAGGACCGGCTGGGACGTCAAAAACGCGAGTCGGCCGGTGGTCTCGTCGAACGTGAACGTTTCGACCGTGCAGGAAAGCTCGCTAAAAACGAAAAGCCGCGAGCCGTCCGGCGAAAAAACGGCGTGACGCGGGCCGTGGCCCTTGGGAGCCGGGGCGAAATCTTCCTCCGCACGGTGGTTCCACGTCCTGTCGGCTGGATCCTTGCGCCAGAGCCAGATCCGGTCGTTCCCCAAGTCGCACTCGGCCAGAAAACGTCCACCCGGGTGTTCGGTGACGCAGTGCGGGTGCGAGGTTTCCTGGCGGCCCGTCCCGTCGCCAAAGTACGGGTGGGACTGGAACCGAACGTCTCCGAACGACCCGTCCGGCTGGAGAGAAACGACCACGGTGGTTCCACTGGAGTAGTTCGTCGCAAAGAGCCATTTCCCGTCGGAAGTCACGAGCGTGTGGCACGGGTTTTTCCCGCCGGAATACGCCTGGGAAAGGATCTCCAGCGACCCGTCCGGCCGGATCCTGTGCGCCGTGAGCCAGTCCTCATCGGAGTCTCCCGACGAAACGGCATACAAAACGTTCCGTCGGGAATCGACCGACAAAAACGTCGGGCTTTCCAGAACGGCGGCGGGTTCCGTGAAAACGCGCCTCATTTCGCCCGTGGCCGGGTCCAGGGCACAGGCGTAAATTCCCCGTGAAAAAGGAAGCGGCGAAAGGTCGGCCGGGCGGTTCATCACGCCGACGTAAAAAAGTCGATCCATGGCAAAAATCTCACGCAAAAGTTAAAACCTGGTTTCTGATCTTCATTTCCTCTCCCATTTCACTTCTTTGCCGTTCTTGCCGGGGAGGAAACTCACCGAGTCGGTCTTCCCGTTCGGCCAGTGGATCAGCGCGCCGGTTTTCGTCTGCTCCACGGTCGGAAGCGGTTCCGACGAGCTGGAAAGCGGGAGCAGGACCACGAGAAATTTCGGCTCCACCGCCCGGACGGTCCACGCAAGGCGCGGGTGGACGCCGATCTGCGAGGTTTGGAAGGACGTGACCTCCGTCTTCCCGGGCGCCTTCGCCATCGGGAAAATCGCCATTTGCTGCGGGATCTTCCGCGTCACGCTCGAGGTGAGCAGGAAAGGCGTTTTCGCGTCCTGGACCGCTTGCGTCGCGGGGATCAATTCGGCTTCCTCTTTCATCTGGGGGGCCTGATCCGTCGGTTTTTCGGAGGCGGGAGGCATAAACTGGAGGCCCAGAAACGCCAGCTGCGACTC
>JAFTCU010000121.1 GCA_017454585.1 Thermoguttaceae bacterium | reverse complement strand
CGAAGGAAAAGAACGTCGGGATCTTCCTCTGGATGCACTACCAGGACTTTGACTTCTGCGGCCATGAACGCACGTTCACCGCGTACGAGAAATGGGGCGCGGCCGGCATGAAGATCGACTTCATGAACTCCGACAATCAGGAGCGCGTCGAGTGGATCGAGGACGTGGTGGCCAACGCGGCCAGGCATCACCTGATGATCAACTTCCACGGAATGTACAAACCGACCGGAATGGAACGCACGTATCCGAACCACATCACGCGCGAAGGGATCCTTGGGAACGAGTACAACAAATTCTCGAAACGGATCACCACGACACACACAGCGACGCTTCCGTTCACCCGGTGGCTTTGCGGCCCTGGTGACTTTACGCCTGGCGGATTCGTCAATCGCCAGCCGGAGCATTTCTACGTGCAGAAGAAGATGAGCGTCCCGACTGCGGACGAGCAGGGGACCCGTGCGCACGCGCTGGCGATGTGCCTCGTGACCGATTCGCCGTGCCTGACCATCTGCGACAAACCGGAGAATTACCGGAATGCGCCGGGGTTCAGCTTCCTGAAGAATATTCCGGCAGTTTGGGATGAAACGCACGCCGTCGCCGGGGAAATCGGGAAGTATTATCTGCACTACCGCCGCAGCGGGAACAAATTCTACGCTGCCGCGATCACGGACGCCGAGCCGCGGACGCTGCAGTTTCAGCTTGATTTCCTGAAGCCGGGCAAGACGTACGTCGCGCAAATCTACTGCGACACGCCTCAGAGCGGTGGAACCGGTGAAAAGGATGCGGAACTGATCGATGAACTGACCCGGGAAGTGAAGGCCGGTGACGTGCTGACCATCACGATGGTCCGGAATGGCGGCTGGACGGCGATTTTCTCTGAAAAGTAAGTAATTAATAGGGGGACGTTGATTTCTTCCTGATCAGCGTCCCTCCTGAATTCTGAATTCTTTTCTGGTAAAAGGGAAAATTCCTCCCCTTGCGTAAATCAAAATATCTGGTATAATAAACCAATTATTAATGAGGAGTAAGCACATGATTTACGCGATCATCATGGCTGGCGGTTCGGGTACACGACTTTGGCCGGAAAGCCGGAAAAATTTCCCGAAGCAGCTCATGACGTTTCTCGGAAACCGTTCGTTCCTGCAAAGCACTGTGGACCGTTTGCGACCGCTCGTGCCCCCGGAACAAATTGGAGTGGTGACGGGCGAGAGGTTAAGAGACCATATTGCGGAGCAGCTCCCGGAGCTTCCGACCGGGTCGATCCTCGTAGAACCGTGTGCCCGGAACACTTCGGGTTGTATCGCGCTGGCGGCGATTTGGTGTCTCGCGCAGGACCCGGAGGCGGTGATGGTTTTACTCCCGTCCGATCACGTGATCCAGCCGAAAGAAGTGTTTCAGGACACGATCGCGCAAGCCGCTGAAATCGTTCGGGAAAACCCGGAAAAACTCATTACGCTGGGGATCACACCGACCTGCCCGGCCGAAACATTCGGTTACATCGAGCGCGGTGAGAAAGGTCCGGGAAATTCCTTGACAGTTCGGCGATTCAGGGAGAAACCCGACGCGAAAACCGCCGCTGAGTACCTGGAAAGCGGAAACTTTTACTGGAACGCAGGGATTTTCATCTGGCGGGCCTCGACCATCCTTGAAAATCTCCGGAAGTATGCGCCGGGTGTTAGGGAACCAGTCGAAAAAATCCTGAAAAGCGTAGATCATTCCGATTTTGAAAACGTCCTGAAGTCGGAATTTCCTGAAATAGAAAACATTTCCATTGACTATGCGGTCATGGAAAAAGCGGCGGTGGATGGAAACGTTTTGGTGCTTCCGGCCCCGTTTGAATGGGACGATGTAGGCTCGTGGCGTGCCTTTGAGCGTCATTTCCCCCACGATGAATCGGGCAATACGCTGGCACTGGCGGAAGGGACCCCTGAGGCCGTTCTGGTAGAGACCCGGGATTGCACGATTCGCAGTACCGATCCGAGTAAAAAAGTTGTGTGTTACGGGGTAAAGGATTTGGCGGTCATCGTTACGCCGGAAGTGGTCATGGTCTTCGATCGGAATCGGGAAGAGTCCGTTCGGGAAGTGGTCCGGAAACTCAAGGAAATGAATTGTGAGGAACTTTTATGAATCAAACTGAATGGAGTCCATCTTCGTGGAAGACGAAACCCATCCAGCAGTGGGTCGATTATCCGGACCAGGAGGCGTTCAACGCCGCGGTTGATTACATCTCGCATCTGCCGCCATTGGTTACGAGTGGTGAGATCCTGCGTCTGCGTAGCGAACTGGCCGCCGCTGAGGATGGGGAGTACTTTGTGCTTCAGGGGGGCGATTGCTCGGAAACTTTCGACGCCTGTACACCCGATGTGATCACGAGCAAACTGAAAATTCTGCTCCTGATGAGTTATATTTTGATCTACGGAAGCCGCAAACGTGTCATTCGTATTGGCCGAATCGCAGGTCAATACGCCAAACCGCGCAGCAAGCCGACCGAGACAAGGGACGGTGTGACGCTTCCGAGTTACCGTGGTCCATTGATCAACTCACCAGAGTTTACTGCTGAAGCCCGTACGCCGAACCCATTGAATATGCGCCGGGCGTATGGTCACGCGGCAATGACGCTGAATTTCATGCGGAGCCTCATCGCTGGTGGGTTTACAGATATGCACCACCCGGAATATTGGGAACTGGGTTTTATTAATTTAAGCGAACATTCACGAGAGTACCGCCATATTTTCCAGGCGATCAGCACGTCGATCGACTTCATGGAAATCGTGGCCGGGAAAATGGATTCGTTGGCTGAGACGCGGTTTTATTGTTCACACGAGGGGCTTCATCTGCCGTACGAAATGGCTCAGACGCGGTGGGTGCCTCGTCGAACCGATTGTTACGATCTGACGACGCACCTTCCCTGGATCGGTGAACGCACGCGGCAGATCGACGGCGCACACGTGGAATTCTTCCGCGGGATCGCCAACCCGATCGGGGTAAAAGTGGGGCCAACGATGCAACCGGATCAGCTCCTCGATCTGATTAAGGTTTTGAACCCACGGAACGAAAAAGGTCGTTTGTGCCTGATTTGCCGTTTCGGAACGTCGAAAGTGGAAGAAGTTCTTCCGCCTCTTGTTCAGGTGGTTCTGCGCGAAAAACGAAACGTTCTGTGGATCTCAGACCCAATGCATGGGAATACTCATTCCACGTCAACAGGCCTGAAAACGCGCAGTTTCGATGACATTCTAAACGAGTTGCTTTGCGTATCCAGGATACTGGATCAGGAAGGTTCTCACCTGGGTGGGATCCATTTCGAACTGACGGGTGAAAATGTGACCGAATGCACGGGTGGAGTTCGCGGCCTTACGGAAGCGGACCTTGTGAAGGACTACCAGACGGAAGTCGATCCGCGTTTGAATTACGAGCAGTCGATTGAAATGGCCCTCCTCATTGCCGAGCGTCAGGCATCCAAGCGCCGTTAAAATCCAAAGGGGAGTACACCTGGACCGGGTACTCCCCAATTTTTTCTTTCTTTTTTTCTGTTTTTTCTTAAATCTCCCACTTTTACTCTATTCTAAAGTTGAAGAAAACGCTAAAATTCAAACAGAATATTCAAAATTGGAAATACTAACAAGCAGGAATGAATCAGTCTCATGAAAAAGATTTTTCGGTACTTGCTTCTTCTGGTTTCAGTGTTTTTCATAGGAGCGTCCCTGCTTATGTTAAACCACCAGAAGGCACAGCGTACACTTGAGGGTGAAGTGAAAAAAGCGATGACTCCGCTGCTGGAGATCCAGGACATTTTATTCCAGACCAAAGAAGCTGAGGACGCGAAGAAGAAAGAATTACTCATGCAGGCACAGGAAAAACTCCGTGAGTTCGGGAAATCCTTTTCCCGGCAGCCGGTGGATGTGGTACATTGTGTCGTTCAGCCCAAATACGTTCTTCTGCTTTATCTGGTTGGTATGAAAGAAGAAGCGGCTGCCGCTTTGAAAGAGGGGATTCAGAACATTGAAAACATTCACAACCCCGAGATCGAAACGGCCATTTATATTAATATGGGTGAATGTGCTGTGGAATGTATGGATTCTGCCAGTTTCGAGTTGTGTTTTCAGAAAGCCTCAGAAAGAATGAAGGATTCTTCAAACTCGAAATGGAAAAGTGATATGGAGAAAACACTGGAAAATCTGAGGATTCTGGCCAGTGAAAGGATGCCGAAATAATCCACCCTTTACAGAAAATGGAGTCAAAAAAATGCGCCAATTATGTTTAAGTTTTTCACTTCTTCTTGCCTCTGTAATTCTGGTCGGCTGTGAAGAAAAGGAAACTGAAACCGGGGATGAGGCTCAGGCAGTGGTTACTGCGCGCCTTTGTCATATCGCACGTATTGGAAATTTGGCTGAATTTCCTGATGAACTGTGGGAAAATGACAAAAAAACGGATTCGACGGAACTTCCTGAAGGCCTCGATTTTTCGGGAAAAATGAAGGACGCTCCGATCTCGAAAGCCGTGGGTGAAGAAGTTGATCCGGACATTTTGGCGATTGTGGAATCGGCTGCCCGGGAAAGCTCCAGCGATGAAGGGATCCAGAAGGCCAAAGAAAAGGAAAAAGAACTGGACCTTGCCATTGAAATGGTAGAAGAAGCCCAAAAAACGGAATCAGAAGTGGAAGATTTGTTCAAAAAAAAGGACAAAAATAACAAAGAATCAGCTGAAAATGATGAAGGGGATGAAAACGAGGAAGTCGCCATTTCCATGGGAGACGAAAACGAAGAAGTCACCTTGGATGTGAAAGATTCTGGGCCTGTGAAGAAAAAATCCAAATCAGGCAAAAAGGGGAAGGCCGAGGTCAAGGTAGAGCCCGAAGAAGAACAGGATTCTGAAATCGCTGAGGAAAAAACCGAATTGGAACCCGACACGAAAAAAACGGTGGGACCAAAAACCGGGGCTGTGGAAGAAGAACTGGAACGTCAAGCGGAAGAGTTCCTGAAAATTTTGAGGAATACCCCTGAAGAAGTGCGTGAGGAGATGAAAAAGGCCAATTTCCAAAACGTTTCGTACCGTTTGGTGAAAGTGCCGGGATTGATCATCCATGAAAATATGCAGGAGTGTTTGATTATTCGTACCATGGAGTACACGGGGGACAATCTCGCTCGTGATTATCAGATGCTGAATCTTTCACGAAACTATTCATCGTGGCTCATGGAGCAGGAAAAATACCTGGAAATCATGACTTTGGACAGTTTGCACCACGAAGCGTGGGTGGAAGCTCCTGAATTCTGGAACTCGGATAAAGAGTGAAAAGAGCAAAAAGAAGCGCAAGAGTCTTTCCTTTTTGGGGAGGCTCTTTTTTTTATCTGAAAAAATTTTCAAGAAAATCGGTGGGGGGGCCCCTTGTGGAAATTTTAAAATAGGCTATAATCCATTTTGTTGTTTAGGTTTTCTCTGAACACGTTACCTGCGGGCGTAGCTCAGTTGGCAGAGCACGACGTTGCCAACGTCGTTGTCGAGGGTTCGAACCCCTTCGCCCGCTCTTGAGATTCTTCTCAAGTGGAACTTTGGTGTTCATTCGGGAAAGAGTTTTTACAATTTATAATTGCGGGCGTAGCTCAGTTGGCAGAGCACGACGTTGCCAACGTCGTTGTCGAGGGTTCGAACCCCTTCGCCCGCTCTTCATTTAACTCTAGGTGAACGGCTCTGGCTTCTGCTTGAGCCGTTTGCTGTATCAGAACCAAATTTTTTTTGTTTATTGGGTCAAAGTCATGGCTGAATCAGAACTGAATACTTCAGAAGAACAGAAACTGAATCTGACGATCAACGTTGATGAACGCAGCGCTTGCGAACGTCATATTACGGTCACCGTCGCGCGTGAGGACATCGATCGTATCATGAATAAAGAATTCGACGAGCTCAAACCTGTCGCCGCGATTCCGGGTTTCCGTCCGGGCCACGCTCCGATGAGTGTCGTGAGATCCCGTTTTCGCAAGGAAATCGCAGAACGCGCCAAGAGCGCAATTCTGATGGAGGCCATTTCTCAGGTTAATGACGAGAAAAATCTTGCTCCGATCAGCGACCCGTTGTTTGATTACGTCTCGCTTGAGATCCCAGAAAAGGGCGATTTTGTGTTCGAGTATGATCTTGAAGTCCGCCCGGAATTTGAACTCCCGAACTGGAAAGGCATCAAAATTGAGAAGCCGGTTCGCGAATTCACCGATGCCGACATTGACGCTGCTTCTGTGTCTTTCCGTGCCCGTCAGGGAAAACTGGAAGAATCGCAGGAAGGCGCCGCTTCGGGTGATTATATCACGACGAAGCTCTTCATTCGTTATAATGACGAGATCATCAATTCCAGCGAACACGAAACGATCCGTCTTCGTCCGTCTCTCCTCTTTAGTGATGCGACGATCGAGAATTTCGATACCCAGATGGAAGGCGTGAAAGCTGGCGAAACGCGCACGATCAAATTCAATCTTTCCGAATCTGCGCCGAACGTTCTGCTTCGCGGGAAAGAAGTCGAGGCTGTTTTTGAAGTGACCAGCGTTTCCAAGCTTGTTCTTCCGGAAGTCAACAAGGAATTCCTTGATGGTTTTGGTTTTGCATCGGAAGAGGAATTCCGCTCGTTCCTCAAAGCCAACCTCGAAAGCCAGATGGTTTACCAGCAGGAACAAATGGCGCGTGAGATCATCACTGAACAGCTTCTTGAAACGGCTGATTGGGAACTGCCGCCAGCGCTTCTCGAACGCCAGGCAGAGCGCGAGCTGTATCGTACGATGTACGAGTTGCAGCGCGGTGGTTTCTCGGTCGAGATGATTCAGGAACATTTGAATATTCTGCGTCAGAACAGTGTGGAAAGCACGAAAAAGGCCCTCAAGGAACACTTTATCCTTGAGCGTATTGCTGAAAGCGAAAATATTGACGCGGAAGAGGAAGATTACGATATTGAGATCCAGACGATTGCCCGTCAGATGAACGAGTCTCCGCGTAAACTTCGTGCCCGCATTGAAAAACAGAACCAGATGGATATTCTGCGCAACCAGATCATCGAGCGCAAAGTTATCGCCAGAATTCTGGAAAACGCGACATTCGAGGAAACCACTTTCGAGCCGTATCCAGAGGAAATGGCGAACGTGGCGTTCCCGGCTGGCGGTACTGGAAAGACTGAGGAGGACGCCGCTGAGGCAGCTCAGATCGAAGACGCCGCTCAGGACGCTCCGGCTGAAGAAAAATCGGAATGATTCTTCAAATGCCGTTTTGGACTTTAATGCTAAAATAATGCGGCTCATCACTGGGCCGCGTGGGTTTTGCCGGGTCGATTTGGGTCGATTCGGCTTTGTTTCGTTAAAAGGAAGGGTACTCAATGGAACTTTTTAACAACGCCTCCTTTGATCCGATGATGGCCGGACCGGACTACCAGCGTCAGAGGCAAATGACGATTTCCGACCTTCTTCTTGAGAACCGGATCATCTTCCTTCAGGGACCCATCGGCGACGCGAATGCAAACGCGATCGTGATGCAGCTCCTGTACCTGCAGAGCGACAATCGGCGCAAAGACATTCATTTCTATATCAACTCCCCTGGCGGAAGCGTCAGTGCAATGTTGGCGGTTTATGATACGATGCGTGTTCTGAGCTGCCCGGTGAACACGTACTGTGTCGGTTTGGCAGCCAGCGCGGCGGCGGTTCTGCTTGGCGGCGGCGCAAAGGGAAAACGCTTCATTCTTCCGCACGCGAAGGTGATGATCCACCAGCCATGGGGCCAGGTCGGCGGTCAGGTTTCTGACATTAATATCCAGGCGCAGGAAATCCTGAAAACCCGTCAGCTCCTGAATGAAATCCTTGCGGAAGACTGCGGCAAAACGGTCGAGCAGGTTGCGAAGGATACGGACCGCGACCACTACATGACGGCTCAAGAAGCCATAGAGTATGGAATCGTAGATTCGATTGTGAAGAAACCGGAAGAAGACAAGAAGTAAAAATCGAGGAGAATTCAATGTCACTCATCCCATTCGTCATCGATAAAAACGGCCGCGAAGAGCGCGCCATGGATATTTACAGCCGCCTGCTGCGCGACCGTATCGTCTTCCTCGGCACGGAAGTCACTGACGAGTCGGCCAATTCCATCGTCGCGCAGATGCTTTACCTGCAATCGGAAAATCCCAAGGCGGACATTCATTTCTACATCAACTCCCCCGGCGGCAGCGTGACGGCCGGAATGGCCATTTATGACACGATGAATTTCATCACGTGCGACGTTCGGACCTATGGAATCGGTCAGTGCGCCTCGATGGGCGCTTTCCTTCTCGCTGCCGGAACGGCCGGAAAACGGTACGCTCTCCCGAATGCCCGGATCATGATCCACCAGCCGAGCGCCGGGATGGAAGGGACTGCGGAGGAAATTCTGATCCATGCAACGGAATTTGAAAAGACCAAGCAGAAGCTGAACAATCTGCTCCTTAAACACACTGGGCACTCGTACGAGAAGATCGTGGCGGATACTGACCGTGACAATTTTATGTCGGCCGAGGAAGCCTGCGCGTACCACATCATCGACCACGTGATCGAATCTCCGCTGGCCGAGTAATTTTGGGTGAGCAGGATCTTTAAGCCTCAGGAATTTCTCTTTCTTGAGGCTTAAAACGTTTCCGCACATCGGTTCAAAAAGGAAAAATCTCATGCATACCGTTCCCATTTCTCTTCGTTCCAATCCTTACGAAATCGTCATTTCCAGCGGCATTTTTGATCAGTTCGGCGAGTATTTTCTCAAGTGGACGCACGGTGCGAAGAATGCGATCATTGTGACGGACTCCAACGTCGAGCCGCTTTACGGTCTGAAAATCGCGGAGATTCTGGCGGACGCCGGCGTGAATAACGATTTGTGCGTCGTGGAGGCCGGCGAGGAAAGCAAGTGCGTGGACGTTGCCGCGATGCTCTGGGAACGCCTCATCGAGTGTGGCGCGGACCGGAAAACCGTCGTCGTGGCGGTCGGAGGCGGAGTCGTGGGAGACCTTGCGGGTTTCGTGGCGGCGACGCTCAATCGCGGGCTTCCGTTCATTCAGGTCCCCACTACGCTGCTGGCCCAGGTGGACAGTTCGGTCGGCGGCAAAACCGGCATCAATATTCCGCAGGGGAAAAACCTCGTCGGCGCGTTCTGGCAGCCGAAAGGGGTTTTGATGGACACGCAGACGCTCAAGACGCTCGACGACCGGCAGTTCCGCGCGGGTTTGGCCGAGGTCGTGAAGTACGGCGTGATCCTGGACGCGAATTTCTTCTATTACCTTGAGCAAAACGTCCAGCGGATCCACGCCCGTGATGAGGCGGTTCTGGCGAAAATCATCGCGAAGTGCTGTGAGCTGAAGGCGCAGATCGTGCTGGAAGATGAGCGGGAAACGTCCGGCCGACGCGCGGTCCTGAATTACGGCCACACGTTCGGGCACGTCGTGGAAAAACTTGGCGGTTACGGCGTTTATCTCCACGGCGAAGCGGTCGGCATCGGCATGAGTTTCGCCGCCCGGCTGGCGTGTAAGCTGGAACCGGAAAACCTGAAACTGGAGCGCCTGGCCCAGCGGCAGGACGCCCTCTTGACCGCGCTGAAAATTCCGACCAAGGCGCCGGATTTCAGCCGTGACGCGGTCCTGAACACGATGATGCACGACAAAAAAACGGTAAACGGGACGATCCACTTCGTTTTGCCGAAT
>JAFTCU010000120.1 GCA_017454585.1 Thermoguttaceae bacterium | reverse complement strand
GGGATCACGATGGAAAACAATCTGGTGTACGACACGATGGACGGCTCCTTCCATCAGCACTACGGCAAAGAAAACGTGATCCGGAACAATATTTTCGCCCGGAACAAACCGAACCCGATGGGGAACGGCGTGGCGCATCAGGTCGCCATCACGCGGGTCGAGGACCACACGAGCGTGATCTTCACGAACAATTTGATCTACTGGAAAGACGGGACCTCCATCGGCTACCGGGTCGATGAAGTGAAGGCCGACATTCGGTCGAACCTCTGGTGGAAAGACGGCGGTGAGGTCGAGTTCAAATGTAAAACTCACGACCAATGGGTCGCGGAAGGAAAAGACGTCGGCGGGATCGTGGCCGATCCGCTTTTTGTGGATCCCGACGCGAACGACTTCCACCTCAAGCCCGGTTCACCCGCCGAAAAAGTGGGGTTCAAACCTTTCGATTATGAAAAAGCTGGCCGGATCGGAGCAGCCAAATGAAAAACGCAGGAACCGCCTTTTTATTCGTCTTTTTGCTCGCGGTTTCTGCCTTTGCGCAGGAGTTTTCCACCGTTCGATTCTCGAAGGATTTTCCCGGCGCGAACATCGGAAAAATCGAGGCGGTCAGCGGCTCGGAAACCACGTTCCGGGCCCAAATGGTCGCCCAGCGTGACGAGCAGGACCTGAACCGCCAGGCGACCTGGTTCGCGTTCGATGTTGAGCCGCGCGGCGGGACGCGGGAAATTCACGTCGTTTTCTGGAATTTCGACGGCTGCTACAACGGCCGCCCGACACGCCCGAGCTGGAAAGGCGCGCTCCCCGTCTTTTCGACTGACGAGGGGCGGAACTGGACGCACTTCCCGCGCGAACTGTGCGTCTGGAACGAGGACGACCGTACCATGACGCTCACCGTCCGCTTTCCGGAAGGGGTGAAATCGCTGCGCGTCGCCTACACCGCGATGTACACGAACCGCGAGATCTGCGAGCTGGCCGACTCGGTAAAAGACTCGCCGCGCGTACGTCAGGAAACGCTCGGAGCCGGGCAGATGCTTTTCACCGTCACGGATTTCACGGTTCCTGAAGCCGAAAAACGCCGCTTCTTCATCATGGCCCGCCAGCACGCCTGGGAGGCGCACACGTCGTGGCAGACGGACGGTCTGATCCGCTGGCTCGCCGGTCAGAAAGGGATCTTCGACGATGCGCCCGTCACGCCGGAGGAGCTTTGCAGAAAATGCGTTTTTTACATCGTTCCGATCGTGGACCCGCTCGGCGCGGAGAAGGGGTGGGTCCGGTTCAATTTCCTCGGCTACGACGTGAACCGCCGGTGGAACGAGGTCGATCTGAACTCGGAGGAAAGCCGGAAAACCCGCCCGGAGTGCTGGTTCGTCAAGAAGAAAATTCTGGAGCTGAATTCAGAAAAACCGCTCACGCTGGTGGTAAATCTCCACGGCGACACGGCCACGGATTACATCGACGCGTGCGGCCCCGAGTCGCTTCACGACGCTTTCCGTGTGTTTGAAAACCGGATGATCGAGACGAATCACTACGACCCGCCGGACTCCCGGCGCGTTCACATCATTCAGACCCCAAACGGACCGGAGCCGCCCACGACCTTCGCGCTTTGGTGGGACCAGCAGATCCCCACGATCATGATGGAAGAAAAGGTTTCCGAAAACCACCGCCTCGGGCGTTTCAGGACCGCCAACGACTCGCAGAAACGTGGCGTTTGGCTCGGAATTAACCTGGAAAAGACGTTTCATTAATTCTTTTAGCCCCCATCTCCGAGGGAGGTGGCCCGAAGGGCCGGGGGAAGTCAAACGGCATTTTACAGAAACTCCCCCAGTCTCGCTTCGCTCGCCAGCCCCCTCAATGAGGGGGCCTTTATAAATCTCAGATTCCCAGAATCTTCTTCGCTTTCTCAGTTTCCTCGATGATCGTCTTCACCGTGTAGCGGATCTGCTCCTCCGTATGGATCGCCGTCATGAAGAAACGCAGACGCGCGGCCTTTTCGTCCACCGCCGGGTAAATGATCGGCTGAACGTTGATCCCGCGCTCGAAGAGCTGCTGGGCCACGAACATACAAAGCTGGGAGTTCCCGTAAATGATCGGGATGATCGGTGTGCCAGCGCTCAACCCCGTATCGAGCCCCGCCTTTTTCGCGAGTTTCAGGAAGAGGGCCGAGTTGGCCTGAAGACGTTCCACCCGTTCCGGCTCACGCTTCAGAACACGCAGAGCGCCGAGAGCCGCAGCGGTCGCCGCCGGGGAAATGGCCGCGCTGAAAACGAAACCGGGCGTCGTGTAACGCAAATACTCGATCATCGGCTTGCGCCCCGAAATGAAACCGCCGCAGGAAGCCAGAGACTTGCTGATCGTTCCCATCCAGAGGTCCCCCTCCGCCGGATCGATGCCGTAATAGTCGGCGATCCCTGCGCCTTTCGGGCCGAGGGTTCCGAGCGAGTGCGCCTCATCGACATAAAGGAACGCTTTGTGCTTTTTCTTCAGAGCGATGAACTCCGGAAGCGGCGCGATGTCGCCGTCCATGCTATAGACGCCCTCGATTACGATCCAGACCCGGCGGTAATCGCCGCGGCAGTGCGTCAGGATCTCGTCCAGCTGCTTCCAGTTGCTGTGCTCGAACGGACGGCGCTGTGCCCCGGAAAGGAGCGAACCCATTACCATCGAGTTGTGCGCGAGCGAGTCGTGAAGGATCAGGTCCCCTTTTCCCGCCACGTGCCCAAGCACACTTTCGTTGACGTGATGCCCGGCCGAAAAGACGATTGCGTCTTCCGTCCCGTTGAACTCGGCGATCTCCTTTTCAAACTCGACGTGGATCGTTTTCTGACCGGAAACCAGTCGGCTCGCGGAGCAACTGCAGCCGTACTTTTCGACCGCGTCCTTCACGAAATCGACCACGCGCTGATCGCTTCCCAGACCGAGGTAGTTGTAGCTGGAGAAATGAATGTACTCTTTGCCGCCTATGATCGTCGTATCGGCCGCGCGGGCTTCGTGCGTCGTGAAGTACGGATTACGCATTCCCGTGGCAAGCTGCGCATCGATCTGATGCTTTAGCTGCTGGTACTCAGGCGTCTTTTCAAAAATGTAAGCCTCTTCCGGAATTTCTTTTTCGTCCGTCTTTTCAGTGGGCGAAACTCCCGCAGACGCTGGAGCCGCAGAGCGCTGATAAGTCAAAACCTGACGCAGTCGTTCGGACTGACCAAAGTATTTGCAAATCGCCTCCGCAACGTCCCGGGCAGTGATGAGGTCCTGAAGGACCATTTCGGGGAAACGTCCGCCGAAGGTTTCTTCCAGAACGTTCAGGATCTCCATGCGTTCCAGGGAGTCCATTCCAAGCTCGGTGATGGCCGACTCGACTGTCATTCCGACCGCGCGTTCACGAGCCACACGCTTGACTTCCCGGACGATGATCTTCAACATCCGGCGCACGATTTCCGGCCGGCGCAGATCATCAGGAAGTCCCTCCGTGTTCAACGTCTTGACCGCATCAGAAAGCGCTTCCAGAACCGGGTCGGACCCCGCTCCATCGCCTCCAAGGGCAGAAGCCGCGAATTCTTCGTCGTCGTTTTCGTCTTCCAAATCATTCAGATCGGCCAGAACTCCCGGCGGCAAAGCGCTTTCGTCTGAGACGTGCGCACCGATCATCGGCGACTGGTCTGAATCGAAAGCGTGCGCTTTTGCCGCGGCTGCCGCCTGTTCCAGCGCTCGTGCAGCAAGACGTTCCGCCAGAGGGACGATACGAACTTCACCCGTATTCGGCAAAAGGAGCGCATAAGGACGTTTGTCCAAGTCCGGGATGTCCTCACGAATTTCAGCCGAGTCATGATCCGCCGCGGCCATTTTTTCTTTGACCTGCGCTTTTGACTCGGCGTTCATCTTGGCCTCCGCCTCTTTACGCTCGGCAAACTGGGCTTCATCGAGGAATTCACCTGACTCAGCGTTCCAGGCCATCACCGGCTCAAAGTTCCCGGCAAGGAATTCCATACGGCTTGCATTACGCTGGATCTTGCCGCTTGATGTCTTCGGGATCGCACCGTGGCGAATCAGATAAATGACATCCAGAGGAAGCTCGTGTTCTTTCGAAACTTTACGCTTGATCGCTTCTACGACCTCTCTGTAGTCGGCGTTGAGCTTTTTGTCCACTTCCTGAACGACGACCAGTTGCTCTTTCCCATCTTTTTCAACCGCAAAAACAGCTCCGGCATCTTCCCGGCAAAGCTCGTGCGCGTTCTGAATACTCAGCTCAATATCCTGCGGGTAAAGATTGACGCCGTGCCAAATGATCATGTCCTTCAGACGGCCGGAAACATAAAGTTCACCGTCCCACACAAAACCCAGGTCACCCGTACGGAAATAGGGGCCCGGCACGTCGATCTTTTCATCGCCATGTGGCTGAATATAAGCGTGGAAACTATATTCCGTGGCATCCGTTTTTTGCCAGTATCCCTGCGCAACGCTCGGCCCGTAGATCCAGATTTCACCAACTTCGCCGTTCAGAGCGAGCTGTTTCGTATCCGGGTTCACGATCGCAACAGCCTGGTCCGGCAAAACGCCGCCATTTCCGACGATTCGGCGGGCTTTCGGTGCGCTGGAAGGAACTTCAACCGCCCAGCCTTTGCGCAGAAGGTCCGAATCAAAAGTTTTTTCGGTCGGCTTGAATGGGGCCAAACCACCGGCAACCAGAAGCGTTGCCTCAGCCAAACCATAACAGGGATAAAACGCTTTCGGATTGAATCCGGCCGTGGCGAATTTCTCGGCGAAAGCCTGCAACGTTTCGGAACGAACCGGTTCCGCACCGTTAAAAGCGACTTTCCATGAGCTAAGGTCCAGTTGCTTGACCTGCTCCGGCTTGATTTTCTTGACACAAAGTTCATAGGCGAAGTTTGGCCCGCCGCTCACGGTCGCCTGGTAGCGCGAAATGGCAGAGAGCCAGCGGAACGGCCTTTGCAAAAACGCCATTGGCGACATGAAAATGTTGGGGCGGCCAACATACAGCGGCTGAAGAATTCCGCCGATCAGCCCCATGTCGTGGTAGGTTGGAAGCCAGAAAACGCCGCTTCCCGAGCGTGTGTTTTCAAACGCCGTAGAAATCGTCGCCGAGTTGTGCAACAGATTCGTGTGGGTAATGATCACCCCTTTCGGATTCCCTGTCGAACCTGACGTGTACTGGAGAAACGCCACGGTATCGCCGTGAATATCCGGCATGATCCACTTTTTCTCTGTTCCCGGCTCGATCTCGTTCGTATTGCACCACAGAAGCGAGGAAAGGAATGGGGTTTCTTTTAACTGTTTCTCGTTACGGCTCAGAACCTCAGTATTGGTCAAAGCGACTTTCGCGTTACAGTCCTCGGCCACGATCTGCACCCGGTTCGCGGAGCGGTTTTTGCGCGGCGGATAAACCGGCACAGCGATGGTTCCGGCATACAGACAGCCAAAATAAGCAGCGATGAAATCCAGTCCGGGCGGAAAGAGCAGCATAGCTCGCTCACCGACCATCCCGTTCATCTGGAGCCACGCGGCGATGGCACGTGCTTTACGGTCCAAATCCGCATTAGTCATGCGAATCAGGTCCTCGTCACCGTCCACGAGGTAACCAAAAGCCATATCATTTGGCTGATGAGACGCACGATGACGAATCAAATCAACGACAGTAGGTGGACCGAAATAAGAACCGGGAAGGTGATCTATGTGTGCCACGGTTTACTCCTGAATTTAACGGCTGCAATAACAGGTTTCGCTGCGCTGAAAATAATTACGCAGTATAACATTCTCCCATATTATACATAAATTTTTCTTTTCTGGAAGTAGGGCCCCTGAATTTTTTTACTCTCGTTCCGATAAAATCCTTACACTCAACAGGAAATTTTGCTTAACCGTTCCATCTTAAAAATCATTGCCATCCCCCTTGACGCCTCGGGGGTTTAGGTTACAATTAAAGGAAACGACGCCTGGCGCGGGGGTTTCCGTGCCGCGTCCTGAAGTCAACCATTCCTTCCCACTCTTTCATCAGGAACCAGCCCATGAAAAAAATCCTTTCTCTTGCTCTGCTTGGCCTCAGTGTGTTTTTCGGCGTTTCCCGAGTAGCCGCAGCCCCTTCGCTCACGCTCGTAAATCCGGATTCCCAACTCGCGCACGTCAACGCCTCGGACGTCATTAAGCCCGAGGACGGCTTGTACATCGAATTTGACGGGAACGACCCGACCCACCCGTGGCCCGGTCCAATCTGGGCGGGCGAGTGGAATCTCGACGGCTGCACGAAAATCGTCGTCGATCTGGAAAATCTCGAGGAAGAAACCGTTCAGTACGGGATCCGCATCGACGACGCCTCCGCCATTCAGAATAACGCGAACTGGTTCAGCTCGAATATTCGCGCGGCGGGCAAGAAACGCGACCAGTATGTCATCGTGATCCCCGCGAGTTTTCCCCCGCAGCTGATGGGAAAGGTGGAGGGGATGAGGGGCCTGCCCGGCGGTACAAAGAATCAGGCCGCGCTGGAATGGAAGAAAGTCCTCCGCTTCTTCATCATCGCCCCGAAACGTGAAAAGCCGGCCAAGTACCGGGTCTACTCGGTCAAGGCGTTCTTCGACCAGAAGCAGGGTGGAACGGCCGACTGGATGAAAATGAGCCCTGAGGAGTTCTTCCCGTTTATCGACTGCTACGGCCAGTTCAAGTACGAAGACTGGCCGGGAAAAATCCACTCCGACGCCGAATTCGCGCAGAGGATCGAGGACGAAAAAGCCGATCTGGCGGCCAATCCCCGCCCGAAGAACTGGGACGCTTACGGCGGGTGGCTGGATGGTCCGACGTTCAAGAGCACGGGGCATTTCTACCCGAAAAAGGTCAACGGAAAGTGGTGGCTCGTCACCCCCGACGGGCATTTGTTCTGGTCCCACGGAACCGACTGCGTCGGCATGGGAAACGGCACCGGCCCGGTCCAGTTCCGCGAGCATTACTTCGAGGGGCTTCCTGAAGGGGATTCGCCTTTTTACGGCTGGTCGCAGACACACATCGGTTTCTACGGCGATAAAGGCACGGTCCGCGCGTACAACTGGACCCGATCCAACCTGAAACGGAAGTACGGCGGCGATTACGAGCAGGTCCACAATAAACTGGCGCACAAACGCCTCGCGAGCTGGGCGATGAACACGATCGGAAACTGGTCCGACGGGAATATTTATATGCAGCAGAAAACGCCCTACACCGTGACGCTCAACTGCCGCGGGCGGAACATTGAAGGCTCCGAAGGCTACTGGGGAAAATTCCCGGACCCGTTCGACGACGGCTTCCGTCAGTCAATCCGCGGTGCGGTCGCCCGGCAGAAAGAAGCCCTCGAAAGCCCGTACTGCATCGGCGCTTTCACGAATAATGAATTGGCGTGGGGGGATGAGACCTCACTCTCCAAAGCGGCCTTAACCTCGCCGTCCGACCAGCCGGCCAAGCAGGAACTGGTAAAATTCCTCCAGAAAAAGTACGAAACCGTGGAAAAGCTGAACGAGGCCTGGAAGACCGGGTACGCGTCGTGGGACGCGATGCTTCAGGGGAAGGACGTTCCGAAGGCCGCGAATGAAAAGACCTCGGCCGTGTACGCCGACCTGGCGGACTTCTATTCCGTGATCGCCGATCAATATTTCCGGATCATCAGCGAAGAACTCAAAGCGACCGTTCCCGACGTGCTGGATCTGGGGTGCCGCTTCGCGTGGGGAAATGACCGCGCGACGCGTTCGATGGCGAAATTCGTGGACGTGATGAGCTTCAACCGCTACCAGGTGACGCTCGACGGCTTCACGCTCCCGGAGGGGATCGACCGGCCGGTCATCATCGGGGAGTTCCATTTCGGTGCGCTCGACCGCGGAATGTTCCACACGGGCTTGGTGCCGACGAAAGACCAGAACGACCGCGCGCAGAAGTACTACGACTACGTCCTCTCAGCGTTGAATCACCCGAATTTCGTCGGGACGCACTGGTTCCAGTACGGCTCGCAGCCGTTCACGGGGCGGTTCGACGGTGAGAACTACCAGATCGGCCTCGTGGACCTGACCGACACGCCGTACCCGGAAACGATCGCGAAAGTGCGTGAGATCGGGCGTAAAATGTATGAGATCCGGTATGGAAAATGAAACAAGAAATCGGGTTGTGGGAAACGGCGCATTCCGCGTCGTTCCCCTATCCTGGTTCTACGGGGACGACGTTTCCAGCGTTGTCTTTTAAAAATGTCTTTATTTTTATGATGATGCTTCCAGCGTCGTCCCCGTAAGTTGATACGTATGGGGGAGATGTGCTGGAAAAATTTCCCCATTTTAAATTTTTTCTCTCCCGGGGGATGGCAGATGGCGATTTTTGTGGTATAATAGGAAAGAAAGCTGTTTTTCCCCCACTCATCTTAAAAAGCCTATGAACGCCAGACAGAACGCCGTCAAATCCATCGGAACCCAAATTACCACCCGCAGCGGACTGGTTGATTACAAAACCAGCAACCTTACAGAGATTTACGCATCGCTCGTTTTTACTGAGGCCGTGCAGAAAGAACGCCTTCCCGCTGAAGTCTTTGAATCCCTCCAGCAGACCATCCGGTGCGGTGGCGGTCTGGACCCGACGATCGCCCCGATCGTCGCGGCGGCCATGCGGGACTGGGCGATGGAACACGGCGCGACGCACTACTCCCACTGGTTCCAGCCCATGACCGGCGGCACGGCCGAGAAGCACGACTCGTTCCTCACCCCCAGCGGTTTTCTGAAAGCAATCGCGAAATTCAGTGGGAACGAACTGATCCGCGGCGAGTCCGACGCTTCGAGTTTTCCCTCCGGTGGTCTGCGCGCCACGTTCGAGGCCCGCGGCTACACGGCCTGGGACCCTTCCAGTCCCGCGTTTATTCTTCAAAATCCCAACGGCGCGACGCTCGTCATTCCCACCATGTTCGTGAGCTGGACCGGTGATTCGCTCGACCAGAAGACTCCGATGCTCCGCTCGCTCGACGTCCTGAACCGCGAAGCGCTGCGCGTCCTGCGTCTTTTCGGAAACACGGAAGCCACGCGGGTGGAATGTACGCTCGGCGTGGAACAGGAATATTTCCTCGTGGACCGGCGACTGGCGATCCAACGGCCGGACCTGATCGTCTGCGGCCGAACCCTTTTCGGCGCACGTCCGCCCAAAGGCCAGGAGCTCGAGGATAATTACTTCGGCGCGATTCCTGAACGGGTTCTGGCGTTCATGACTGAAGTCGAGTTTGAACTGATGAAACTCGGCGTTCCGATCAAGACCCGCCACAACGAAGTCGCGCCGGGGCAGTTCGAGCTGGCGCCGACGTTTGAATCGACCAACCTCGCGCTGGACCACCAGATGCTCGTGATGCAGATCCTGCGCCAGACGGCCCGCCGCCACGGTTTCGTGTGCCTGCTTCATGAGAAACCTTTCGCGGGGGTGAACGGCTCCGGAAAACACAACAACTGGTCGATCAGCACCGATACGGGCGAAAATCTCCTCGAACCGGGCGACACGCCGGAAAGTAACGCCCAATACCTCGTTTTCTGCGCGGTTGTGTGCCGGGCCGTACACAAATACGCGCGTCTTCTGCGCCTTTCGACCGCTACGCCCAACAATGACTGCAGGCTCGGAGCCGCCGAAGCGCCGCCGGCGATCATGAGCGTTTACCTCGGGAAGGAAATGACCGACATTTTGGACTTCATCGCGGACGGTCACACGGAATCCGAAGACGCCCCGCATTCCGGGGAGGCCGAGCGGGCGATCGGGCTTCCCATTCTGAAAAAGCTCAAACGTCACTCCGGTGACCGGAACCGGACCAGCCCGTTCGCGTTCACGGGGAATAAATTCGAGTTCCGCGCCGTCGGATCGAGCCAGAACTCGGCCGCTGCCGTGACGGTTTTGAACACGATCGTCGCGGAAAGCCTCGACTTTGCCGCCACGCGCATCGAGGCGGAAATGGCCGAGGGCAAAACCTTCAAAGCGGCCGTTCGTTCCGTGCTCGCCGGGATGATCCGCGAGTTCCGCCCGATCCTCTTCAACGGCGATAATTACTCGCAGGACTGGGTGGAAGAGTCCGAACGCCGCGGTCTGCCCAACCTGCGCGACACGGTGGACTGCCTGCCGGTCTTCACAGAGCTGGAGTCGATCGAACTGTTCGGGAAGTACGGCGTTTTCACCGAGTCTGAGCTGCGCAGTCGGCAGGAGATCACGGCCGAGAATTACTGCATGGTCCGCGGGATCGAGGCAGCCTCGATGATTCGGATCGCGCAGACGATGATCCTCCCCGCGGTGATCCGGCACAAAACCAACATTCTGCCCGGGCTGACGACCGTCACGCAGCGCAAGATCATGCAGGAACTGGACGAAAAACTCGATCTGCTCGTTCAGGCGATCGAAACCCTGAAACGGCGCCTGGCGGGAGTGAAACCCGAAATGAGCGTGATGGAGAAAGCGACGTTTTACCGTGACTCGGTCCTGAAAGGAATGTATGCACTGCGAGTCATTGTGGACTACCTCGAAAACCTGACCGAAGACGAGATCTGGCCGCTCCCCAACTACGCGGAACTGCTTTTCATCCGGTAAACCAGAACCCGTTGAACTGGAAACTCCCATTTAAACACGGATTTCCACGGGATTTGAAGAATTCCATTTTCTCAAAACGAAATCCTTTTAATCCTCAAAAATCCGTGGAAATCCGTGTTTAAATTAAGGCTGAAAGTGGAACGCGCTCCCACCTGAAAAAAGAGTCTTGAAGTCTTGAGAAAATCCGATTTTTCTATTTTACCGCTCCGAACCGCCGGGTACGTCCCTGAAACGCGGAGATCGCCTCGCGCAGTTTTTCCTCGTTAAAATCAGGCCAGCAAACATCTGTAACCCAAAGCTCGGCGTAACTTAACTGCCAGAGCAGGAAATTGCTCAGACGCATCTCGCCCGCCGTGCGGATCAGAAGGTCCGGGTCCGGGATTCCCGACGTGTAAAGCGATCTTGCCAGATGATTTTCATCGATCTCTTCAGGCTTTAAAGCCCCTTCCTGGACTTTCTTCGCTAGTGTCCGTGCCGCGTCCACAAGTTCCTGACGGCCGCCGTAATTGATTGCGAGCTGAAGCGTCAGACCCGTATTTTGCGAGGTCAGGGCGACCGTTTCCTCCATCTTCACGAGAGCAGACTCTGGCAAACCATCTCGGCGGCCAATGACACGCAGACGAATATTGTTTCTCATGAACTTTGGACGGGAGGAGACCATGAAGTGTTCCAAAAGCGCCATCAGGGCCTCAAGCTCCAATTTGGGGCGTTTCCAGTTTTCGTTTGAAAAGCAGTAAAGAGTCAGAATTTCAAGATTCAGCCGAACGGCCTCCGAGACGATTTTCTCGACCGCATTGACCCCTTCCCGGTGCCCGGCGGCGCGGGGTAAGCCACGCTTCTGCGCCCAGCGCCCGTTTCCATCCATGATGATCGCAACGTGCCGCAGACGATTCACCTCCGGCCCGGTCGGGATGGGGGAGGATTTTTTGGACGGTCGGGACCAGAAAAACATAAAAGCGTTCCTTTGGAAAAGGGGGAAAAGGGCCTCTTTCCTAAATCATACCGTACCGCAGCAGAAAGTCAAGCCCCCTGAAAAAATTTTCCGAAAATTTTTGGCCGGGCGGTTGAAATATTCGGGAGTCTGTGGTAGAATGGAGATTTGAGCCGCAACTCGCTCGTTCAAGTAAAATCAGTCGTTTTTCAACCGGGAAACTCACCGCGGGTGGGTCCCTCAGAACCTCAAAAAACAAAAAAAGATGAGCACAAAAAACTACCTTGCCGTCGATATGGGCGCGTCATCCGGGCGTCATGTACTGGGTCGCCTGGATGGGGAAAACCTCACCCTTGAAGAAATGTTTCGTTTCGAAAACGGAGGCGTGGACCTCGGCGGAACGAATTACTGGGATCTGCCTGCCCTCTGGAAAAACGTTCAGCAGGGCCTGGCCGTCACCGCGTCAAAACTCGCTGAAGGCGAAACACTCCAGAGCGTCGGGGTCGATACCTGGGGGGTGGATTTCGCGATGCTCGACCAGAATGACCACCTGCTCGGGAACCCGGTGACGTACCGCGACCACCGGACCGACGGTTTCCCGGAAGCCGCGTTT
>JAFTCU010000119.1 GCA_017454585.1 Thermoguttaceae bacterium | reverse complement strand
TTTTTGAGCTGGACGATCACGTACTACATTTTGCGGCCGGAAGCCCCCCTGCCCGTCTGGGTCTGGAATCTAGCCGGCGGTGAAGGGCCCGCGCCGGATCTTTCGATCCTTTCGTACCTGGTTTACATTTTCGTCATCGCCGCGAGCGTGCAGTTCGTCGAAATGTACGTGCGGAAGTTCTTCCCGTCCCTTTACAAAGCGTTCGGTGTGTACCTTCCCCTGATCACGACCAACTGCGCGATTCTGTTCGCCTGTTTGGAAATCCTCAAAAACCTTCAGGAGCCGACCAACCTTTGGGGCCTGCATACGGCAATGGTTTACGTGATTGGCGGTGGATTAGGCTTCACGCTCGCGATCACGATCATGGCCGGCATCCGTGAAGAGCTTCAAATGACGCAAGTTCCTGGACCATTCCGTGGTGTGGGCATCGCACTGATCACCGCCTCGATTTTGGCCATGGCCTTTATGGGGTTCTCGGGAGTCGATAAAGGTATCCAGCGGTTGGTTCAGCCGCAGCAGCAGGAAACCACTCAGGCACAGGATACCCCCCCTGCTCAGAATGTAGAACGGGCTCAGCTGTAGGCCGTTGGTTTGGTTCTTTTATCGTTGATTTTGATTTTAACCGGGAGGAACGCGCAATCGATCCTCCCGGATCGTTTTTGCCGTCATTCTTTTGGTTCTGAAAGGTTTCCCACCATGCATAAGTGTTTTCCCTTTTTCCTCACTGTTTTTTTTACTCTCTGTTCCTTCGTTCTGGCTGACGAGGAAATCGCGAAGATGGAACTGACCGGTGACTGGTCGGTTCGCGTGACTTATGCCGGACACACGCAGGATTTCGCGATCGAACCCGCCAAACTCACGCAGGTCACCGACGAAGAAATGGTTCCTCCGCTTTTCAACCCCGCGGGCCCGCCGTGGCGCAAGGCGCAGCCGTTTGCCGGGGTCCGTGCGTACGAGTGCGCTGTACGCTACGCGTTTCTGCCCGAGTCCGAAGTCGTACGCAGCGCTCCCTCAAGCGACCCGAATGCCGTGACGTTCCAGCGTGACGCGGATTATCAACTCGACGTAGAGTGGGGAAACATTGGTCGGATCGCAGATGGAAAAATCACCGAGGGCCAGAAGGTTTATGTCAGCTACCAGTTTGGCAAAATGCGCATCGACGCGATCGTTCTGAACGAGGACGGCTCGTTCAACCTCATTCAGGGCGAATCGCACGTTGCAAACCCGGAACTTCCGGAAATCCCCGCGGGAAAGAAACTCCTCGGGACGGTCTGGATTTCCGGCCGAATCGACCGGCTGAGCGAGAAAAACCTTTTCCCGACCTCGACGCCGAAAGAGTACAAACCGATGTTCCTGGCGAAGGACACGATCCCGACGGTTTATGGAAAACTGGAACGCGGCGAAACGGTCCGGATCATGGCGTGGGGTGACTCTGTGACGGCGTGCGGGTTCCTTCCCGACGAGGACCGCTGGCAGTCGCAATTCGTCACGCGCCTCCAGAAGCGTTTCCCGCAGGCGAAAATCGAGCTGATCCACGAGGGCTGGGGCGGACGAAACTCGCGCTCCTACCGCAACGAGCCGGCCGGGTCGCCGAAGAACTACAAAGAAAAGGTTCTGGACGTGAAACCGGATCGGGTCGTGATGGAGTTCGTGACTGATTCCGGGTTTAACCCTGAGAAAGTGGAAACCGAATATTCCGGGATCCTGGCTGATTTTCAGGAGCGTGGGATCGAGTGGATCATCTGCTCGCCGCATTACGTCCGCGCCGACTGGATGGGGCTTTCGAGCGAGTTTGGGATCGACGACGACCCGCGCTCCTACGTGGCTGGCCTGAAGGACTTCTGCGCGAAACATCACATTGCGCTGGCGGACGCGTCGTTCTATTACGGCC
>JAFTCU010000118.1 GCA_017454585.1 Thermoguttaceae bacterium | reverse complement strand
GAGCAGCATTTGCTCGCGGTTTCCATTTTTTGTCCTAAATCCCATTGGTAACTCCTGAATTTGTACAGGATATTGTACCAGATTTTCAGGAAAATACAAGATGGGATTAGTTGGCGGGGTGGTATGTGCAACAGGCTGTCACTGACCCCGCTCGCCTGGTGATTTACTTCCGGTTTTTTAGTCCCACTTCCCGATCTTCATTTCCTTAAACCAGCAATCCGTCGTGGCGTCGTGGGCCTGAAGCATGATCGTCCCCGGCTCGACACGCAGCCCGCGGCGCGGGTTTTCATTCGGCTTCCGGTCGTCCGTCCAGTCCGTCTGCTGAAGCCCGTTCACCCACGTGGAAATGTGCGCCCCGCGGGCGATGATCGTCACATAGAACATTTCCGGGTCGGTCGCGATTACGTACCGGGCCACCGTCCGGCGGAAAATCCCGCCCGAGCCGCAATCCGCGGGTTTCGTGCGGTCGCCGCCCTCGATCGAATTGTTCAGCTGGCACTCGTAGCCCATCAGTTTATCTCCGGGAATACAGCGGAAAAAGAAGCCCGAGTTCACGTTCGGCTGAAGCGAGACCGCGCCCTGGAAGACGAAATCGCCGTACGCGCCGGCCGTTTCGAGCATTCCCAGACCGTTTTTCGCCTCGATCCGCTTTTCAGCCGCATTGACCGTGAATTTCCCATCCATTTCGGGGTAGGTTTTCCAGCCGTCGAGGTTTTCGCCGTTGAAAATCGACTCCATCCCCTCGGGTTTGAAGAAGACGTTCCGGAACTTCCAGCCCTGACCGTCCGGCACTTCCAGCACGAATGCGCCGTCTTTCAGCTCGGCCTCTTTTTTCTCCCACGGCTCGCAGTCTGCGCGGCGGACTTCGTACAGGACCTTCCCGTTTTTGAATTCGGTGGTCGTGGCGATTTTCGCGGGACCAACGCCGAACAAAGCGTTTTCCTCGACGAGCCAGGAATCCGGCGTCTCGGAGGTCCAGCCGAATGTAGTTTCGCCGTCGAACAGAGCGATCCAGCCGTCGGCAGTCATTTCGGAAGAGGGAAGCGTCCACGAAAGGACGGCAAATAAAAGAAGCGAGGAAATCGTGTTCATAAAAAAATCCTTTAACTAAAAAAATTTGGAAGGGACTGTGGGGTAAATGCCGAACCAGTCCCGCTTCAAAGCGAGATTTAAACACGGATTTCCACGGATTAAATGGATTAGCAGGATTTCTTCCGGAAAGATTTTCTATTTCCTTTTTAAAAATCTGTGTAAATCCTTTTAATCCGTGGAAATCCGTGTTTAAATGAAATTTTAAATCGGCACGCGCTCAGTTTTTGGTTTGAATTCTACAAAAAGGTTCATTTTCTGTTCTTCTGCCAGACGTTTTCAAACCAGGAGTCCGGGTTCGGGATCTCACGCCTCGGGACCCACCGGTTGCGCACCGTCCCGTCGAACGGGTCAAACCAGGTTTCTTGCACGAAGTTCCGGAAGTCCTCGTTTTCCCTCACGATGGAGACCGGCTGGCCGTCGAGTTCCAGCATATTTTGCGGCTCCCCGGCCAAATCGCTCAGCACGATGGCCGACCCCCGGCTTCCCACGCCGCTGGTGAGCTGGAACCGGATCGCCTCGAGGTAAACCTCCTGCGTCAGAAGCAGGTACGCGTTTCTGTGCGCCGTCAT
Organism: Thermoguttaceae bacterium; assembly: GCA_017454585.1. The sequence continues at coordinate 1,787 of JAFTCU010000118.1, read as the reverse complement.
GCCGACAGAACCCACCGCCTTGCGCTGCTGGCGTGTTTCGAGAAGCGCACGCTCGACCACTTCGGGCCGACGCAGAAAGCCCCCCGCGAGTGTCATACGGGCCTGGAGTTCTTCGCGTATGGCTTTTAAAGCCTCTCCTGAAAGGGGAAGGGGACCGTTTACGCGACAAGCCTCCCCTGAAAGGGGAGGTGGCCCGAAGGGCCGGAGGGGTTCCGAAATGGGTGAAAATCCTTCCTGATTTTGGAACCCCCCAGTCTCGCTTTGCGAGCCAGCCCCCCTTTCAGGGGAGCCTTTAAATGGGAAGTGTACGCCACCTCCCCTTTCAAGGGAGGCTTCTTGTTCTTCTGAGTCCGCTTTGATTTTCCTCGCAGCCCGGATCGCGCCGACCTGCCCCGCGTTCAGAGCCGAGCCGCCGGGACGGTACACGCCGTGGGAGCCGTTCACTTCGCCAATCGGGAAAAGGCCGCGAATATTCACGGATTCCCAGTTCACGTCGGCCGCAAGCCCCCCGTTATTGTGCTGGGCGCAGACGGCCACTTCGAGTTTTTCGTCCCGAATATTGATCCCGTGCTCCGCGTACATCCCGATCGCGGCGGGGTTCATTTTTTCCAGCCTCGCCAAAGGGGTCGGGAGGTCCGCCGCGCCGCTTTTCGCCAGGTAGTCCCACGCTTCGGGCCCCACGGCCTGACGCGAAAACCCCGCCGGATTTCGGGTAAAATCGAGCCAGACGCGCCGGCCCCGCAAGACCGTCTCGACGTACACCCATATATCGATCATGGAAGAGCCAAAGTCGCGCACGACGCCCGCCCCGTCCCGGATTCGGGTTTTCCGCGAGTCGAAGGGCCACTGGTAGCCTTTCAGAAAAACGAGCGGAAGCAGCTCGCCCGGCTGCTCGGCGTATTCCTCGAGAAACTCGCGCTCGTCGGAAAGGCCGTCCGGGGCCGTACTCACAAAACGCGGCACACACTGCATGTACGTCCCGGAAACGTTCCAACGGAACCCGATCGACGCCAGGCCAAACTGGGACTCGGGGAGATTTTGGGCGCAGGCCCCGGCCGCCAGCGCGACGCCGATCGCCCCCGTGTGCACTTTCGGGTAAACGCTCGTCCGGTACAAACCTCCCGGTCCGCCGACGGCGAAAATGACGTTCCGCGCCTCGACCGTCACGGTTTCTTCCGAGTTTCCGACGAAAAAAACCGCTCCGCGCACGCGGCCCGTTACGGGATTTTCGCCCGTTTTCTCAACCGGGTCATAATCGACGAGCAATTCCTTGACGTACCAGCGCTCGCGGATGGGAACGTCGAGCGTTTGTACCTCGCGGATCATCGCCCGGCACCTTTCCCGCGACGTGTACGGCCCGATGGAGGTCGCACGCTGACGCGGGTCATGGTCCGTTTTGTAGCCGACGAACTGGCCAAACTCGTCCGTCGGGAACGGGATCCCCAGCTCGACGAGATTCATGAACGCGCGCACCGAATTGGCGGCCTCGGCCAGCGCCAGATCGCCGTGCATGCCTCCGCCCGCGAAGTACGTCTCGGCCATACTCCGCACCGAGTCGGCGTCCGCGCCGCAAAGCGAGAGTTTGTAGTACGTCTGTTTGTCGCTCCCGGTATTACTGGACGTTCCGCCGGCGAGCGATTCCGTCGCGATCAAAACGTCCGTAATTCCGAGCCGGTAAAGCTGGATCGCAGCCGCAAGCCCCGCCGCGCCGGAACCGATGATCAAGGTGTGAGTTTGCATGGGATTCGCCTGGGATCCTCAAGGGAAAAAAGAAACGTTCATCAGGT
>JAFTCU010000117.1 GCA_017454585.1 Thermoguttaceae bacterium | reverse complement strand
CGCTCCATTACCGCCTTCCATTTCAACTCCTCACTCTTCCTCACTCCTTTCCAAAATTTGGCTTAACTCCCCCCTTGACTTTACGCGCAGGAGTGGTAAAATAAGGGATAATTCGATCCAAATTTTGTATGAATTGAAAGGATTTAAAGTGCTTAACGCGGTTGAAAAGGCAGACGTCCTCATTGAAGCGCTGCATTGGATTCGCGAGTTTCGCGATAAAATATTTGTGATCAAGCTCGGGGGGAGTTTAATGACAAACCCCCTTGCCATGTCGCACCTTCTCGAAGACGTGGTTTTCCTGGAAACGGTCGGGATCAAACCGATCGTGGTCCACGGCGGCGGACCGGCCATTAACCGCGCCATGCTCGAGGCGGGGCTTCAGTCCCGTTTTGTGCTTGGAAGGCGGTACACTTGTGAGAAAACGCTTGAAGTGGTGGAACGAGTCCTCGCCAATGAAGTGAACGAGTGTCTTGTGGAACAAATCACGATCCTCGGCGGAAAAGCGCAGTCTCTTAATTTCAAAACGAAGTGTATCGCGTTCGGTGAGCCGCTGAAACTCAAGGATGAACAGGGCAATCTGCTCGATCTGGGGTTCGTTGGAACCGTGACACGAATCGACAAACAAACGATCTCGGACCTTCTGGACAAGGGAACGATCCCGGTCATTCCGTCCATGTGTCTGACGGATGACGGGCAGAAACTCAACGTAAACGCCGATACGGTGGCGATGGTCATCGCGCAGGAATTCAAGGCCGAAAAACTCGTTTACCTGAGCGACATCAACGGCGTTCTGGCGGACCGCGACGATCCGGAATCGCTCATTCCGACGCTGACAGTGGAAATGGCTGAGGACCTCTTCAAAAAGGGCGTGATCCAGGGCGGTATGATCCCGAAAGTTCAGGCGTGCCTGGAAACCGTTCAAAAAGGTGTGAGGAAGGTCCACATCGTGGACGGGCGTGAGCGCCACTCGCTCCTGCTGGAAATCTTCACGACCGGCGGCGTCGGCACGGAGATCGTGCGTTCGAGGAGAGGAAAATAAACCCGTTAAGTAAAGAAAACTTCAGAAATTCATTTTCATTTAACTGCTCATGACTACATTCGAAACCTTTGAAAAATACGTCATTCCGAATTATACCCGGTATCCGGTCACGCTCGTTCGCGGTGAAGACTCCTGGATCTGGGACGAAAACGGCAAGAAATACCTGGATTTCTTCCCCGGCTGGGGCTGCGGCATGCTGGGCCACTGTCCGAAATACGTCGTGGAAGCCGTTCAGAAGCAAGTCGCCACGCTGATCCACATTCCGAACTCGTGGTATTCCCAGGAGCAAGGTGAATGGGCGCGTCTCCTTTCCGAACGCAGTTTCGGCGGGAAATGCTTCTTCTGCAATTCGGGAACGGAAGCGAACGAAGCCGCGATCAAACTCGCCCGTATGTACGGAAACGAAAGCAAACGTTACAAGATCGTGACATTTTTCAACGGTTTCCATGGCCGTACGATGGGGTCGGTTTCCGCGACTGCGCAGCCAAAGTACCAGCAGGGGCTTGGGCCTTTGCTTCCAGGTTTCGTCTATGCGCCGTATGGTGATTTGGACGCAGTGAAGGAAATCGTCGAAAATGACGATGAAATTGTTGCCATCCTGCTTGAGCCGATCCAGGGTGAAGGCGGTGTGAACGTTCCTCCGCGGGAATTTCTCGTCGGGCTGCGTGAACTGTGCGACAAAAAGGACATTTTGCTCCACTTCGATGAGGTCCAGACCGGCTGTGGGCGTACTGGTGAGTGGTTCGCGTATCAGCACTTTGGAGTGACACCGGACCTTATGACTCTCGCCAAGACCATCTGCGGCGGGATCGCCGGGGCGGCTTTGATCACAAAGAAAGAATTCGCGCCATACCTGCGTCCGGGAATGCACGCCGCCACGTTCGGCGGGAACCCTGTCGCGGCTGCGGCGGGAATCGCGACGATCCACCAGATCGAGGAGCAGAACCTGCTCGAAAACGCAAAGAAAAATTTCGAGATTTTCAGAAATCGCTTCCTCGACCTGAAAGAAAAGACCGACGTCATCACGGACGTGCGCGGCTGCGGGGCCATAATTGGTGTTGAGCTGAACATCAACGGCACGCAGATCGTTCAGAAGTGCATGGAAAACGGCCTGCTCATTAACTGCACGCACGGTACGGTGCTGCGTCTGCTCCCGGCCGTTACGCTCACCGAGGATTTGGTAAATCTGGGTTGCGATATTATGAGCGATGCGATTTTGAGTTTGTAACATATATGGGGAAAAGGGAGAAGAAATATTCATAATTTCTTTCTCCCTGTATTTAATTTAATCGAAAGGGACTGCAATGCGTCACCTACTTACCCTGAAAGATCTGAGTACCAGCGAGATCGAAGAGATCCTCGCGATCGGGAAAACCCTGAAAGAGGATCTGAAGCGCGGCATTCGTGAACCGCTTTACCCGAACTGCGTCATGGGAATGATTTTCCAGAAACAGTCTCTTCGTACGCGCGTCAGTTTTGAAACGCTCATGACGCATTTGGGCGGCCACGCGATCTACCTCGCCGGCGACGTCGATTTCGGAAAGCGTGAACCGATCCGCGACTTTGCCCGCGTGATGAGCGAAATGGTCGATCTGGTCATGATTCGGGCCAAACATCACGAAGACGTCGTGGAGTTCGCCCGTTACGCGTCCGTGCCGGTCATTAACGGCCTGACGGACTACTGCCATCCGTGCCAGGCTCTGGCCGATATTATGACGCTCCGCGAGCTGATCGGCGACACGACGGGCAAGAAATTCGCCTGGGTCGGGGACGCAAACAACGTAGCGCTGAGCCTCGCGTTCATCTGCGGGAAACTCGGTATGAAATTCTCCATGGCGACGCCGAAACCATACCAGTTTAACGATGAAATTCTGCAGCAGATCCACGAAAACGCGCCGGAAGCTGATTTCGAAGTGACGGAAGACCCGGTCAAAGCCGTTGAAGATGCAGTGGCAGTTTATACGGACGTATGGGTCAGTATGGGACAGGAAGACGAAAAAGCCCAGCGTGAACGTGATTTTGCAGCTTATCAGGTAAACGCTGAATTGATGAAGCACTGCCCGAATGCTTACTTTATGCACTGCCTCCCTGCCCGCCGCGGCTTTGAAGTGACGCCGGAAGTTATTGACGGCCCGCAGAGCGTGATCATTCCGGAAGCTGGCAATCGTCTGCACGCCCAAAAAGGCGCAGTGATTTGGCTGCTTCGTCAACTGCAAAAGTAAAGCCGGTTTGCGCGAATCTGTTTTCCCGGGTGTTTTTCCAGGTGATGCCGTCGGATGACATTTGGAACATTTTGGATAAAGAAGTGAGTGCGTTCCAGTTCTGCTTTACTGGGACGCGGCACTTCCAAACATTTCCTCTGCGGAAACGCTGAAATGATGCTTAACGAAGACCCCTCCGGCGAAAAGAAATCTGAACATTCCTCTAATCGTGTAGAACGTATTCTGACCATATTGAAGGTTCTTCAGGAACGCTGGTGCTCCCAGGAAGAGCTTCTGAATCTTCATCCGGACTACTCGAAACGGACGTTTTATCGGGATTTGGAAGATATACGTCAGTTTTTCGGAGACGCGATCCAAACCAATAAAGACGGCCAGATCCATTTTATCCCGGATGGAACGATTTATTTCCGTTCCCTCGATTTAACCTACATAGAGGCTCTTTCACTCTACTTACTCTGTCAGCTCGGTTCCCAAAGCAGTCGTGCGATCCCTTATCTGGATTCGGCCGGGGTCGCGATGCGGAAAATGCGTTGTCTTGGATATGGCCTTTTTGAAGAAGAAATCAACGACCATGCCAAAATGCTTCACATGGAGTTGGCGCCTTCCATCTATCGAACAAAAGCGCAATTTTTTGAGGCTGTTTTGCACGCACAGCAAACTCGCCGTTCAATTAAACTCACCTATGACAGCATCCACGATAAGACAATTATTCAGACGTATGTCGAGCCGTATCTGGTCCACTTTATGCGTCATGCGTGGTATGTGACGGGCCGGTCTTCATTTCACTGTCACGAAATTCGAACTTTCCATCTGGAACGTATTATTTCTCTGGAGATTCAGGAGAATATGATGTTTTTCACTCCGGGAAACTGGGACTACAGTACGTTTCGGGGTAATGCGTGGAATATGATTCGCGGGGCGGAGGATTTGGAGATCCATCTCCGTTTTACGGAAAAAGTCGCCCGAAATGTTTCGGCCGTCAACTGGCATCAAACTCAAAAAATCAGGAAGAACGAGGACGGTTCAATGGATTATTACGTTAAAGTGGCCGGTACAATGGAAATAATATGGTGGATCCTTGGCTACGGGCCGGAAGTGGAAGTCATTAAACCGGAATCCCTTCGTCAGGAAGTTCGGGAGAAAATCGAGGCGATGAACCGCATTTATGCAAACGACCCGATCAGTCCACAACCATCTGAACCCCAGACCTGACTCCGCCCACCAGAAGTTTTCCGTCCTGCGTCCAGTCGATCGGCAGAAAAATGGTTTCGTTTTCAGGATTCTGGATTTCGGCAAGGCCCACATCAAAAAGTGGAATGATTTTTTGCAAGGTTCCATCGGAAAGCGAGTAAATGTCCACTGAGATCTGCGCGTTTTTGCCGAGCCGAAGCGTGGGAATGTACACGCGCTTCGCATCCGTCAGTGGGTTGCCAATGAAGGCCGAATTAACGGAAATCGGGGGTTTCATCCAGACCAGCTGTCCCCCTCGGGAAAGGTCCAAAACCACGATGAATGACTGCGGCCGTGTCTCGCGTTCCTCCTCTGGCCAAACAGAAACCCTCGTCCCCAGACGGGCGACCAGTAAGTTTTGGTTGGGAGGGAACGTCAGGAATTGCGGCATTTCCTCATTTTCTGCGTTCAAATTACGTTTTCGATCTGGGAAAAGAAGCCCACGCTGGTCTTCCGGAAGCAGGTCCTCAAAGACGGTTTCTCCTTCTGGCGAGAGGATCCGCGTCATGGAAACCCGCCACGTTTTTTCTGATTTCCTGATATTGCGAGAGGTGATCCGGGAATTGGGCTGTGAAGTTTGGAGGAGATCCCGGACCGTTTTTTCAGACGGGAGTTTCTTCAGGAAGAACGTCCTGGGAAGGTTTTCCATCTGGAGGGCTCGAACGTGAAGTTCCATTTCCCAGTATGCAGCAGCTCTGACCGCGTTTCCGGTCTGCCAGGCGTTTTGAGCCAGCAATTCCCAAAATTCGGCCTCGTAGGAAGAAAACGGATTTTCCCGGATCAGACGTTTCAGTTCCTCTGGTGCGGGGAGATTCTTCGATTTCCAGGTGGAATTCAGGACCGCTTCCACGTTTTCATCGACCCAAACCCGCCAGGCGAGGAGTGTTTCAGGCGAAAGTGTTTCCAAAAAATCCCTGATCCTTTCAGAAACCTTCTGCCGAAGAGTGTAAGCCGATGGGTTCTTCGGAGGCCAAACCAGCGTGGAAAAGTTTTCCAGATTGGGAGTCTGAAGAGTGAAATCCTCATTTTCCCGCACGAATTTTTCGGATCTCAGGACGAGAAAACGCCGTAAAACTTCAAAACAGGCACGAGGATTTTCGGCGCCGTTTTTCAGTTCATTGCAGGTTTCTCCCAAAATAGCCTGCTCCTCCGGCTGTAGTTCCGGCAAAGAAACATCCTGGAAGCGGGTCGGCTCAAGGATCCTCTCATTTTCGGCCCCGAAAACGGTTTGAGGAACGAAAATAAGCAGGAAAATCCCTAAAAGAGGCGAAATCTTGCGTGTGTTCATTCCTTGGACTGCTCCTTCAGACGTTCGTCTGAATTTTGGGTCGAACGATAACGTTTTAAAAACATTTCAATCTGGTATAAAATGTACGGAGTTTGCCGCACGATTAGGACGCCAGAGGGTACGTCGAAGTAAATGGCTCCGGCTCCCCCTTTCCGTGTCCAGGATTTTGGCTCAATCGTGTCACAGATTCCGTTCAAAACAGTTCCGGCAGCTTTGGGGTTTGTGATGAGGTCTCCCACAGGGAAAAAGTCCACGAGCATTTTGCGTTCCGCCTCATCGTAGGTCGTGAGAAAAAATTCTCTTTCCCCGACCGGATAACATAACAGGGGTACGTTTTTCAAAATCGTTCCGACCGCTTCTTCCATCGTAATTCCTTCGAAACGGTAAATACAAGGTAAATCCAGGATAGATTTGGGAAGTTTCGGTTTATTTCCTTCAAAATCAGGAACATCTGCGTCCTGAAGAATATTCGTGATCGGAACTCGCGCAATCGCTTCTTCGTCAAAAATGATTCTGGAATTGGCACAGCGCATAACCTCCTGAAGAGCCTGGCGGAGTGTTGTACCGTCACTCAGATCGCAGTCGATAGGCGTGAATCGTGCTTTTTCTGAAATTTTATAGCGTTGAATTGGCTCTCCGTCCGTAATTTCCGTTCCATCATTAAGTTTCAGCCGGCGTTGGGCTGGATTGGTCGGCATCGTTCGCGTTTCCATATTCCTCGCACGCCGGATTTTGTCGAAAAAGAGTTCAACTTCCTGAATGACAGAGGGGTATTGATTGGAGATCGTGACCCGGGATTTCGCGACGTTTGGCGTTAAATGTCCTGGCCCATTCGCATCTTCCCAAAGTGCCGGATGAACAAACTGCGGAATCAGCCGCTCAAGTTCGGTCAGTCCCGACTTGCCGGAAGTGGCGGCATTAAGAGTCGCGGCCAGATCTTCCAGATTTACGACGTGTTTGTCCGGTTTTTCTCCACGTTCAGCTGCGAGACGCGCGGCTTGAGCGGCTTCCCATCCTCCAATTCGCAGAGCCAGTCCCGAAGGAATCAGACCCAGATTCGCGGAATAAAGACCGGTATCGAGTGCCTCACGCAGAGTCGTTCCTTCCAGATTTAACGTGATGGGTGTTTCCATCGTGACCCCAAGAGTTTGCAGTTTCTGCCAGTCCGCAGCGAGTCTTTCGCCGCTCATTTGCGTGGCCATTAAAAGGATTGCCGTCACGGGCCTCTTTTGAATGGAAATGGATTCCAGAGGAACGGAGAGTTTGGCCGCGGCATCGTGGGGTAAGTACTCGATGGCGGGTGTTTGGATACGGAAGGCTTGAAGAACCGGAGCAGTGGGGGATTCTTCGACGGTTTCATCTGTGGGGTTCGGGACGTTGATCGGCTCCTCAGAGTTAGCTTTCGGGGTTTTTTCGACGGAGGGATCGTCGGACGTTTCCACTTCACGAGTCACTTCGTCAAAATCGAGTACCGGGTCACCGGAGTACGACCTTTTCCGCTTTTTTCGGGAGAATTGAAGCGCGTCCGGATCGTTCTCAATCGAAGAATTTTCCGTCTCTGTTTCTGCGTTAACTTCCAAAGAAGCAGGGGGTTCAGCCGGCTCTGAAGTTTCGGGTAAAGGAAGAATTTCTTCGTTGGTACCAGGTTCCTCTTGGGTGACCAGAGGTTCCTTTGCTTCCTTGGCCGGCAAAGTGCCTGTGAGCTTTTTCCCCATGGAACTTTGCATCAACCCAGAAATTTCACCTTCTTCGGACACATTTTCATCTTCGGAAGTCTCTGGAATTTGCATCTCATTTTTAGTTTCCATCGGGTCTTCAATGGTGTCAGGCATTTCCGTTTTGGAATTGATTTCGGGCTCGGTTTCTGACGTTTCGGTTTCCATTTCGGGCGCGGAGTCTTTGGTTTCAGACTTCTCCACAGAGGGAAGCTCCAGGTTTCGAGCCGTGTTTTTCGAGGTTGAAGGTCTCAACATGAAAAACAAAACGGTCGCGCAAACGAAAATCCCGGCGGCTACTCCTGCCATGAGGATCAGAATTTGACGGGGATTGATCTTTGAATCAATTTCCCCTTCAAACTGAAAAGACTCTTCAGATGATGGATCTGTATCAAAATGCGGTGGCTCGGAAAGGATCGGCGGCTGGGGTGGAGCGGGCGGGATCGGAGGATGTGGAGGAACAGGCGGGGCCGGTTTCCCGGAAATTTGGCTTTCATCAGGAACATCATCTTCGGAGATAGAGTCAGAAGCAGGTAAAGAATCCATTCCTGGGACCTTTTCTTTTTCCTCAGTATTTCGTTCAACCATCACCATACTTCCGCATTTGGGACACGGGATGATTTGACCAATTCGGGACTCGTCAAAAAAACGGATTCGGGCGCCGCAAGTAGTACAATGAACGAAAAAAAGAGGCGTTTTCATATATTCAGGACCGTTTAAAAGACTATTTAAAACGAACGTCAGCGGCGCAAAACTGCATCCACTGACGTTACACTTGAATTTTCTGTACAACTCCCGGAAAGCAGCCGTCCTGAAAAATATTGACGGAACTTTTCCGGAAATTCAGCAGCGATTCAGGCAAAAAACGGGAATTACTCCGGAGCATTTTCCGAAACCGGTTTCGGCGGAGCCACGGGACCGAGGAAACTGTGGTAATTATCGTGTCCGAGCTTGGGCCAACCGGATTCACAAAGTTCCCCAGACTCGCAACGAACACCGACCAAAACATCGTCGTCGAGCGCGAAAGCCAAAAGGTTTGGCGCAACGATCGTTCCGGCAGACCGGATTCCAGCTTCGAATTTGACGGACCACTTACGATCACCACGCGAGTTCAGGGCGTATAGCCAACCCGCGTTGTTCCCAAAGTAAACCGTTCCATCATCGCCGATACACGGAGTGGATTCGATCATGTCGTCAGTTTCGTACTGCCACTTGATCTTGTGCGAAATGCCATCCACGCAAACCAGATACCCTTTTGCTCCCTGACGAGTCGAAAGGCTCGCGCCGACATAAATATTCCCCTTCGAGTCGATCACTGGGGAACCAAGCAACTGACCAGGCATATAACACGTCCAGGCGATGTCGCCCGTGGAAGTGAAACCAAGGAGTTTCTCGGCGCGCGTGGCCACGACGATGATCCCATCCTGCCCAATAGCGGGGGAGGAATTCAGGAAACCGCCAGCGTAGCCGATTTCTTTCCCCTGGTCCCAGAGGGAACGACCGCCTGCGTCGTCGAGATCGATCGCGAACAGGTAACCATCTTCCGAACCAATGTACAGGACCCCTCCCGCGATAACGCCCGCCGAATCCAGCTTGGCGCGGGAACGGAAGTACATGCGGGAGTCTTTCTGCCCCTGGGAATTGACGCGGATCAGGCCGCCGTTGTAACCGCTGATGAGCGTATTGCCCCATCCATCCACGACCGGAGCCGCGTAACCAAGAGGTTCGCCGACCTGGATCGGGCGGTACGACTGCTTGCCGTCTTTTGTCACAATGTGCAAGTAACCGTCCATCGCATGCAGATGATAGTCACCATTCTGGTCCACCACGATCGGGCCTGGAACGTGCGATTGAATCATGTATTCCCACACGATCTCTGGTTCCGGCCGTGAAATATCGAGGCAGAAGAGTTTCCCCTGCGAAACCATGACCATTCGTCCTTTTTCGTCAATGACCGGAGCATGACGCATCGGCCGGGCGTCACACGTAAACGGCGGCAGTTCCGGGAATCCCCAGTAGCAGCGTTCCGGACGATCCATCTCAGGACGAATCTGTGGACGGGCTTCCGGCGCTTTGTACCGGTATTCCGGCTCCGCATTTTTCTGACGTTGGACCACCTGACGCACACGGATTCCTTTCTGTTCCTGCGGTGGGGCTTTTGGAGCTTCTGCCTGCGGCTGCGGCGGACGCTGCGCCGGACGTGGAGCGACTTGCGCAGTTGGACGCTTTACAGGGGCTGCCGTTGGTCGGGGAGCTCCCTGTGGAGGAGCCGGACGCGGGGGAATTTGCGATGCGGGTTTTTGAACGAGCCGAGGCGCTCCGGGCTTCGGAATTGGCTGTTTCGCAGAAGGTTTGGGAGGCGCTGGCGCTTCAACAGGCGCGGCCGGGGCTGCTGGCTTTTGCGTCAGTTGAACCGGGGGCTGGACCGGAGGCTGAGCCGGCGGTGTGGGAGGTGTTGCTGGCGCAGACTCAGGAGCTTTCGGCGCTTCAGGAACAGGAGCCTGATTCATGCCCTGATTCATCGGCTGGTTCATGCCCTGATTCATCGGCTGGTTCATGCCTTGATTCATCGGCTGGTTCATGCCCTGATTCATCGGCTGGTTCATGCCCTGGTTCATTGGCTGGCTCATGCCCTGATTCATCGGCTGGTTCATGCCCTGATTCATCGGCTGGTTCATGCCCTGATTCATCGGCTGGTTCATGCCCTGATTCATTGGCTGGTTCATGCCCTGATTCATCGGCTGGTTCATGCCTTGATTCATCGGCTGGTTCATGCCCTGATTCATCGGCTGGCTCATGCCCTGATTCATTGGCTGGTTCATGCCCTGATTCATCGGCTGATTCATACCTTGATTCATTGGCTGGCTCATGCCCTGATTCATCGGCTGGTTCTGACCGAAACCGGAATTCTGTTGGAAACCACCGTTCATTCCCTGATTCATCGGGGAGTTCATACCGGATTGCTGATTAAAGCCGGGGCGCTGGCCGAAACCACCGTTCATTCCCTGGTTCATTCCAGCGTTCATCCCTTGATTCATGCCGGGCTGCTGAAAACCACCCTGCTGAGAACCACCCGTGGGCTGTGTCTGACTGAATCCGGGACGCTGTTGGAAACCGGCATTCATTCCCGAATTCATTCCCTGATTCATACCGGGCTGCTGGCCAAATCCCCCTTGCTGAGGACGAAAACCGCCGGGCATTGCGCCGCCCATCCGATTCATATTTCCAGAAATCGCACCGCCGGGGATCCCGCCGCCGGGGATCCCACCGCCAAAATTGGATTGAACTGGACGTTGGAAACCACCCATTCCGCCCTGCTGTTGGAAACCGCCGGATTGCTGGCCGAAACCGCCATTCATTCCACCCTGTTGACCAAAACCGCCGGTCTGTTGTGTGTTGTACCCCCCATTGGGTTGGCCGAAACCGCCTTGAGGCGCACCGAAGCCGCCTTGAGGCTGGAATCCACCGGGTTGCTGAGGCCGAAAACCACCCTGTTGGCCCATTCCGGGATTCATGCCGTAACCACCGCCGACCCCATTATCGCCCAACGAGCGAAAGAGTCCAATCCCCTGTGACCCGCACTGCGGGCAGCGAAACGGTTCCGTCGGCTGCGTCAGCGTGCAGCCACATTTTGTGCATTGAAAGGTCTTCATTTCGTTTATAAGTTAATTAATTTTGGCTAAAAATCATTCGTAATTCGGTGTTTTATTCCACATCCACCAGTGCTTTGGAGTAAACGGAACCATTTCCGCGAAGCACGACCCAGCCGTGAACTCGGGCGATGGTCGCGCCACGATTCACTGCATTGTGGCGGGACGAATCAAAACGCTGCCCTGGCATCACTAACTCGATCCGGTTCGGAAGGCCAGCGCTTTCGCAAAGCCACTGCGCCCAACGGGCCAGAACGTCTTCAAACTGTTCCACGTTGTACCCCGGGATCGCGTTGGCCCAGCGGTAAAACGCCTCGCCCACGTCTTTCAGAAGGAGTACCATTTTTTCCGGCGTGGAGGCCTGGAACATCATCAGGATCCCGCCACAGTAGCAGCTTGAGGGGTCATGTGCCAGAATCCCCTGGAGAAGGTACTGGCGTTCATTTTCGATCGAAGGTTCCAACGCCATTTCGCCAAAGAACGCTTTGTCGAGTTTCGTCAGATCCGTGGAAAGACGCATCGGCTGCGGCTGCGGAGTGGATTGCTGCAAAGGATCGGAATTCATCAGATCATCCGCCGGTTCCTCGGGCTGAGGCTGCTCAGGTTCCGGAGTTGGAGCAGGTTCTGAAGCTGCGGAAGGAGCAGGAGCCGCACTTGCCGGGAGGTTTTTCAAAATCTCTTCCAAAGCGTCAAAACGACGATTCAGGGCCGGGACCATCTGTTGATCGAGGTATTGCCCCAGCATATTCAGGTTTTCCAGAACAGGCTGGAGTTGAGCCGCGGTCGGAGCGCCTCCACCTACTGCAGAAATGGGACCGGCCGGGGCCGAAAAACCGTTTTCCTCCCGCTTGAGGAGGTAGTCAGTGATCTGGCGCTGGGATTCGGAAATCGCGCGATAAAGCTCCGCTAACGAGACAGCAGACGTTTTAGACGTTTCGGAAACGGGGGTCTGTGCCGGTTTCGTGGCTGGAGTTTCAGGGGTGTTTTCGGGTTTTTTCGTTAAAAAGGACATAAAATTTCTCCGGGAAAATCACTCATTAAATCAAAACTCAAGTGAAAAAGCGAAGGAGTACGTAATTTCGGAGCGCGCTCCTTCCCGAACGTGCCCCGAAGCCGCTTTTTTTCTCAAACTGCTCCGCCGAGTTCGATATTATCAAGCCCTCCAGTGTCGAGGTAGTAACGTTCATCGGCCAGGGTACGCCACGCGAAGAAGACATTTTCGTCAAGAACCGCGTCTTCACCGGCGACTACGCCGCTCACGCCTTCGACCTGCAGGTACTCGTCCCGCTCGCCGTCCGCCTTTACACGCTTGATCTTCACCGAGACGTTCGTGCGCCCGATTCGATCGCCAACGTCCATCTTGATCACGTAAATCGGCGAGGCCTGAGCCGTTTCGATCGGACTCATTTTACGACCGATGATCACACGCTGGGAACTGGTCGTGAACTCGGTAATTTCCTCACGCGAGCCGCCGCCAGCCTCCGCAGGCGAGAAAAGAATACGTTCCGGGCGGATGCCACTCGTCGAGTCGCTCATAACGCCCCAGTAGTATGTGTTTTCCTGAACACGCTCCTCCATTTCAAACTTGAACTGCGGAAGCATACCGTTCGTCGCCATGAAGTTGATGGCGGCGCCGACGACCACCGGACTTTTCGGGTCGATGATGATCCCCGGAAGACGACCGTTTTCGTCCTGGTACGGGTACCAGTTACCCGCGTAGTGGTGGAACATCGGCAAAATACGGGACGGCGGAAGCGGAAGGTACATGCGCACCAGTTTCTGAATGAAACCGAGTTTGGACGGCTGACCCGCCAGAAGTACCGCGTCCACGTTATAGTCGATGCAGCGTTTGCAGAAGTCGAAGATCAGTTCGTCGAACACTTCGATCACCACGTCCTCAAATTCCTGCGGGTGGTAGTACAATTCCATATCCTGCTGGAGGTTGTAGTAGCCCGGGCCGCGCAGTTTGTCGAAGACGCGCTGGAGCGATTCGAGGATGGCCGGGTCGATCAGTTCCGGGTCCATGTGGTTCACCGGCTCGTCCGTGATTCCATCCGTCGCCAGCGTCATGTACTTCTGTGCCATCGGAATGAACAGACGGTTCATCCAGGTGATACGATGCCCACGGAATTCACGGTTACGCGGTACTTCGGGACCGAAGAGGAGCTTCACGTCTTCTTCGTCCATGGCCAGTGCGTCGGCAAAGGCCGGGAGAATGATACGCTCAAGCAAACGCTTGGCGAGCTGGTCACCGGCCAGGGAAATACCGTCCTGATGAAGCACTTTTCCACGGATGCTGTCGTCGATCTTCGACTCAAATTTGTAGCTGGCGATCATCAGGTCGGACGTACCGCCACCGATGTCGATACAGGCCAGACGGACGTCGTGGTTTTTCTCGCCGAATTCCTCTTTCTGGGTGGCGCCGCCGCGCATCGCGCCCATTCTGCGGCGGGAAGCAGGTGAACCGAGCATCGGAGCAGCCGGCGCTTCCTCTTCTTCCTTCTTTTCCGGATTGCCGCGTTCCTGGTGCAAAGACTCGAACCAGATGCGCGGGTCCTGACCCAGCAGACGCAGCTCGCTCCAGATGTACGTCAGGTGCACGGCGCTCGCTTCGTCGATCGAAAGGTTCAAGAGCGGCTTCACGTGCTGGTGACGGCCAAGCGTCATATTGAAGATCTCGATCGCTTTCTGCACCTGCTTCTGAAGGCGTTCCTTTTCCTCGAAGATCATACCGCTCGGGTAGGTGAGTGTGAGGGTACGGATCTCACGTGCGCGGCCGGCGTCACCAGACTGCATACGGTACGCAATCGAGTTCACGTAGGTGTACGCCTGTGCCAGAAGCTCATAAATGGCGCCCGTCATCAGGGTCCGCGGGGCGTGACGAGGTTTCAGCGGGGTTTCCGGCGCAAAGTCCTGAGGTTTCACGCCCGTTTCTTTGAGAAGGAAATCGTTGTCATCCTCGTGGATGTACTTCAGCATGGCGCCACGCAGAGTACCGCAGTACGTGTGCGACTGCTCGCGGTCATACGGGTCGGCCATGTGCCAGTTCGCGCCTTCGAGCCAGCTGGAGTCGTCAGCCCACAAGTACCGCTTCGGGGAACTGACGCCCGTACGAATGTCGTCATCCGTTGCGATGACCTGCAAAACGTCATCCGCTTCTTTGCCCATTCGTACCATGGAAACATCTTCGAAAATGTCCGGTTTGCGCGCAACTTCCACTTTGTTCGTGCGGACCGAAGCGCTGGACTTTCCGAAACCGAACCAGCCGCTTTTTTTGCCGCCTTCATCGACCTGCTGGAACTCGATTTTACGCATCATTTGCGGTGAGAGGTACGGCGTATTGCACCAGTGGGTCTTGGAGGAGAACCAACGCGCGCCGGGATTACGGCGGTACTGACCTTCATCGTCCCACGCGTCCAGATGGTAGCGGTTCGTCAACTCGAACGGAAGCATCTGCGGGGTCTGGGAGATTTCACCCACGACTTCCAGAAGCAGCGCGCCGGTACGGCTGTTTCCGAAGTCCACGACCATGTGCACGTGCTTCGCGTCACCGGCCACGGCCGCGGCCGGACGAATGCAGATCTCCACCATCGGCACACCACGGAGGGGCTGACCGTTCAGGTCCTGAATATTTTCCAGATTAATGATGAAGTCACCCGTGAGCGAGTTCACGTCGCAGAAGTAACCGATTTCCGCATCACCGCACGTTGTATCGACCGCAAGATACAGACGGGAAGTTGTTCCCTGGATGATTTGCCACTGAATATAAGGGTAAATCTGTGCCGTGGATTCGGGCTGTGGGTCACGTTTTTTCTTGGTATTCTGCTCCTGCTCTTCAGCCGCGCCGCATTTGGTACGCTGCCAGCCGTTGCCGATTTGACTTACGTTATAACGCGCGCCGCCTTTGAGTGGGACGCAAATGACCTGAACTCCAGTATTGGCGAAAAGAATATGCATTTTGGTTCTCGGGGGTTAAGTACTAAATTTGTTTTGAAAGGAATACGTGAAGGGATCCGCCGATTGGCCTCTGCGAAGAGCGGAAAAGTGATTCTTTCACGCTCTTCGACGCTTGATTTTTATTTGTCTTTCATCTGCGCCAGGATCCTCTCAAACGGTTCGAGGATCTGGATCAGCTCGGCATTTCCCGGCGGGATCTGAATGTGATCACCCGCGCCGAGAGCCAAAGCCTCCGGAAGACGTTCGCACCAGCGCTTCACGAACGACGCAGTCTGACCGTAATTGCCGTAATATTCCAGCGGTTTTTCGTGCGGTTCACGTTCTTCTTCGTCCGCTTCGATCTGCGGAGGCGCGATTCCTGCCTGCGACGGACCCGGGTTCATGATGTAGTCGTCCATGATCATTTTCACGTACTTGCGGCGGGCGTAACGGCGTGCCGCCTCGTCACGTGTTTTCAGGTTACAGACCGGATTCAGAGCGTCGAGCAGATTGTCCACGCAGTGAGTACTGGTCAGGTAGTCACGGACGTAACGCACGAACGTGTTCAGGTCGTCACCCGAAAGCCACGGCGCGCCGCGGTCGTTCGCCTTCGTGTACTGTTCCCAACGTTTTGGAACCTGCTTGGTAGCCCACTCATGCAGGAAGTCGCGCAGAGACTTGGGAAGCGGGTCGCCGAAACGTTTGCCCGTGTCCGTACAGTCGGCCAACGCCCAGCTTTCGCCTTCCGGGACGCTGAGGGTTTCCTGAAGGGCGTAAACACGTTCGTACACACGTTCCGGGTCGTCCGTGAGCCAGTTTACCACCTTCTCAGCGGCGCGGACACGCTTTTCGCGGTCCACGTTGGCATCCGGGTCAACGACCCAGTCACGGGCCAGAACGAGCAGACGGTTCAGAATGTCGTTGATCTCCTTTTCGAGCTGGTTCTGCTTGTCGGTCGAGGTCGTGACTGCGCGAATACCGGCGCTGATGAGCGAAAGACCGCCGTCACCGTCGGTCATGGCCGCCTTCCACTTCATTTCGGGATTGGCCGTATATTCCTGAACACGTTCAGATTCGAGGAAAGCTTTTCCGGCGCGGACCCACTTTTCCGGGTCGTCCTTCTGCCGCTGGCTTTCGTCGGTGTCCCACGTTCCGGGGTAACGGATCGGGTAGGTGTTCGTGAAGGCCTTGCCGCGTCCGCCGAAGTCCGTCATGACCGGCCCCAGCGTATCGACCAGCTGACCAAGACGCTGCTGGTAGAGGCCCTTGTCCGCGTATTCCTGGCGGTTACGGAATTCTTCGTCGATACCCGTCATACCGATGAACAGAGCGGGGAGTTCGTCCGTGACCTTGCTCGGCCAGTACTTTTCGCCGTAACGGGCACGTCCCCATTTGTCGATGTGGTGTTTCATCTGGGATGTCACTTCGAGGTTTCCACCGCGGCTGAGCAGGATCAGCGTCTGGATCTGGAGCTCGTCCGTGAAACGCTCGAAGAGGTACGCCACTTTACCACGTTTCACGATTTCCATCTGCTCTTCCAGTTTGTCGGCTTCGGTTCGTTTACCCTGTTCAGCGCCCTGACGGCCGGCGCGCATACCAGGAATGTCGAGGAAGTCCATCTGTTCGATCACTTTTCGCCAGTCATCGTTCAGACGGTGCGGCAGGATCGGGAGGACCAGTTCGAGCATGGCGGCCTGGATCGTTTCCAGGTCTTCGTCGCCGTTTCCGCTTCCAGGCGTGTATTCGAGCACGTACCACTCTTTACGCTGGCGCAGGTGGAAGTCGGCCCAATCGACGCGCGTGAAGCAGAGCGAGTTTTTACGCTCGTGGACCTTGGAACGCTGGGAGTCCAACAGGAAACGGACGCCGGCCCAGTGCACCAGGATCGCGGGTTCCGGGGAACTGGAGAGTTTTTCGAGGAATTTATTGATGCGGATGAACAGACCGGTCAAAGACGGCCAGCCGCCCCAGAAAATTTCACCGCACGCTTTGATATAACCTTCATCCGAGAGCATATAACGGCTCAGGAGCGCGGAAAGGATCGCTTCTTTCGTTGGGAAACCGCGGCGGTCCACCGTACGCATATAGGAGTACGCGTCGATGATGTCCATGCGCCACCGGCGGTCAACGCTCGTGCCCGGGTATTGGCGTGACATATCCTCGAGCATTTTGTCGAGGTGGGACTCGTCCCACGCGAATTCCGGACTGCGGCATTCGACCTGGAAACCACGCGCCAGAACGCGGATCCACTCGACTCGGGTCAGCGCCTTCACCATGACAGGGTATTCAGGCGAAACACTTTCGGAAATACGGTCCTTTGTGGTGAAGCGGGTCACCAAAGCGGTCGCTTCGTTTGAGCCGGACTGCGGGTTTAAGTCGGTATTGAACGAGAGGTCTTTGTAATAGGCCGGTTCGCCGTGCGCCTCATCACGCCCCAGCGGGCTGTACGCCTCACTCTGCGCACGTAGTACCTGACCCATGAAAAGGCTTTTTCCTACCTGTGACGGGCCGTAAACTGCGGCCGCGACCGGAACTTTTGAAGAGGTGTACAAACTGCTGGCCTGACGGCGAAGCTGAAGAATCTCGAACTCGTCACTCTCAGGAATCGGAAGCAAATCTACTTTGCGACGGTCCGCGTTAAACTCGGCGAGCCAGTCACAAATTTCGGTTGCAAGTCGGTCCACCTGATCCGCCTGGCGGATGATCTGACGATCGCGTTCATCTGGAAATCCCATGGTTCTCTCGTTGGTTAAATATAAAATAAAGGATTGAAATGAGTAAATATTGTATTGACGAATGAACGACGAACGACGAATCGCAGAGAAAATTACGATTCGTCATTCCTCATTCATTTTTCGTTTTCAGTTAATGCTCTGAAGCATACGTCCCTGATGAAGGAGTCGGAAGCTCACCGGGTACTGCTGAATGTTATTCTGTCCCTTGGTGCGCGACTCGATGATCAGGCGGTAAACGTGGTCATTGTCAAAATTACCGTTAAGCTGGGCGCTTTCGATCGAAATGACCTGACCATCCGCATCCGTTCGGGCTGGCTGCCAGACGTCCGGCGGGGCTGTGCCTTCCTGGTAAACGCGATACTCAAGCTCTCCTTCCTGGTTGCTCGCCAGGACGTTGAACCGGACGGAGAATTCACCCGTCACCGTGTTGTCGCTGGCCAGTTCGTTCTCGACCTTGAGGTAGCGCTCGCCGATGACCGTCACGTCCGCGTAGAGCTCGTTCCCGAGGTAGGACCCCCAGACCTGCGTTTTGCCCGGGCCAACCGCCTGGAAGCGACCGTTTCCGAGATTCGCGAGAACGGACGGGTCGGTAGATTCAATGTCCGCCGCCACAGGACGCTCAACACCGTTTTCGAGCGACGTTACGGCAAAGGTCGGTGTTTGTTCGCCTTCCTTGACCGTCAGTTGCTGAGGCGTGATCTTCAGGTTCAGGCGTTGGGTCACTGTGACCGGCAGGGTCGTGGTCAATCCGTTGTACGGACCGTTCGGGTCCACGGACTCCACGACGAGCGTCACGGATCCCGGCGCGTTACCGTGAATGTGATTGTTCGCGTCCACGGAAACGATCGAAGTATCGGCCGGAGGCTGGATCTTGAAGAGCGTCTCGACCGGCATCATGCCGTTATTCGGGTTGACCTGAGCAGCGTCAACGACTCCCTGATTTCCAGCCACGATGAAGAGCGTGCCCGGGAAGACGTTAAACGATGCGCCGTCCACGACAGCGTCACCAACGTTGATCTGGAGCGGGATCGCCGAGCTGAGGGTTCCAAGTGTCGCGTTCACGTTCACTGTACCGCGTTTTTCGCCGACCGGTTTCACGAGGACACGACCGTCTTCACCGCGGGTGAGTTCCGCAGTCGCCGTCGATTTCGCGAATTCGAGCTTCAGGTTCGGATCCGTCGAAACGTTACGTCCAAGACGCCCGTCCGCCAGTTCCTCGAATACCTCGACCGCAACGGCTGTGCCTGTTTTGGACAGACGCAAGGTCGAATCCATAAAGCGCAGACCAACCGGCGTACCGTTGACTACTCCCTCGGTCGCAACAAACGGAGCCGCAACGTTTTCTCCGAAGATTTCCTTGCTCGTGACTCCAACGACGCCGCCGTCGAGAATCGTGTCCGCGGGACGGTAAACCACCGCCGCATTCGGATCGACGTAAGCCGATTCAACACTCGTCGGGATCGAGCCGGCCGGAACGACGTCGAGAACGCCTTCCGAGACCATTCCGGCAAAGCGGGCGATGACCGTCGTGCGTCCAACGGAACGACCGAAGACCAGACCGTTCTGAACCACCGCGATTTCCGGATCCTTCGTCGTGAGCTCCAGACCCGTGGCAGGCTGGATCACGTAAAGTTTGCCGCCGCGCGTGGCGGTGACCTGGTACGCCCGGCCTTCACCCACCGCTACCGTGGCGGTTGGTGGGTCAATCGCGAGATCGGCGTATGGATTATCCGTGACCGTGACCGGGACCTGGGATTTGATCTGGCCCTTCCAGTCAATATTAATATTCGCCTGACCCGCGGCGCGGGCTTCGACCTGCGTAATGCCGTTCATTGCCGCAGCTGGTCCATCCGAAACAACTTTCAAATCAGGCTGGTCGAACATCCGATGCAGACCACTGGCGCTCCGGCCCTGAATGAAGAGGTTCGATTTGTCGCCCGTGGACATTTGGATGAGCGCGGGTTCGACCGCCAGCTCGGTGATCGGGTTGGAATCGACCGTCACCACGCAGGCATCCGAGGCTCGGCCCGGTACGTCCGGAATCTGTGCGGAAATCGCCGCAGTCCCCGGCTTCTTGGCGCAGAGCCACAGGCCGCGAACTTCCACGACATCGGGATCACTGCTCTTGAAGACCGCGCTGTTCGTACGTTCCAGACGGATCCCACCGTCCGTGACCGCGAAAACGCTCGGGTCGATCATCTGGCCGACGGAGAGCGTGATGACGCCCGGTTCCACGATGACTTTTCCGTCCGTGCGCAGAGCCTGGATCGTGGCCGCGTCCACGCCGCCAACAACGGCGCGCATGACCGCCTTTTTATCGCCCATCGTGAAGATCACGTCGGTCGCGCCCGGAGTCTTGCCGACCAGCGCGTGGCGGGACGGATCGTAGGCGCAGATTTCCGGAACGAGCGGCGTCACGGTGCACTGCATGCTGAAATCGACGTTTCCGCGGATCAGAGCAAAGTCTTTGCCGACCAGGCGGCTTTCGCCGACCATCATCTTGATCACGTTATCGGTCGGGCCGAGTTTTTCATCGATGGTCGCGACCACATCCACCTCAGCCGGGGCACTCGTCACGCCGTTGAGCGTGGCCGTGATTTCCGCTTTGCCCAGAGCCTTGGCGGCGGTGACGGGCCCTTGCGGGACCGCAATTTCCGGCGCACTCGATTTCCACTCAATATTTCCCATGCCGGTCAGAACACCGACCGATTTTCCTTCTTTGAAGCCGTGCAGCTTGAACTTCACCGTTTCGCCCGGCATCATGCGGATGCTCTTATCCGGTTCGAGGCGCAGCTCGTCAATATCGACGTCTTCCGTGACGTTCAGCGTGATTTTCGTCGTTTCCGTCTCGGCGCCTTCGTATTCGGCGATGTACGTGACCTTTCCTTTGCTCACGGCCACGAGTTCACCGTTGGACGGCGTCACGGCCTTTGGATCGCCGGCGATGGCGTGCATCGTCGCGTCCTTCGTCACGATTCGGACGAAGCCGTCCGGGTATTCCGCCTCCACGTCGTAATTCGTGTAAACGGCGCCAACCGGAACGGTGACTTCTTCACCATCGTCGCTCACGATTCGCAGGTCGCTCGGCTGACCTTCACGCAGCGGAGCGCGTTCACCCTCGACCGTTGTATCGACCGGCTGAGTCCAGAACGTCACAAGGCGGTCGCCAACCTGAGCGGTCAGGAAGACCGGGTCACTAGCTTGAACTGCGGTCAGGACCGGAGCGTTCCAGAGAACACGTCCGTCCACGAAGTTGGGGGTCCAGAAGACATTCGGCGCCAGTTCGCGCACGTCGCCTTTTTCCATCCAGATTTCGTAACCCTGGGATTGGCCGATCGGGAGGAACTGACCTCCGGGCTGACGTTCCACGACGAGTTTGACCGCCGGGTCTGCCGGATTCAGTTTAGGTTCCGCGACCGTGACGTGGCACGCGGCCGTTTTGTTCGCAAATTTGGCCGTCAGGGTGAACGCCTGCGTTCCGTCATCAGGAGCCGTCACGAACGGGCGAATCCCGTCCTGAGCCGGCGTCCAGAGCACATTACGCGGAACGTCCCAACGCACGAATTCGGGCGCGACTTCCGTGAACTGGTCCGCTCCGACGAGTTTTTCCTCAACCTTGAGCGCGAGGGTCTGACCCGGCGCAAGCGTCACTTCGGACGGGATCACACGGAGTTCTTCCGTTTCCTGTTTACCGACTGAGACCACCGCGATTGCGGGCTTTTTCAGGTACGGCAGGAAGCTGGCCGTGATGCGGAATGGGTCGGCCTCTTTCAGCCCCGTGAGGCTTGCCGAGTGGCGAATCACCGCATCCGGTCTTTCAATGGCACAGTAAATTCCCGGTGAGTTCATCGGAACGTCCCAAACAGAATCCGTGACCGCAATGACTTGCGGTTTCGGAGCGGGTTCCGCTTCAGCTGGAGTTTCCGCGTTTTCGTCCTCAGCGGCGTTTTCGCCATCGGCTGGAGCTTCTTCAGGCTTCTTTTCCTCAGCCGCTGGAGCCGCGTCTCCAAAGACGATTTTCGGATCAGTGACTTTAAGACGAAGCTGGAACGGAGCCGTTTCGCCGACTGCCAGATCCAGTTCGGACGGCGCCCAGTACATTTCAAGATGGCGCGGATGAACGACCGTCAGATCGACCGAGGCGGGATTGGCGGATGCGGGGTGCGTTGCGCTTAGCGAGGCTTTCCCTTGCAGAGCAGCGCGGTAAACGCCGTCCTTTTCGCTCAGAATGGAGATTTTTTCGGCGTCCGAGGAAGCAAAGGCGGCCAGTCCCGGAACGAGTTCAACGTCACCATCGTCCAACCGACCGGTCAGGACCGCTTTGCCCGGCTCGCCCTCAATACGCAGCGTGCGGTCCACGTGAAGCTGGAGCTCTACATCGGCGGCTTCCACGGTCGTGACACTCACCGGCGCAGAGTCTTTTGTGCAGTAATTTCCTTTGACCTGGAACGGACCTGCGCCTTCTGCAAGAGCCATCGCGCGGCCGGCTTCAAAACGCAGACCTGAGTCTTCTTCCGGTTCCGGAGAAATTGTCCACGTGATGCGGGTACGATCGACGAACGCGATCACGCCGTCACCGTATGTCGCGATCCCGGAGAAAGATTTGCAAAGACCAAGCGGGAGTTTGACTTCTTTTTCTGGCCGGATCTCAAATTTGAGCGGCGGTACGTTCACGGCAACTTCTGCAGTGGCTTTTGAGGCCTGGTGCGCGTAAACGACTGTTTCCGGCGTGGTGGTTCCGCTGTGACCGGTCACTGACTTCTGGATCGGGTTCACGGTTGCGATCGCTTCGTTTGGTTTCGCGATCAGGTCTGTCGAGTCGTTCGCAAGGATAAAGAACTCGGGACCGCTTTGGGCAAGCAGGAGGACTTGAGATGCGTGGTCCTGCGGAACGTTCAGACGCGGCGGGAGAACATGCAGCGCGTCCGTTTTTGCTGCGGAAACTTTCACAGGGACAGTGATTTCAGAGGAACCGTCGGTGAACGTGACGTGAGCTTCCCCGGCTTTGCGGCCGATCAGCTCGAAGTTTTTCGTGACTTCGACGACCTGCGGGTTGGAACTGGTCGCCGTCACGCTGGAAAGGTCGGCGGAAATGACGGAAAGCGGGAGTTTCTGGTCCACGGCCAGAGTTTCCGTTTCGGTTTCCGCTTTCTTTTGTTTCGCTTTGGAGAAAACGCGCAGTTTTACGAGTTTTTCCGTCGGGGCGACCGTGAACGCGGCGCTCGCGTCGAGTTTTTTCGCTCCGGCGGCGTACGAAACGGCCAAATTCCCCTGACCCGGCGCGCCGGTTTCCAGCCATGCGCCGCGGTAGGTCAGAGCATTGGCGGGAGTCACTTTCCACGAAAGTTTGGAGGAACCGGTCAAATCGTACGATTTTTTGTCGGCCGTTTTCCCATGCACGCGATAATTGACGAAACACGCCGGCTGAAGTTTTCCTTCATTGGGAAGTTCCACCGCGATTTCGGTGAACTCGGGGGCCTTCGCGACGGTCAGACTCAAGACGGCATCTTTGGCTTTGGAGTCGCCCGGGGCTTTGTAACTCGCCTTCAGCTCGGCTTTACCGGTCGATTTTGCCTCGATGAATCCTTCATTGAAGAAAATGGGTGAGGCGGAGGGGATCTGCCACTTTGCTGCCTGAGTCAGATCCACCGTTTTCCCTTTCGGGCCGTATTTCCCAAGCAGACGGACTCGCGCGGTCGTTCCCACAGCCAGTTCCGTATTCTTGCCGTCCAGTTCGATCCAGACGGTTTCCGGAGCGGCGGGAGCCGTAACCGTCAATTTCACGGACTTGCGGCGTAAACCGGTCTGGAATTTGATTTTCGTCTCGCCCGGGGTCAGAGCGAGGACCTGATGGGCGCCGGTTTTGGTCCCGTTTTCAAGGAATGCCGCCACGTGCGGGTCTTCACTCCCGCGCAGGACTGTATTCGTTACGTCTTTGGAAAGGAGCAGTCCAAAACCGTCCAACCCAGGCGTTTGTACGTGGTAATCGACGAAGGTGCCCGTGGCCGTCTCGACCACACCCGGTTTCACGAGCAGGGTGAACTGGTTCCAGATGACCCACGCAAGAAGCAGAACAAAGAGTATGAGCGAGCCGTAAAAATTCCGTTTCCGGCGGGCCGCTTCGAGCGCTTTACGCTTTGCGGTCGGGACTTTCGCACAAATTGGGCATCGGGGTTTTGTCTTGGGGAGGCGCAGGTAGAGCTGCATACACTCCGGATCGTCGCAAATCATGGGGATCCCGACTTCCTGGGACTTCGGCAAATAGCCGGGGATCCAGATGAGGCGCCAGAATCCGCCGCCGTCCTGATATTTAAAGAAATAGTAGGTGCGATCCGGACGTTTGGTGTTTTCCACCAGATCGTGAAATTCCTCGCTCAGACGCTGATACAGAATTTTTTCAGTCGTAGAAACGGGACGGATCGCGTCAAAACGAAGCTGCAAACGCTCAATTTCGCCGGCCAGAAGCTCTTTCAGATCTTCATTCGTAACGGGCTGGACCTCGTCAATTTCCTCAAGACGCGCGCCCTGATCGTTTCTTAGATAATATTGAATGATTTCACAGTTTTCATCGACCCACTCCGGTTCAGGGGTCATGCCGCGGAACCACCGGAACAGAATCCGGTCGTTTGCGTTCGTTGGGTCAATCAGAGGGCAGCCGGGTTCCAGAGCCACAGGCTGGAAAAACTTTCCATTCTCAGAAAGGTTAATACGTAAAAAAGCTTTGGCCATAATTTAAACCACTCATTTGAAATATGCGCGTGACGAGTAAAATTCATTATTATTATCAGCATACACCAAATGAACTAAAAATCAAGAAGCCCCCTCGAATTTTTTTGAAATTTTTCCAAAATTTTTTGAGAAAAGACTTTTTTGGTGACTCAAACAGGGAAATTTGACCAAAATTTGACGGAAAGAGAAATTTGTCAGGAAATTCTTTTCCCTCTTGACTTTTTCTAAAAACACAATATAATATTCCCGCATTTAATTAATATCCCAATTCGGTTTTCCACCAAAGATTGAACAAGGACATAAAATGAAAAGAAAAGAACGTCCGATGTGGCAGTACGATGAACTAAAAATCAACTCGATCATTGATTACACGACGGCTTCCGAGGCGGCCCATTACGAGGAACGTCACAGTACCGTCCGGAATATCAAGGCAGAAAACCAAAATCTTCTGGATCGGCTGGAGGTTCTGATCCCCGATGGGTTGGCAAAAGCGAAAATCCTTGAGATCGGCACGGGAACAGGCGCTTTTGCCCGAACCGTGGCGCCAAAGTGCGCTTGGGTCACGGCTCTGGACGCTTCGGAGGCGATGCTGGCCGTGGCGAAGGAAAAAGCCGCCCCGCTTGGACTCACTAACATGGAATGGTTCCACGCTGGTTTTTTGACCTTTGACTTTCCGGAAAACGAGTACGACGCCGTGGTTTCAAGTCTCGCGCTTCATCATCTGCCTGATGTGTGGAAGGGGGAGGCTCTGGCGAATATCCGGCGAACGCTCAAACCGGGCGGAGTGCTCATTCTGGTGGATGTCACATTCCCGTGGGACTGCGGCGAGATGGCAAAATGCGAGACGGTATTCCTGGATAAAATTTCCAGCGAGGAAATGAAGGAACCCTTCATCGGACATCTCTCGAAAGAATACAGCACCTTCAGCTGGATCATGGCCGCCCTGATCGAACACGCGGGCTTGAAACTGCTGGAACGCTCCAAATTCAGCGCCGTCGCGGAGATTTTCGTCGCGAGAAAATAAACCTGCGGGGACGACGCTTCCAGCGTCGTTTAAAAATCCAACCCCTGCGGGGACGACGCTTCCAGCGTCGTTTAAAAATCCAACCTCTGGGGGACGACGCTTCCAGCGTCGTTTAAAAATCCAACCCCTGCGGGGACGACGCTTCCAGCGTCGTCTCAAAAACCAACCTCTGCGGGGACGACGCTTCCAGCGTCGTTTAAAAATCCAACCCCTGCGGGG
>JAFTCU010000116.1 GCA_017454585.1 Thermoguttaceae bacterium | reverse complement strand
GGGCGGTCAGTCCGTGCGGGGCGGCGAAGTACAGGCGTTCCCACTCGTCCCAAAGGTCCATCCGGTCCGGCCAGCGGAGGATCGAACGGAAAATCCGGGACCGCCACCCCGGCGTGCGGCTCAGCTCCAGCGCGAGTGCGTCCCGGTGGAGCGCGGTCGCCAGGTGGATCACGTTCGTGCGGGAATTCCCGGCTTTCAGCAGCGTACCGAAAAACCACTCCCGGGACGTGTGGCGCAGACGCGAGGAGCGGCAGTACGCCTCGTTCTGAAGGTCGTCGCCGACGATCAGGCTCGGCCGATGCGCGCCGTGACGGCGTCCGCGGAGTTTCTGGCCCGTTCCGTACGCTTCGATCAGGACCCCGTTGGGAAGAAGAATCCGGTCTTCCCGACTTCGAATCTTCCCGTTCAGGGCCGACTCGTAGCGGAGTTTCAGGGCCGGGCTGGACGCGAGAGCCTGCCGAAGATTTTCGAGGTGCAGGCACGCCTGGTCCTGAGTGTCCGAAACGATCCAGATGTAAGGCTCCACCCCTTCCAGGGCGCAGCGGAGCGGGAACGCGAGCGTCCCGATGGTCGATTTGGCGTTTCCGCGTGGGGCCAAAACGTTGAGCCGGCTCCCCCGCTGGTTTGGGAAATGATCCAGCACGCGGAACATCCAGCGGTGCATCAGGGAAGGGGAGAGGCTGAAAAAGTCGGGCAGGAACGTGAAGCACCACGATTCGAGCGTTCCGTCCCGGGGACTGCCCTGGTTTTCACGATGCCGGGCCTGACCGTGCGCCCGGGCGAAAACCGGCCGGAACCGGGTCAGGAAATTTTCAAACGCCTGAAGGTCGGAGGAGGAAAACATCTTTTTTAATTATGAATTAAGAATTTTGAATTATGAATTACGGGGACGACGCTTCCAGCGTCGTTCAATGGGGTGGAGGAGGAGGGGAGTTTCTTCATTCGTTTGTAATTCTCCATTCTTAATTCACAATTCATAATTTTTTCATGAGTTCGTCCAGCCGGGCGAGGATCCGTTTCCGGTAGGCCGGGGATTTGACCTCTTCGGCAATGATTTCCGAGAGGCGTTCCATGATGAATTTCAGCTGCTCGGGCGTAAACGTTCCGGGAGGGCGGAGGCGGTAGTCCTCGGGATTTTTGCGCTCCAGGATCCACGTAGCCGCCTTCCAGTAGCGTTCCTGACGGGCCGCGGCGTTGACGCTTTTCATCGACGTGATCTCCGCCTGAAGGTCCGCGTGCTGGAGCGATTCGGCAAATTTCGGGTCCTTTTTGGCCGTCCGGCGAATAAAATCCTGCGTGCAGCCGATGTAACGCGCCGCGATTTTGCGGGAGCAGCCGACCGTCACGATCGCGACGATCTCGTCCTTCTGCTTCTGAGTCAGCGGCGGATGAGGAGCCGACTTTTTGGTGGGTGGGGATTTGGTTGGGATTTTGGGCATAAAATAATTAATGAATAATGAATAACGAATAACGAATAATGGGGCGAATGAGTTTAAGCTCAAGCGGGAGGAAATCAGGGGAACGAATTCTGAATGACGAAAAGTGAAAAATGAATGAAAAAGTTCAGGCTCAAAGGAATTGGAGTCACAGCTGAACACTTTCTCCTCATTATTCGTTATTCGTTATTCATTATTCGTTTGGTGCCTGGTTTGAACTCAAACGAGACGACCAACCGCTCGCCGGCGCCTTTGTAGCGATGCATGGTGGACTTCCGGGGGGCGGAGGTCGCCCGGTGGACCGTGACCGTGCGCCAGAGTGGGGAGCGGCGGCAGTGCGCGATCACGGCCGGGTGGGAGCCGGTGATGCTCAGACGGAGACCCTCCTCGTGGAAGTACGAGCCGAGGGCTTCCGCGAAACGCATTCCGATCCCAAGGCCCTGGAAATCGGGAAGCGTCACGAGGCGGCTGATCCGTCGCTGGCCCTTCCGCCCGATGAGCGGGAGAACGGCACAAAAGGCGACGGGCGTTTCGTGCCACATCGCGATGAAGCACTGTGCGCTGCGGTTCAGGCTCGCACTCAAATAGTGATGGCGCGCAAACATGGGCCAGACCGCTGCACTGGTACGGAAAATTTCGAGTCGGATCTCGGGTCGCCGAAGACGCCTCCGTGTGACTTTTCTGACGGCCAGGTCGAGGATCCAGTCCGGCTCCAGCCACTCCGCCACGTCGTAGTGGCACGTGACGGCGACGAATCGGGC
>JAFTCU010000115.1 GCA_017454585.1 Thermoguttaceae bacterium | reverse complement strand
TGCGGTTCCGTTCGGGAAAGGAATATTCAAAGCCTGCGCCGCGACGGTCGCCGCAGCCTGTGTTGAGGCAATGGTCGAGGCGGCTATCAGGTGGTTTTTAGTGAATGCGCTCTGTTCCGAAGTATCCACGAAATAGTAATGTAAGGAGGATCCGTTCCAGCCCGCGGTATCGGTCCCGCCATTCAGTTTAATGACCCCTGACGTGTGTTGACCATCGGCCGTCGGATCGATCGGGTCATTCCAGACCGGTTTCATGTATGCGTCATGGAAAAGCAGATCGGTCGGGTCTGTAGGAACATACGGTTGAAGATCTGAAGCGGGAATCGTTGCGACTTCATTGCCCTGGATATCGTATATGATCCGGTTCCCATTCGCATCCAGCTTCGAGGAGGGCTGCTCATTGCAGTAATAAAAGACCAGCGGGTCGTTCGGATCGATCAGTCTCTGGTTTGTTGACGCGTCCATGACAAAATTGCTGATCTGATCGAGCCAATAGCCTTCGCCATCCGTTTTTTGATTGGCAAACTTGCCGGTTTCATAGACCGGGCTGGGCATTTTGTAGGTGCTTCCGCCATGGGTGATTTCAACCTCAA
Source organism: Thermoguttaceae bacterium (assembly GCA_017454585.1). The sequence continues at coordinate 13,510 of JAFTCU010000115.1, read as the reverse complement.
ACATCAGGACCTTGCCATCTTTGTCCTTGAGCATCCCGTAGGAGTTCTTGTTGTGCAAAACCTCGTCCGTCGAGGGATCCTGTTCGCTGCCCGACTGATAAAAAACGGCCCGATCTCCCGAGTCGTATTCATAAACATAGTATTTCCCGTTCGTCGCGATAATGTCGGCCGAACAAACAGAAACCAGGCTCATCATGAGCATGAACATCAGACAGGTGATCCCGGCAAATCCTCTTACGTAATTCCGCATCCTTGCGTCCTTTCGTGGTTTGGCTATACAATATATGCATAGTTCTACTATTATCCCGTCATTTTTATCGGTCGAAAAGAGTGGCGAAAACAAAAAGAATTTGCAAAAAATGATGAAATTGACAAATTTGCCACTTTTAATGATTGTACGTCATTGACTTTCCGAGTCCACGGTATATAATAAAAGGATGGTTTTTATTCGGGCTCTTGCTCTTTCATTCCCTCCTGACCTGGAGAATCCCCATGAAACGTTTCCTTTTTCTCTTGGTTTTGTGTTCCTTGTTCCTTGCTGTGGCCGGTACTGTAAAAGCCGACGAAAATGAGCCTTTCCTCAAACCGTGGGCGGATGGCGTACCGTACCCGACGGTCTCTGAGATCGTCTTTCCGCACGGCACGCAGCACGTCATCGTGCAGGACTGCGACACCGACCCGGAATACGGCTTTCTCCATGAAACCTCCATTGGGCAGCTGGACGGCGAGCTGATCGTCGGATGGTACAATAATCCCCGGACCGAGCTTTCCGGCAAAACCATTCAGCGCGCCCGCCGCTCAAAAGATTTCTTCCACTGGTCCGGCCTGGAAACCGTTCAGGACCGCGGAAACGACGACGGTTGGATGTACGTCGGGCTGCAATTCCTCACGCTCGACGGCAAACTGTACTGCTTCACCAATCAGGAATTCGGCGCGGAAAAACCGACCGAGTGCCTCCTGCAGGTCTGGAAACCCGAAACCAAAACGTGGGAAATTCTCGGCCCGATCGCGGAAAAGTTCCTCTCGATGCAGCCGCCGATCCTCATGGAGAACGGAAACTATTGCATGTCCGGGAGCCTGATGCCCCCATCGCGCAATATTAACGGCACGACGCCGGTCGTGGTCATTTCGCAGGGAAAAGAGATCGAAAAGCCGTGGCGGATGGTTCGGCTCGACCCGGAAGATTACGTGAACGTTTTCGCCGAGACGGCGGTCCTCGCGAACGGGCCGAACCTCCTGGCCGTCACGCGGCGTGAAAACACGCCGTTCCCGAATTTCTACGAAAGCCGGGACTATGGCGAGACGTGGCGCAAAATCGAAAACCGCGTCTTTGCCGCCAGCAATTCCAAGTTCGCCGCCGGGACGTTCTCGAACGGGTACCGCTACATCGTGTACAATCTGCCGGGCTTCAAGAGGACCGCGGACGGCCGGATCGACTGCAAAACCGATGCGGACGGAAACCCGACGACCCAAGGGATCGGCATGGGCCGCGGAACGCTCGTCATGGCCGTGGCGAAACCGGGAGAAACGGCCTTTTCGACCATCTGGAAGGTGAGCGACCGAACCGGCTCGACGGAGCAGGGCGCTTCACACTACCCGACCGTTCTGGAACACGACGGATTTGTGTACGTTTCCTACACGGGAAACCACAAACTGCGCAACTGCGGCGTGACACGCTTCCCGCTCAAGTCGCTGGAATAGTATAAAAAAAACGAACTTAGTGGACTTTGTGACATCTGGCCGAAAGCGGGTTAGCCGATCATTTGTCTTCATCAGCGAACCAGGGGCTTGGAAACGGCTCGACGAAAATCCCTTTCGGAAATTTCAGGGAGGCCCAGTCACAATCGAAATCACCGCCGAAATACATGTAATAGTCCCAGCCGAAATGGAGGTAACTGTTGTTTTGGCCCTTAAAATTACAGCAAAATTCTTCCCGCAAACAAAGACGACTCAACAATTCGATTTCATCAACGTTGCAGACTCGACCTTCGCGGAGAGAAGCCACGAACTCGTCCGAAAGGTGAAAGGTTTTGTTGTTCGTAAAAAAACTGGTGGGAATCATAAACCAGGTCGTCCAATTCCTGACTTCGTCTTCGGAAATCGACTGATGCGGAATGTGAATCTCTGTGCCTGAATCATCTTCCCGGTACCCGTACAAGTCGTTTAAATCGATCATCGGTTTGATTCTTTCGACAGGATATGGTACTTCCTTAAAAAGGTTATGACCGTCGCAAACGCGCCAGTTCTCTGCCGTGCCGCAAGTCATTGCCATTTCCGTCATACCGCACGCGCCGAGCAGGATTTTCAGAGACTCGATATAGCGGTTTTCCGCTTCAAAATACTCGCTGGCAGTGAAAACTTTTCCATCGAATGTTTTGCCGATTTGGGAAATCAAATACCACTCGTCGCGGAGATACACCCCATTTTCATCCCTGAATTTCGGGTCGTATTTCGTGATTCGCAGTTCGGTTTTGAATTTCATTTTGATCCTCGGTCAACGTTTCAAAAGAAACTCCTCGATCTGGTTGATCAGCTCCGTGCGGGCTTTTTCTTCGTCCGGGACGGGAGTGGCCGGGGTGGAAAATCGTTCCTCCGGAAACGTCAGCATGAGCGAAAGGTCCCACCATGGCAGCTCTTCGTGAGGCGTTCCGAGCCTCTTGCCGAGCCAGTCGCGGAAACCGGCGAGCAGTTGGCCGTCCGTGCCGAGGTCCATCCCGTGGATCAGCGCGCAGGTATCGTTGAACGTGCCGCGGCGCATCCACATTTTGGGGCGGCGGCGAATGTGACGCAGGTCTTCCAGCAATTCTGTTTCGTCAATCATCTTCCTGCTCCTCTTCCAGATCGGCCAAAAATTCATTCTCGTACCATTCGTCCCATTCGTTTCTCACGGCCTGATATTTCTTTCGCAGAGCATCCAACCCCTCTGTCTTTCGGTCTGAAAGAAACTGCTCCACCTGATCGAGCAGGCCGTTTCTGGCCCGGTCCTCGTCGGGGGGCACAAAGGACGGATTTCCCCGACTTTCGGGAAAGGTCACATACAGCGAAGAAAACGCCCAAAACGTGTTGCTGTAATCGCCTTTCAACTGGATCGTCACCCACTCCTGAAACCCCTCGAGCACCTGTTTCCCCGTGGCGTGATCCAGCCCGCAAAGCAGAGCCGCCGTTTCGTCAAACGAGCCGGTCCGCGTGTATTTCAGCGGGTTTTCACGCAGACTGCGCAGTATGGCCAACATTTTATCATTCATTGTTCTTGTACCATTGGGGGTCGATCCCATGTTTCCGCCTGTATTTTTCCTGGATTTTAAGGTACTCATGATGAATGACGTCCTCGCCTTTTGTCTCTCTTTCCCGGATGTATTCGATTACCAGGTCCAAAAGGAAATTCCTTGCAAAATCTTCGTCAGGGGCAGAATTGGTAAGAACATTCCTGCCGGGAAAGACCAACAGCAACACGAGGTCTGTCCACCATGCGTTATCATGATGATAACCTGTTTTCAAAACGAGCCATTCCCGAAAATTCCACATATTAACCCTTCTCCAGAAATATCCGGTGAGAAAATTCGCTGTCGCGAGAAAATCAGGGTCTCCCAGAATATAGGAACTTGGATGCTTTTTGATGTCTTTTAAATCTTCAATAGTATCTTTCCAACTCATATAATTTCCATGTCTCCTGTCACACTTTCGCCGATTGCAGGAATTATAATATGCCACTGGGAGCGGGAAGTTTCATTTCTCATTTTCTGAAGTTGGCGAACTCCGGTTTGCTGCGATTCCCTGTCCATGGCAATCAATCCATATCCACAATCATTATGAGGATAATAGATCAATCTTTCATTCGGGTTTACAAAAAAACAATGGCTTTGAATTGTTGAAAACAGAAAAAAACCAACCGACATATTTACGAAAGTTTCAAGGGGAATCCCATTTCGAAAAAAAAGTGTTTCAGGAATATAGTCAAACGACAGAGTTCCATCATCTTGATTCTCAAAACGCTTCTCATATTCTTTATGAGAAATAACTTCTTCTCTTTTTTGAAACGATTTCCAAAAGCCACGATATTTATCCCAAATTTCAGGAGAATCCACACGAAGTTCCGAAATTTCTTTGCGATTTAAAAGGATACACTCCGCATATAAATCCATAGGAAAGCAAAACCAGTTTCTGATGAAATAAATCATCGCTGCTTCAATTCCAGCATAGTAGGAAATGGTTTTACTTTTCTGAAAAAAGCCCACGTAAAACGGAGATGCAGTATAGCATGTCAGATCTACGTATTTTTGAAAACCTTTACTGTCGCATTCAATCATATTTTCCCCAACACTCTAAACTTACACTCAGCGGTCTGCTTTTCGCTTTAACGCTTGCTTTTCGGCTCAGCCCATCTTTTGAGCGCTCTCTCGAACGCGCGGTACTTCGGCAAATCTGCGGGCTTTTCATCGGCCCAGCGGAAAAGACCCCAGGAGCCCCATTTGCTCCAGTTTCCCGTCGAGGAGAAGTGGCACATTCGGCCAGTTCTTTCTGCTTTTTCATCCACTCGATGGACTGCGGGAGCGCCTGCTTTTCGAGGTGGTCCAACGCCCCTCAACACCGCCGCGGATGAATTCGTCCGCGTACTCTTTCAGGATGCAATTCATGAAATATGGCGCGATCGCCAGAGCGACAGTTACTTCCGCAGCGTTCAAATCAATTTATTCTCGTGGAATCGTCCTCTTGAAGAAACTCTTCCTTTTTGCGCGCCTGATACTCCTCGTATTCCGTGGAAAGCCTCTTGACAAGGAATTCCCGAACCGTCGTATCGATAGCTGGAGCGCTGGCCCCGAAAGAGGCGGCCCCAGCCATAAATTCTTTCAAATATTCTATGCTTTCAGGTATGTTCCTGGGATCATCTTCGCAGGCTATTTCCGCAATGGAACAAGCACCGTCGATGACGTCATTTGCCACTACAATTTGATAATAAAGTCCCACCGTATGAAAAAACAGGCAGATCAAAACCACAGTGGTAAAAAGGGAATAAATAATAAAAATATTTTCAAGGAATTTCCTCCTCATGCCGCTGCATGAATTCCGCGAACGCCCGGGCCATGTTTCGGCCGAGTTCCCGCGCGTTGTCCGGCGTGACCTCGACGTTCGAGGCGTTGGAGTAGGGCAGTTCGATCGTCCCGGCCAGGATGGTATTCGGGAGTTTGCCCGCCCACATTTTGGAGCCGGTGGTCAAAATGCCGTTCTCGTACTTGAAGTAGTTCTTCTCGGTGTTCCAGTCTTTGCCGAACGGCAGATTGTTCTCGACTTTGTAGGGGATCTGGCCCGATTTCTGGTACTTCTCGAAGATTTTGAAGTACTCGTCACAGGCGGCGGTCATTTTCTCGTTCGGCCCCATAGGTGAGTAAAAATACTCGTTCATCCCGGAACGGATCCACGGGCAGTGATTATCGAAGAAGACCAGCTTTTTATCCTTGAAATTCTCCTGGATCTGGTCTTCAAGACTTCGGATCTCCGGGTACAGCCGGTGGTTGTAGTCGCGATTGTGGTCGTGCGGGGCACGCATTTTGCCCTGGTCGCCATCCTCCACGCCGTCTTTGTCGATGAACGGCACGACGAAAATTTCTGCGTTAGCCAGAAGCCAGTTTCCCGCCTCGGAACCGGAAAGCATCTCCGTGATCATCCCCTCGACAGCCCAGCTCGCGGTCATCTCGCAGCAGTGGTGCCGGCAGGTCAGCACCAGCGCGAACCTGGCGTCCGGATTCCCTTCGCCGATGCGCAGCAGCTCGACGTCACGCCCCTTGCGGCTTTTGCAGAGCGTCGTGAAATTCAGGCCCTCGTGGTCCTTGATTTTCTCTTTGAATTCCTCCCAGTTTTTCTGGGTGTAAAGCGGAGCCAGCGCGAACAGGACCGACTTCTCATCCGGACCGAACTCGTAGGTGAATTCCCGGTCGCTGTGGTTGGGAGTTTTGCTCGTGTAGAACCAGGTTTTTCCTCCGTCCGTGCTTACGGCCGGGCCGCGCGAGCCGACCCGGTTTGGCCCCTGGAAGTCGAAGCGGATCTTCTGCCCCTGCGCGTTCTGGACCCGGAAAGCGTAGTAGAACCACTCGCTCGTCGTATCGCGAAGGTCCGGCCGCACGCGTGCCACGCCGTCTTTGAGGGAATCAACCAGAATATTCCCGCCGGGGAAATTGCAGTCGATGGTAATCGCGTCTTCGGCCCGAACGAAGGAGCAAAGGGCGAAAAACAAAGCAAAAATCATGAGTTTTTTCATGGTTTGCCCCCTTCCGAATGTTTCAAATGTTTCTGTCGCGTACCGGTCCGAATTATTTCAACTCCTCCAGCGGGATCACACTCAGGAAGATCGCCGTGTTGCCCTCATGCGAGGAGTAGTACGTCACGTACAGTTTTCCGTCGCGGATCGTGAAGCCCGGGTAACTGTTGTCGCCGCCGCTTGGCAGGAGGGTCAGGAGGTTGAAATGGCCGTCCTTTTCCAGGAATCCGATCCCGGTCCGACCGTTCACGCGGCCACCGGCGAGGATGCGTCCGTCCGGAAGGTAAATGAAGTTCGGCCCTCCGAGCGACGTGCCGCAGTTCGTGAACGTCCAGTCGGTGAACGGGACTTTGGCGGTCCCGAAGTACGCGCCGCGGTCGTCCGCCTCACGACGCACGAGCACCTGCATCTCGCCGGTCGGCGCAAACCGGACGGTCGCTTCGTTCGGGCGGCCTGGCACGTCGAGCTGCGTCACGTTCTGGAAGTGGATGCCGTCGGTCGTCTTGACGAGGAAAACTTTCCAGTCCGGGCTGACCGGCTGGTAGATCACGCCGTAGCCGACGCCGTCATGCCACGTTACGCGCCAGAGCCAGTCCACATCGGAGCGGATCGCCGGGTCGATCTCCAGGTTCTGCGGCGCGGAGAAATTCTGGCCGTTCCCATCGGAGAAGGAGACCTGAACGATGCGCCCGACCAGTTTCTGATCGACGTAAATGCTCCCGCCCATCAGGACCATCAGCCGGCCGTCGGGCGTTTCGCTGAGCTTGGCGTCGCGCAGGTCGAACGTGTCACGCTGGAGCAGGGCGACCGACTCCCACTTCTCGCCGTCGGAGCTGCACAGCACACGCACCACGCCGTCCCCTTCGCCGGTCTTCTTGCCGGGGATGTGCCCGACGGAGGACTCACGGAACGTGCAGTAGAATTTCCCCTTGAACTGAATGATGTCGGTAAACGCGCAGTGCTTCGCGCCGTTCCAGATCATCCGGGACGAAAACCGGCTGGCCGGCTCCTCGCCCCAAACCGATGAAAACGAAAGAAGGACCGCGCAGACCGCCAGAAACAAAACCTTGAAATGCTTTTTCATAAGAACCTCTCGCAAAACGTGAAATGGTGGGATAAAAACTCGCTTTTCCGGTTATTATAACCCAGGGGAAACCGGTTGTCAAGGGGACTGCGAGGAAGAATAATGCGTACTGATTTGTGGGCAGGGCATCCGCAAAACGATCTGGACTATAGGTTTGACAAGTTGCCGATGAAAGACAATTTGCGGTATTCTCGAATTTTGAAAAGAAGATGCAAAATTTCGGAAATTGTCAGTCGGGGGGGATTGCAAACTCAATCTGCATTGATTAAAATATAATTTAAAATTGAATCGGCTGTGTATTCCGTTTCGATGTTTTTTATTTCATTTGCTGCGAGGTATTTTCATGAAAATCCGTCAAATTATTTTGATGAGTGTATTGGCCGTCCTGGTTTTGACGCTCTTTTTTTCATCGGCGTTTGCAGAAGAAACCGCTGCGCTTAAAGCTCTTATTGTTGACGGTCAAAACAATCATAACTGGCGGGAAACAACGCCTGTTCTTAAACGCGACCTGGAAGAAACCGGTCGCTTTACAGTTGACGTTGCAACGTCTCCCGGCAACGGGCAGGACATGTCCCAGTTCAAGCCGAACTTCTCCGCCTACGACGTTATCGTTTTGAACTACAACGGAGACGACTGGTGCGAAGAAACCAAAAAGGCCTTTGAAGAATACATGAAAAATGGCGGCGGAATGGTTGCGTTCCACGCGGCCGACAATTCTTTCCCGAAATGGGAAGAGTTCAACAAGATGATTGCCGTCGGCGGCTGGGGCGGACGCAACAAGGCTTCTGGCCCGTATCTGTACTGGAAAGACGGTAAACAGGTCGTAGATCATGAAACCGACGGAACTGGCGGAAATCACGGCGCTCAGCACGAATTCCTCGTTGAAGTTCGCGTTCCGGAACACCCGATCATGAAAGGTCTGCCTCTCAAGTTCCGTCACTGCCATGATGAGCTTTACGAACAGCTTCGCGGTCCGGCAGAAAACGTTACCATTTTGGCGACCGCCTGGGCAGACCCGAAACAATGGGGCGACGGCAGAGACGAACCGCAGCTGATGGTCATTTCCTACGGCAAGGGCCGTGTATTCCATATTGCCATGGGACACGCCGGAGAGCAGTGCCGAAGCGTTGCGTTCATTGTCCCGTTCGTTCGCGGAACGGAATGGGCGGCTACGGGCGAAGTTACCATTCCCGTTCCGGAAGATATGCCCGGCGAAGATAAACCGGTTATGAGAGAATGATCCATCGTGAATCTATGATCCATAAAAGGTCAGGCGCCAGCATAAAGTTACCGCTGGTACCTGACCATTTACTCTGAGAAACAGAGGAGTAAAATAGATGATCCAGGTCAATCCAGAGAAATGTAGTCGCTGCGCGGCCTGTGTTAAAGACTGCATTGTGAATTTGATTCAGCTTCCGGAAGACGAGGGTGTGCCTTTTGTATCGCCCGGGGAGGAAAAATACTGCATTCATTGCGGTCACTGTCTCGCGGTTTGTCCCACTGGCGCTTTAGTTTGTGACGGGAAATCAGCCGAGGACTGTGAACCACTCGGGGCCATTCCAAAATCCGACGAAATGATCCATCTGATCCGACAAAGACGCAGCATTCGCCAATGGAGTAAACGACCGATTGACGACGAAATTCTGGACCAGCTGAAAAAGATACTGGACTGGACTCCGACCGGGTGTAATGCGCATAATCTGCAGTTTATCATCATCGATTCTGCCGCCAAAATGGATCTGCTAAGGGCAAGTGTTTACGGCAAACTTCGGAGCAGGGCAGCGAACATTTTGTGCAGACTGTTTTACCCGAAATTCAGCCGCTTTTTGGACCTGATCATGAACGGTCAGGATATCGTGTTTCGTGATGCGCCTGCAATGATTTTCGCCCTGGTTCCGAAAAACGCGCCGTGTACCGGGTTTGACCCGGTGATAGCGCTAACTCATTTTGACCTTTGCGCTCAATCGTTCGGACTTGGAACCTGCTGGTGCGGTTTCGCTCAGAGTATTTTTGAGAGAGTGCCGGGGATGAAAAAACTTCTGGACGTTCCCACCGGATACCGGGTCGGAGCGGTCATGCTCTTTGGCTGGCCAGGTGTGGAGTACCATCGCTGCACAAAGCCGGAAGCGTTTGAAAAAGGGGGCAGATAGAATATCGGACAAGTTTCTCGAAACTAATCAATCGGTTGCGTTTTTGATTTATTACAACGATTTAATCGATGTAATAACGACCATGTTCTTTTCTGTATTCTTTGATAAAACGAAAAGTCTGCCGTGAAAGAATCTTTTGTTGATTCTGCTCAATCAGACTTTTCAACGAATCCTGAAGAACAGACTCATCGTCTGAGTTCCGGGGAATAGCGTAAAAATTAGCCGAGCAGGGCAGGGGAGTCTGAGAAGCTGGTGCTGTCAAAACGACAAGAGGCGGTCTCTCAGCTAAGGCACAATAAGACTTACAGTGCTCAAGCGCTTTCTGAAATCGCTCTGACTTCTCTGGAGTCGACTTTTCCGATGATAAAAACAGAATCAGGTCACATCGGTCCATTTGCTCTTCCAGTTTTTTCAGTTGCCAATCTGTTTGACCACGAGATGGGAACCACGTAAAGCCAGTACCTCCTTGTTTCGTTTCCATCTGAACGTCCAATTTCAGATTTGAAATATTGAGCAGAGCGGAACAGGCGGCTTGTCTCTCCTCATCCGTACCTCCAGCAAGGTAAATTGCGAGCGGAAGCCCATTTTCAGGAAAATGCAAATGCCCGCTGTAAACCTCAATGAGATGAAATCCAATTAGGTTCAAAAGAAAAATGTTACCAGTAATCAGAAATTCTTCAAGGAGAGATTGAAGAAGAGTTCTGTTCACATGGATCCTTGCTTCGGCTACAGAGCCTGACATTGGGTTCACACAAAAGTTAAAAGTGCGAAATGCAAGGAAAAATTTCAAATAAAAGGAGTACAGACGATTCACAAACAAAAAGTCGCGTATATTCAAATAATTCATAAATGGAAATTCTTCGTCAAATTTTGTTTGCAGATGTGAAATCAAAATCTGCTGTCCTTTCAGAACCTCCAAAAGCGAAAGCGAAAAAGTAGGGCCTTGCGGTTTCCTGTAACAATTGTCCGTAGATGAAAGAAGTTCCTGGACGACTTCAAGAAGGGATGAAAAAGTGCAAAAACGCGATACATCATCTATCCTGGAGATAAATTCTTTCGTCTTCTTAAAACTTGCTTTTTCGTGTTCAGGCCACTCCTGAATTGGCTGAACATTGAATGGCGACAAACGAAACCGGAAAAAGAATGGCAGAAAATAAAAGACGCAGCTAAAAATCAAAGCTAATAGACCAGGGAATACTCGGAAAAAAATCTGATCCCACGGAAGCGTAGAAAAACTGGGGAAACCGTTTGCGCGCGCATTTCTGTAAATCTGGATCAGTTCCCAGACAGAATCGGTTGAGTAAAACAAACCTGCAACAACAAGACAACAAAAGAAAACAAGGCCGAAAATTCCCAGGACTATTGGCCATAGTAAAAGACGGGAGCGAAAAAACTCACGAAATGATGAAAAATTTCTAAAAGAAAAAAAACGTCTTTGAGCAAGAACCTTGCCACTGTAAAGCTCAATGGAATAATGCGCCACTCGCTCAAAAATAAATCGAAAAACCTTCTTTCGAAATATCTCATAAAGAAACGAAGGGATATAAGAGGAGAGGTTGTGATTTGACTTCAATTTATCTGGAGACGGTTGGGATGATTTGGGGACGAACCATAAAATATGATTTAATTTGACATAATACAAGGGCTCGAAAGGACCAATTCGTAAGGTTTGCTTACAATATTGTTCGAGATCGGTAGAAATACTGTATAAGGAACGAAGAAAATAACCGACAGGAACATCAAGCTCAGGGTGGGCAGAGCGGACACCACAAGCACGAGCGATTCGGCGATTGAGGACTAAAATAACAGAAAAAGTGAATTTGGGATCATTAAACTCAAGAATCTTATAAGGAAAAGAATTGATGAAATCATCGGCCTGAGAGCGTGCTTCAATGATTTGTTCATTGGAGCAATATCTCGGAAGTCGAAAAAAACGGAAAAGAAGAAGCAGGAAAAAAACAAACAAAAAAGAGGAAAAAACGGACAACGAAAAAATAAACCAATGGCAAGTTTGAAAAAGATAAAGACATCCAAGAATTGCCAAGAAGATAAAAGGAATAGAGTATATGGAAAAGATAAGCAGAAAGGCAAAGATATAATTCCAAAAAAGTCTACGCAAAAAACCGAAATTCGCTTTCATAACGACGAAAAATGGAAAATGGACGAAATGGAAAAAAGAAGTAAAATTAACTTCCAGTTATTATACAAGAAAAAAAATATCGTGCAAGCCCCAAACAAGAAACGAACCTAAAAAAATTGAACAAACGAGATATTTTATTTCTTAACCGGGAGTTTACAAAGTGTTCATCTAAATCCAGCCATACACGTGCAAATCTACAGAGTAAACGTCCGATAATGTTTCTTATGTGATGTAAGAAACAGGAAGGGGTTAAAAAATGGGAAATCGGGCACCCCTGAGGGTTTTAAAAGGGTTTGGCCGGTATTTGAATTATAACAAAATTTTGCGTTTTCGTCAATATCCTGTTACGAATGGTGATAATAAAAATGGCAAAATCGGACGTTCATCAAACTAAAATTGAAGTTTTTGAAACTGATTTGGTTAAAGAATCTTCTAAATATTTTTGTGGTCGTCGTTTTATCGAAAAAGATGGTGAATGGGTTCCAGCCCGTTGCCGTGAGAAAGGGGGAAAATATGGTACTGAATCCGTAACCATTCGGGTGCCGAAATTGCTTGTCCCATATATTAAATTAATTTTGTTGAAACTTGAGGAAATCGAAAAAGTCCGTCAAGAAATTTTGCATAATTTTTTTAATACAAGTCCAGACTTTTTAAACGTTTATGGCGTTGAAAAAAGAGTGAGTGAACTTTACGAAATTGAGGAGAAAGATTAAATGGAAGGAACCGCAGAGCGCAAGGAGGCGCGTTTAATCAGTAAGGCTCAGGAATATATTAAAAAAATTTATGGGTCTTTGGGGTCGTGCGATCAAACTTATTTTGATGGCTGTTTCCGTGGGTTTGTTCACGCCTTGGGTGAGGTTGGCTTGATTACAAGAGAGTATGAATTTAATCTTTGCAAGATTGATTTTATGACTTTGAAAAAGCGTCAAGCCGTTGTGATGTGTAAACTATATCTTTCTGACGGCTTCGCGGCTGTTCGTAATGGTATTAAATCCGATTTCGATAAAATTTACAAGGAGTGTATTTCAGATGAATTTGAGAAGTAAAATAAACCTGATGGCCGTTTATGTTGGCTTTTTGGTTTTCGTGCTGGCGTTGTTCGTGTTCCTGCTGGGGGTGCGGTTCGGTTTTGAATATGCTTACCCAGCGGCCAAATTAAACAGTTTGCAAGAAATCAACCTTGAAACGAGGGGGGAGTTATGAAACAAGTAATTTCTTTCTCAGGCGGAAAAGATTCTACTGCGTTACTTCATTTAATGTTAGAACGTGGGGAGCAAATTGACGAGGTTATTTATTTTAATGGTGGCTGGGAATGGCCGCAAACTCGGCGAACGTCATTTTCCAGAAATGTTGCAAAAAATGCTCGAAATGGATCATAAGTTAAATGACGTTCGCCGAGTTTGTGGCCGTTCCGCTGGTTGTGAATTTAAGTCCCATAAATATCTAATTGATATTGATTCATCAATACGCCCTAATACGGAGGAAAAAAATGAATGATAGAATTGAAGTTAAAAAAGCATATATTGATTTTTACAATGAATTAAATACTTTTAATCAAGACTTGGTGCATATGCTTAATGAAAGTTATGAGTCTTTCTGTGGTATTCCTAGTGTTGATCAAGAGATGTTAGAAGTTTTTTTCCAAAAATTTTCATTATTGAATTTTAAATTTTTATCTAAAATATCGGGATTCGTTCAAATCGTTTCCAAGGAGTTGTCTCTTGAACTTAACGATTATTGAAATTATTGCCCTTTGCGCGGGCCGTCGCAGCTCGCGACAGCGGGATTAAAGCCGCGCGGCGTCAAGCGCAAGTGGAAAAAGGCGGGGCGTTCGGTCGTTCCGGCCTTTCGGACGTTCTCTGGGGGCTGGGGGTTCATTTACC
>JAFTCU010000114.1 GCA_017454585.1 Thermoguttaceae bacterium | reverse complement strand
CAGATTCGGGCCGCAGTTGACGATCTCGAAGAACCGGATCTCCGGCTGCTCGCAGAGCCATTCCGGCTGCAGGTCGTACCAGATCCAGTCGGGGTGGTTGAACATCACGACGACTTCGTCTTTCGGCCGGTCGCCGATCATCTCCTTGTGCGCCCGCAAAGACCAGCCGACCGCTTCGTAACCGGAGCAGCGGGGTGACGTTTTGTCCCCGGTGATCGGGCGGCTCATGAACATCGCCGGCGCTTGCCCCTCCAGTTTGTCAACGAGTTCCTGAGTGACTTCCTCCCGGGAGTTGATCAGGTTGGAGTGTACCTGAACGCCATCGGCGCCGTGCGTCGTCAGTTCGTGCCCGGGGATGAGCAGGAAACGGTCTTCCTGATTGAGCAGCGCGGAGATCTCGTCAAAGTTTCTCATACGGAGCTGGAGTTTGCCGTCTTCTTCTTTCGTCTCCATGGGGAATTTGTAGCGTTCCTGGCCGCGCTCGAAAGCCGCCTTTTTGCCGCCTTCCAGCGTGAACCATTTATCCGTGTCGGCCTGAAATCTGCCGTGGTCAGACGGAATGACGAACTCGTATCCGGCGTCCCGATACAGAGAGCACGCCTCTTCCAGAGTCGCGGAGCCGTCGGACCAGAACGAGTGCTGATGAAGGTGCCCACGCCGCCAGCCGGGGATTTTCAGCGGGCTGACCGGGGCGTTGTTGAACACTTGCGCGGAGTCGGACGAATACGCCAAAGACCCGGAGGAAACAAAGGCGGCAACTGCCACGGAGGATTTGAGAAAACTACGGCGGGAAAGTCGTTTCGGATTCATGGTTTCTCCTGTTGATGTAGGTGGGTGATGGGTATGTTGGTACGCAACAGATGACGTTAATTATACATCATCTGCCAAAATATGAAAGTCACCCGGTGGATGGAAAGTCAAAAAAACGGGAAATTTTTAAAAGATTTTACTGGGACGACGCTTAAAGGCCCCCTCAATGAAGGGGCTGGCTCGCGAAGCGAGACTGGGGGAGTTTGTGACCGCGCCAACCAACTCCCCCCGGCACTGCGTGCCACCCCCCTCGAGGTGGGGGGCTTTAAAAACGGCTCCCTAAAATTTTTCTTCCCGCCCTCTTTACTTTATTTTTTAACGTGGTATAATACGCAAAAATTATTGTTTTTGTCCTTTTTTTCACCACTATTCCTGATTTAAGGAGCCGACTCAATGGCAGACGTTAGCAAACTGGACGCACTGTTCTATCCGAAATCCGTGGCCGTCATCGGAGCTTCGACGAAGCCCAACACCTGCGGAAATGACATTTTGAAAAACCTCCTGGACACTTTCAAGGGCGGACCGGTCTATCCGATCAACCCGAAAGCTCCCGAAATTCTCGGAGTCAAAGCGTACCAGTCTGTTAAGGACGTCCCGGGTGACGTCGATCTGGCCGTCATCGTCGTCCCGAGCAAATTCGTGCTCCAGACCACCCAGGAATGCGCGGAAAAAGGCGTGAAAGCCCTCGTTTGCATCTCCGCCGGGTTCAAAGAAGTGGACGCTGCGGGTGCCGAGCTTGAAAAAGCCTTCGCCGAAAAAGTCCGTGAAAACGGCATGATCCTCGTCGGCCCGAACTGCCTCGGAATTCTGAACGCCGAAAACGACGCGCGCATGAACGCCACGTTCGCCGCGAAAACCCCGAAAGCCGGCACGCTCGCCTTTATCAGCCAGTCCGGCGCTCTTTGTACCTCCGTGCTTGACTTCGCCGAAGAACGCGATATGGGCTTCAGCAAATTCGTTTCTTTCGGTAACAAAGCCGACGTCAACGAAATCGACCTTCTGAATTACCTGGCCGACGACCCGACCACGAAAGTGATCGCGATGTACCTCGAATCGAT
>JAFTCU010000113.1 GCA_017454585.1 Thermoguttaceae bacterium | reverse complement strand
GCTTTAAAGGCCCCACTGAAAGGGGGGCTGCCGAGCGCAGCGAGGCTGGGGGGTTCTGGCCCAAGGACGGACTTTCCTCATTTTCTGAACCCCTCCGGCCCTCCGGGCCACCTCCCCTTTCAGGGGAGGCTTCTTGTTGGCTGAAGCCCACGATGACGCAATGGACGTGGGCGAGGATTTTTGCCTCGGAATCCCACCGGAACGTGCGCCACGCAAAATCGATCTGAATACCGAAACGCTCGAAAAGCGGCTTCCAAACGCTCGCGACCTGTTCCCCCTGCGTGATGGAATTGGTCGAGACGAAAGCCACGCGGATCGGCGTACCTGAAATCATTTGAGCGGCTTTGAAATACCACGCCGACACATAGTCGATTTTCCCGGCGGTTTTGTACGGCTTGCCCTTTTCATCGACGTAAATCGAAAGGATCTCTTCTTTCTGTTCGGGTGATTGCAGACTATACCCCACAAACGGCGGGTTGCCCATGATGAAGCTCAAGCGGTCTCTCGGAACGACCGTTTCCCAGTCAAGCCGCAGGGCGTTTCCTTCCACGATGTTGGCGTGGGTGCGCAGGGGGAGGAAGTCGAGCGTCCGGTTGACGATCCCTTCCGTCTCCTGAAGCATTTGGCTCTCCGCGATCCAGAGGGCCGTGCGTGCGACCGAAACCGCGAAGTCGTTGATCTCAATGCCGTAAAACTGGTCGATCCCCACCTGGATGGCCGACTCGGACATTTGCATCTGGCCGTTGATCAGAGCGCGGAAAATGTCGTTTTCCAGACGGCGGATCGAGACGTACGTCTCGGTGAGGAAGTTGCCGGAGCCGCACGCCGGGTCAAAGAACGTCAGCGACGCGAGGCGGGCGTGGAACTCTTTCAGGCGTTTTTCCCGGGTCTTCTCGATGGGGATCGCGAAAATCTCTTTCAGCTCCGTGCGCAGATCGTCGAGGAAAAGCGGGTCGATCACCCGGTGAATGTTCTCGATCGATGTGTAGTGCATTCCGCCCGAGCGTCGGGTTTCCGGGTTCAAAGTCGATTCAAACACGGCCCCGAAAATAGTCGGGCTGATGCCGGACCAGTCGAAATCACGGGAGCAGTCGCGCGTGAGCAGGTCAGCGATCCCGGTCGTGATACGGGGAATTTCCACGTCACCCTCGAACAGCCCACCGTTCACGTACGGGAACGCAAGCAGGTCTTCGTCCAGGTACGGGTCGCGCTCCTCGGGTTTCTGATTCAGGATGCGGAACAGATCGATCAGGGCGCGCCGCAAGTCGTTTTTTCGCTTGCTCAGGTACGCGCAGACACAGTTGTGTTTGCCCAGGATACCCGCGTCCTCGGCATAGAAGCAGAAGACGAGCCGGACGCAGAGGACGTTCAGACTGCGGAGCGTTTCGGGGGAGGTGGGGTCGCGGTACTGCGCCAGAAGAGCGTCGTACAGCTTTCCGACCAATTCGCCGGCGGAAATGGAAAGCTGCGTCTCGCGGTACGCCTCGGTCTGGGTCTCATCGACCATGAAATTCAGAACATGCGCTTCGTTTTCGAGGTTTTCCAGCTTCAAAACGACTGGGGGCGCGTCGGGGGTTTCCATATTGTGGACGTGGAACTCGCGGAAGTTGCAGACGATGATCCACCGGCACCGCTGCGAGTAGGGGAGCCGGTTGTTATACCGCTCCGCCTGCTGGAACGGCGTCAGGTCGGAGCCGTCCGACTGATGGATCGGTTTGAGCAGGTCCACGTCTGAACTTTTCTGCTCGATCAGTACGTGTGTGGAGGGGATGGAGGCGTCGATGAAACTGACGTTCTTGAGTTTTACGCGCTGCTCGAAATGAATGAACGTTTCCGTATGCTCCACGCCGTACACGCGCTGAAGCAGGTCGGTCCAGAACTGCTGCGTATCGCTTTTTTCGTCTCCGCGGCTACGCCATGTTTCGATGAATTGGTGAACAGTGGGTTTCATGACAAACGACTGTTTAATTTTAAAAAGGTGTTTTAACGCGGTTTTTGCTCGCCCAGGGAGTTTCTTTCCCAAAAGACGCCGTTGACGTAACCCTGAATTTCGGGGTTTTTGTCCGCCATTTCAAGACGCTGTTCCGCCCAGAGACAGTAGCGCGGCTCGATCTCGATCCCGATGTAATGACGCTTGAGCTTTTTGGCCACGACGCTGGTTGTGCCGGAGCCTAAAAACGGGTCGAAAATGACATCCCCCTCGGACGAACTCGCCAGGATGATCTTTGCGATGAGTTTCTCGGATTTCTGGGTCGGATGGGCCGTATTCTCGGGCATGGACCAGAACGGGATCGTTACATCGTCCCAGAAATTGGACGGGCAGGTGTCTCTGAAATTGCCCTGATTCGTTTCGTTCCAGTCCTTCGGCTGGCCCTGCACCCGATACGGCGCGATGACTTTTTTCCGGATCTTTACCGCGTCGAGATGAAACGTGTAATCCCTGCCGTTCGTCGCGAACCAAATATCCTCCATGCCGTTTTTCCAGTTCGCTTTGGCGCCACGGCCTTTTTCGCGCTGCCACGTGATGCGGTTCCGCACGTGGAACAACTCTCCCAGGACTTTGCCGATGGTGAGGCTGGATTCCCAGTCGCAGCAAACGTAGATAGAGCCGTTTTTTTTCAGCAAAGGTTTCACCGCGAGCAGCCACTCCCGGGTGTATTCCTCGTAAGCCACCTCGTTCCTTTTGGCGAAGGTCGTCCCGTTGAACGATTTCGTGAGATTGTACGGCGGGTCCGCGATGATCAGATCGACACTCTCTTCCGGCAGCAAATGACTGACCTGGAGCGTACCCCCCAGGATGGTTTTGTCCAAAACGGCTGCGACGTCCGTGACCTTCCGCGTGACGGTAATACAGCGGTCGAGAAAGGCGTGGCCTTCCTCCAGCGTCGTATCGATCGTTTTGTTGCGCGGAGCTTTTGCCTTTGCCATACAAACTCGTCCGTTCTATTTCAGTTGGGCTTCCGTTTCGCGGAACAGTTTCAAAACCGATGGGGCGTCTTCCGTCTCGCGGAGCTGCTTGAGGAAGTCCGGCGATGTCAGGATCCGGCTCAAACGGGCGAGCGTGCGGAGGTGCTGCGTATCGTTGATCGAGCAGATGAGGAAAAACAGGTCGGTCCACATCCCATTCGACGCAAACGGGACCCCCGACGGCTGCCGGCCAAACGCGATGAACGGGTCGCCCAGAATGTCGATCATCGGGTGACGCGGGTGAAGCAGAGCCACACCATTTTCCATTGCAGTGGGACACATCGCCTCACGTTCCAGAACAGCTTCCTCCATTCCGACCGGGTCCCAAAGAAGATTCGTCGCGGCGGCCACTTCGACCATTTCGTGGATGATCCCTCGCCCGGTCCGGCTGGTCAGCGGGACTCGAACCGCGTCGGGGAGAAGCAGGTCGGAAACCGGGATGTTCTCCACGTCCCGATTGGCCGCGAGGCGTTCGATCGTGTTTTCCAGCTCGAAAAGTTCCTGCTCGCTGGTGGAACTGACACGTCCCTCCAGCCACTCAAGCAGTTCCAGCCGGGTGAAGCGCCACTCGCCGCCGACCTTCCGGGCAGGGATCTCCTCGCGTTCCGCCATGCGCTGGATCGTTCGGGTGTCGAGTTTCAGAATGGGCGCAATTTGATTAATAGTGTAAACTTCCATAGAAACCTCCTTGTTAAATAATGGTTTATTATACTCTATTTTAAAATAGTGTCAACCCCCGGGAAATACGGGGACCACGCTTCCAGCGTCGTCTTTTGATTCATAATTCTTAATTCATAATTCATAATTAGTGACGACACTGGAAGCGTCGTCCCCTCAAGTTTCCAAAAATTTTAAATTTTTATCGATAAATTTTTACTAAAGTACTTGACATCGGAATAATTTGTGATATATTTACGAAAGTGAAGGCGTGTATAAAGAGGCCCGCCTTTTCAACCCCAATCTATCGTCAGGCATTTGGCTTCCTTGGGAGAGTCAGCCTTTTGCCTTGTTTGTTTTTTTAGCTTTGGAGTAAAAAATGCAGGAAACGATTGAAAAAAGTCAGGAAACAATTGATCGTGAAAACGCGATCAAACAGATCCTGGCGAACAACAACAACGACCCGAGCCGTCTCATCCCGATTCTTCAGCAGATTCAGGAGATGGACAAGTATCTGTCCAAAGATGCTATCGAAATGGTGGCCGTTGGGCTGGACATCCCAGTCTCTCACATCTACGGCGTGGCAACCTTCTACGCGCACTTCACGCTCAATCCCAAAGGCAAGCACATCATTCGCATTTGCGACGGCACCGCATGCCACGTCAAAAAATCGACAGGTATTTGCGAAAAGCTGTATGAAAAGCTGGGTCTGAGCGACGAGAATCACACCTCGTCTGACCTCATGTTTACTGTTGACATCGTTTATTGCCTTGGCGCCTGCGGTTTGGCTCCGGTAATGGTAGTTGACGACGTCGTTTACGGTCAGGCTACGCCTGATCTTGCGGCGGAACTGATTGACAAAATCCGCGCTGAAGAATCGGCTGCGTGAGAAAACGTGTGGTGTAGAGTTTACGGTTGAGAGAGATCGCGAAATAGTCGATCCGCGGCTTGAAACTCGCAACTTACTAAGTCCTTAACATCTAACCCAATATAAAATACCATGCCAAATCTGGAACAGATTGCCGAACAGTTTAAAAAACGTGAAGCGGCATTGAAACAGCGAATCATCATCTGCGGCGAAACCGGCTGTATCGCCAACGGATCCCTGAAGGTTCGCGACGCTCTGGTCGAAGAGCTGAAAAAACACGGTGAAAACGTCACGGTCGAACTGACCTCAAAGTGCGCAGAATCCCTTGACCTCGCCAATACTACCTACGTCTCCAAGTCCGGCTGCCAGGGGCTCTGTCAGGAAGGACCGCTGGTCCGCTTCGAGCCAGGCGGATTCTTCTACTGCCACGTCAAAGTGGAAGATGTCCCGGAAGTCGTCGAAAAGACGATCCTCGGCGGCGAGATCATCGAGCGCCTCCTTTACCAGCATCCGGTGACCAAAGAACGCTCCAAGTTCGAAAAAGACATTCCGTTCTTCGCTCATCAGCAGCGTGTCGCTCTGGGTAACTACACCATCGAGCCGGACAACATCGAAGAATACATCTCCCGCGGCGGTTACGTGGGAGCGCGCAAAGCCGTCACGGAAATGACCCCTGAACAGGTCTGCCAGACGGTTCTGGATTCCGGGCTGAAAGGACGTG
>JAFTCU010000112.1 GCA_017454585.1 Thermoguttaceae bacterium | reverse complement strand
TCGCGTTGGGATTCTTCCGCAGAGCTTCCAGAGCGTTTTTGGTCAGCTCCGCCCGCATTTCGTCGTTGGCCAGGCAAAGCTGCGTGCCAGAGCGATGGACCTGCTCCGGCTTGAGCGATGCCATGAGTTCCTTCGCCCCCGCCGACGGCCACGCCCAGTCCGGATGCCCGAACTTCCGCACGCCGTCGATCTCCGGGAACCAGTCCGGGTGGTCTTTGAAGTACTTCTCGCCCGGGATCAGATGGTTGAACGAATGGACGAAGAACTGGTACGTGTGCCGTCCGCCCAGCTCCGGTCCCAAAGCGGGACGCGAGCCGTTATTCTTGCAACGAGCGGCAAAGACCGGGTCACGGAAGCCGACTTTGTACGAGGATTCGCGGTAGATCAGCTTCGGCGCGTACCGGACGTTCAGCGGCGCAACGGTCAGATCCGGTGTCTTGGGAACGGTCGATTCCGTATCCGTCCACCAGCGAACGCCGAGTTTATCCTCCAGAAACGTATAGACCGCGTAGAGCGTGCCTCGCTGGTCGTGCCCGGCAAGAATGATCGAGCCGTCGTCCAGTGACTTCATGAAGATCTCGTCCAGCCGGAACGTGGCGAAATCGACCGTCTTCTGCGCCCGGTTCGTTTTGCCGACGTAAATCGCCCTGGCGCCGGCTGGAAGGTCTTTTTCCGAAATCGTCCGGAACGCGGCCCCGGTGATTTCCGTCAGGTAGTTTTGCAGTTCCGCCGCCGCGGTCTTTTCCACCGGCGTCGGCTCGTCCGGCAAGACGATCGTGTACTCGGTTTCACTGTTGGTCGTCAGGGTAACGCTCTGGGCGTTGACCGCCGTTGCGGCAACAAGCAGAAGCGCCGATAAAATGAATGTAAATCTGGTCATGGCAGTAGGTGGGAAGGCTGGAAAAAGGTGGAAGGAAACGGCTCTTTGAAATGATTTGCTCATTTTCGTTTCCGAAAATACATCAGCCCAAAGGTACCGAGGATGAGCATCGCCCACGCGGAGGGTTCCGGCACGACGTTCGGGTCGAGGATGCCCGTGATGGCGAATTGGCCGTCACCGTACGGAACGTATTGCAGGTTGATGAAGTAATCCGAAACGACGTGATCATTGATGAAACTGTTCTTGATCGATTCGCTGTTGCGGCCCGAAAAGACCGCGGTAAACTGTCCGCCGGACTGCAGGTCGCAGGCGTCCGCCAGGGTCAGGTAAATTTTGCCGTCACCCAATTCCAGGTCTCCCGAGGCGACCAGCGAGTCGTTCTGGCTGGGGGCCGAGCCGCCGATCTCCATGATGACCGACGCGCCGTCCGTAAGCGTAAACGCTCCGCCGACCTCCGCCACGCTGACCGAGTTGCCCGGTGAGAAGACCGCGTTGCTGATCGTCAGTCCGCACGTGGAACTGCCCAGCAGGTCGAAACGCCCGCCCGTGACGGTCAGGCTGCTGGCCGTAATTGCCCCGGTCTCGCCGGTGTTCACCTTCAGCGTGCCTTCGCCGGTCTTCGTGATCGCCGCGGTCGCGATCGAACCGATGAATTTGGTGTTTTCGGTGTTTTCAAGTGTCAAATTCTTGCCGGTCGAGTCGATTGCCGCAACCGAGTCGGCGCTTCCGCCGGAAAGATTGTACAGCGTTCCGCCTTGGGAAAGCGCCAGCGTTCCCGCCTGAACCGTCGTCGAGCCGATGTATTCAGGCGCTTTGGTCAACGTCAGCTTTCCATTTTCAGTTCCGGTCAAAACCAGCGCGACGTTGCCGCTGATGGAACTCTGGAACCTCAACTCCTCGGAT
>JAFTCU010000111.1 GCA_017454585.1 Thermoguttaceae bacterium | reverse complement strand
GGTTTCACGGCGGGCGCTTTGGCGAACATCAGGAACTGGTTCAAAATGTTTTCGAGCCGCCGGCACTGCGTCACAACAGTTTTGGCCATATTAAGCGTCCGGCGCTCGCGTTCCGTTTCCGGCTCCGCCAGGTCTTCGGTCAAAACTTCCATCGTGAGGCGGATGGTCGAAAGTGGGCTTTTGATCTCGTGCGCCAACGCACCGGCCAGACGCGCGATCTCGGTGTACTCGTCAATGAGTCGCTGGCGCGATTTGTCACTTGCGTTTTCGGGCATAAAAATTAACCTTTTCTGAAAAATTGGGAGGCGGTAATGGAGCGCGAAGCGCGGAATTACGCGTTGGGAGTGGGAGGAGTGGAAGGCGGTAATGGAGCGCGGAGCGCGGAATTACGCGTTGGGAGGGGGAGGGTGGAAGGCGGTAATGGAGCGCGGAATTACGCGTTTGGGGGGCCGTGACCATTCAGCCGGCGCGTAATTCCGGCCTCCGGCCTCCATTACCGCCTTGCATTTCTCACTGAAACGTCTGCATCGGAATCCACTTCCCGGTCAGGCGGTCCTTCTGGAACTCCGTCTCGGTCGTTCCGAAGAAAATCGCGTTCATATCGATCCACGCCGCCAGATCCGCCCATTCCTCGTCGGTCAGTTTGACTTCTTTGTGGTTTTCGTCGGCCAGGACTTTCTTCAGGCCGGAGCCAATCGCGCCGTTTTCGCCGCCGGGTTCCGTTACTTCGATCCGGTTCCGCTGGGGCCAACGCGGGATGAGGCCCTTCCGGTTCATCAACGTCGTGTACGCCTTCGAGAATTGGCCGTCCGGGGCGTTCGTCAGATCGATCTCGCTGGCTTTTTTCAACGACGCTGGAAGCGTCGTCCCCGTAACCGGGCCGTGGCAGGAAATGCACTTCGCGTTGAGGATCGGCTGGATCGTCTCGCTGAACGAGAACGTGCGGCCGCCGAGCTTTCCGGGGTCAATTTTCGAAGGGGCGCGGCCTGCGGCGATCGGCGCGTTTCCTCCCACCGCGCGGCTGGCCATCGAGTACGGCGCGTTCCCCCCCACGGCGCTCGTGCGGTCCTCGTGGCAGCCGATGCACGCGATCTCCTCGCCCGGCTGGAGGTACGTCAGCGTGCGCATGGTCTGGAAGGCCTCGCCCTTTTCGTTCAGTGCCTGGAAAAGGAGCGGCTTGCAGGCCGGCGCGACGAAATTCACGGAACCATCCGACTCGACCGGCACGGTCCCGAGGATCGCGCGGCCGTTTTCCTCCCCCGCCAATCCAATGGCCGGGTCGTTTCCCTTGATCGTCGTTTTGGGGAAAATCTGCACGATGCGCAGCGCCTTGATCGAGCCGCGCTTCACGTCCGGCCCGAGGCCCTGGTAAATGTCCGTCACGAAGAATCGGCCCTCTTTCGGCGCGTTCTCCGGGAGGAAACTCGGGATCACCGGCGGCGTCTGGCGAGCGGCCAGCGGCTGCGCGGAGTCCGAGCCGATTTCCGGGTCGCGGTACAAAAGCTCACGGTTTCCGAAACGGTCGTAAACGTAAATCCCCAACGCCTCGTCGCGGGTTGGTTTCGGCTCAAACTCAAGCCGGTACGGACTGTAGGACGTCAGGCAGAAATCCTCCGAAAGCGGCCACGGCGAGCAGTAGAACGTCGGAATATTATTCCCTTCAGCCTCCGGAAACGGGACCTCAGGAGTCAGACGCTCGATCGCCTGCGGTCCGTCTTTCGCGACGGATGGGTCAAGCAGGACCAGCGACCCGCCCGTCAGCGAGTGATGTGCGGCCGCCGTCAGGAGCCACTTGCGGCTTCCCGGCACCGGTTTAGCCTGGAACGTGGCGTAAATGTCGAGCGAAGCGTTCCCCCAGACCGCCGTCGGGTTGGTCCCGTCCGGACGCATGGACCAGAGATTCTGGTGCGTCACGGCATCGCGGTCGATGTAGTCCCAGCGGGCGTAGAAAATCTGGCCGTCGTGGCTGACGGTCGGGTACCACTCGTTCGTCTCGTGCCACGAAAGGGGCTGAATGTTCTTTCCGTCCGCGTTCATTTTGTGTACGGTGTACGTGCTCCAACGCTCGCCAAACCCCCACCAGAAGCAGCGCGGGTGGCCCTTGCGGCGGCTCGAAACGAACACGATGTTCCCGTCCGGCAGGTACGCAGGCATGTGGTCCTCGTAGCAGCCGTCCGTCAGTTGGCGCAGGCCGGTCCCGTCCGTTATGCACTCGTAAATGTGGTAGTACTCGTGGTGGCTTTCCTCCTCCTCGTTATGCACG
>JAFTCU010000110.1 GCA_017454585.1 Thermoguttaceae bacterium | reverse complement strand
GGACCCGCTCGGAAACCTCTACTGGTCGCACGGCCCGGTCCGCGTCACGTCCTCGAGCGCCGTCACGCCGCTGGATGGCCGCGAGCACTACTTCGAAAACCTCCCGGACGAAAACTCCGACCTGGGGCTTTTCTACACGACGCACGACGAACTGCTCTGGCCGTACTACACGAAACGGAACATTCAGAAGACCTACGACTTCTCCTCCGCGAACGCCTTCCGCAAGTACGGCAAAGATTGGCGGAACGTTTACGCGGATCTGGCCCACCGCCGTCTGCGCAGCTGGGGCATGAACACGATCGCGAACAGTTCGGACGTCGCGATCTGCAAGATGGACCGCACGCCGTACACCGACCGCATCGAGCTGAAATCCCCGCCGATCGCGGCCAGTCACGACGGCTGGTGGCCCTTCCGCGACCCGTTCGATCCGGAATTCCGCGCGAATTTCCACCGTCAGCTTCTGGAACGCAAGGCCGAACTGGATGATCCCTGGTGCTTCGGGTTCTTCGTCGATAATGAATTGAGCTGGGGAACCGAAAACTCGCTGGGCTACTGGACGCTTCAGTCGCCGGCCACGCAGTGCGCCAAGGTCGAGTTCGTAAAACGCCTCACCCAAAAGTACGGGACGATCGAAAAACTGAACGAGGCGTGGGGGACCAGTTACGCCTCTTGGGACGCTTTGCTCCAGTCCACCGCCGACCCGGGAGAAAAAGCCTCGGCAGATTGCAAGGATTTCGCGTGTGCCATCGTGGAAGAGTACTACAAAAACGTGCGTGACGAGTTCAAGAAGGTCGCGCCGAACAAACTGTACCTCGGCTGCCGGTTCGCCGGCGGGACGAACGAGACGTTCCTCCGCATCGGCGCGAAGTACTGCGACGTGCTGAGCTACAACATTTACCGCTTCACGGTGGATTCGTTCAAACTTCCGGAAGGGGTCGATAAACCGATCCTGGTCGGCGAATTCCACTTCGGCGCTCTTGACCGCGGCGTGTTCCACTGGACACTCATCGGCGTCAAGGACCAGAAGGAACGCGGCCAGGCGTACTTCAACTACGTGAAATCGGCGTTGGAGCATCCTAATTTCATCGGCGTTCACTGGCATCAGTACTCGGAGCAGCCGACGACCGGCCGTTTCGACGGTGAGTGCTTCCAGAACGGCTTCGTCGATGTGTGCGACACGCCATACGTTGAGACGATCGAGAAGATTCGCGAAATTGGCTACCAGATGTACGACGTGCGCTGGAACAAGAAATAATTCTCACGAGATCGCATAAACCAATTTGCGCGTGGGGCCAATCTGACTCCGCGCGCAATTGTTTCGTTTATTCTACAGAATCGTCATTGATCCCGCTCGCACGGGCGCTCGGTCGAGAGGATCCAGCTGCCGCTTTCGTTCATGCGCACGTCTTCTTCGGGGATCCCCAGCTCGCGGGAGAGTATCCGGATGATCCTCGGCTGGCAGAAACCACCCTGGCACTTTCCCATGCCCGGGCGGACACGCCGTTTGACGCCTCGGATCGTCGTCGCGCCGCACTTCCGGTGGATGCAGTCCAGCACTTCTCCCTCGGAGATCTTCTCGCAGCGGCAGATGATGTTCCCGAATTTCGGGTCCTTGCGCACCAGTTCTTCACGTTCCTCCGGAGTCATCCGGTTCAGACGCACCATCGGCCGGCGGCGCGGTTTGAAGTCCGGCTTCTTTTCCATCTTCAGCGTGTTGGACGCCATTTTGACCACTTCAAGCGCGATCGCCGGGCAGGACGTCAGCCCCGGAGACTGGATCCCGACCAGATTCACAAAGCCCGGAAGGGATTCCTCGATGATAAAATGGCCGCTCTTTTCCACGGCGCGCAGGCCGGAAAATTCGCGAATGACCTGGTTCATCGGAATCGTCGGCACGAGTTTCCGCGCCGTGGCGAGCACCTGCGCAAGCGTTTCGGCGCTCGTCGAGTAGTCGTCTTTCCGCTCCACAAACTCGGCAGAAGGCCCCAGAATGTAATTCCCGTGCGTGGTGGGACTTACGAGGATCCCCTTTCCTTTCGAGGACGGAACGGTAAAAATCGTGTGCCGGATGAAATCGGGGTCGAAATGGTCCAGAACGAAATATTCCCCTTTGCGCGGGCGGATCTCGAACTTCGTGTCGGGATTCACCAGATTATTGATCTCATCCGCGTGAAGCCCCGCCGCGTTGACCACGACCCGAGCCTCATAAACGTCGCGGTTCGTCGTGACTTCGTACCCACCGCCGTCCAGAGCGTGGATTCCGGTCACGCCCTCGTTCAGGCGGAGCTGGACTCCGTTTTCCATGGCGTTTTCCATCAAAGCCACGCTCAGCTCGAACGGGTTCACGATCCCCGCCGTGGGGGCGAGAAGCGCAAGTTTCACCTCCGGCGTGAGGTTCGGCTCAATGGCGAGCGTCTGGTCATGGTCGAGCATCTCGACCGGCACGCCGTTTTTCCGGCCGCGTTCTTCTAGCTCACGCAGAATTTCGACCTCCTCGTCGTTGGTGGCGATGGTGAGCGACCCGATCTTGCGCATGTCGATGTCGAGTTCCTCGCACATCTGGTCGTAGAGCTGATTTCCCAGGACGTTCATCACGGCCTTCTCGCTGCCCGGGATCGGGTCGTAGCCGGAGTGAACGATTGCCGAGTTGGCGGAAGACGTGACCTGGCCGACGTCGCTTTCTTTTTCGAGGACCAGAATGTCAAGCTGGTAACGGGCCAGTTCCCGGGCGGCGGCCGAGCCGATGGCTCCCGCGCCGATGATGATGAGGTCGTACATGGTTTTAGAATTCAATGAAAGGCGAGCGGCGGGCTTTTTGCCCGCTGTAAGGATAAAAATAAAAGCCCCATCTTTGTGGGGTCCTTAGAGACGACGCTGGAAGCGTCGTCCCCGTAAAATGATTCACAGAACAAGCGACGGAGCCGAGTAAACGCGGGCTTTCAGCTCGGCGTTCAGCATGTAAAGCCCCTTCGAGTCGGCGCCGAACAGTTCCATTTTCGTGATCATGTCGGCGGCGTTCTTTTCTTCTTCGCCCTGCTCCTTGACGAACCAGTCGAGAAGCTGCATCGTGCGGAAGTCGTGCACCTTAAACGCGGCGGCATAGATCCCGTTGATGAGCGACGTGACAAGTTTCTCGTGTTCCAGACCGGCTTTGAGCGGGTCCATGCTGTTCTTCAGCGTGCATTCCGGCTTGCGGATCGCCTCGAAGGTGATCTTCTCGCCGTTGTTCTGCAGGTACTGGTAGAAGAGCATCGCGTGATCACGTTCCTCCATCGCCTGGATCCGGTACCAGTTCTCGAAGCCGTCGAGGCCGATCGAGCCGTAGTAATTGGCGAATTCCAAGTACAGGTACGCGGAATAAAATTCGTGGTTGATCTGTTCGTTGATGAGTTTTGCGACTTTGGCGTCCATGTAATTCTCCTTTAAATTGAAAGGGACGGGTTGAACATTTTTATTAAGTGTAACCTTTTCTGAACCATTTGTCAAGGGCCCGGAGGTGCGGAGTGTCGCAAATTTTCCGAAAACAGGAAAGAAAAATCGCTAAAAATTTTGACTTTTTTTCAAAAAAACCGAACCCCCCGCCTGACAAAACGTAAAAAATCTGGTATAATACGTAAGATAGGTTTTAACTTTTGATATTAATTTTTAAAAATCCTGATTTTATCCAACCGGGTTTGAACCCAATATCAGATTCCTGCGTATAGCTACCAGGTAACTCTGTTTACACGTCGTTAAAATTGGGGAATCGAAAAACACAGGAGATTGCACGATGAAGAAAATCGTCAAACGGCCGGCCTTCACACTGGTCGAACTTTTGGTCGTCATTGCTATCATTGGTATGTTGGTTGGTCTGCTCCTCCCGGCTATCCAGGTGGCTCGTCGTACTGCCATGCGTATGCAGTGCCAGAACAAGGAAAAGCAGCTCACTCTTGCCGCTTTGAACTTTGAAAGCGCAAAGAAACGTCTGCCTGTAGCTGGACGCACTCCGAACAACAGCTTTGACGGTGTCAGCGGTTTCGTGCTTCTTCTGCCCTATCTGGAACAGGAAGCCCAGTATAAAATGGTGAAAGATGATGTGAGCAAATCCCTTTCAAGCACTTCTACCCAGTTAAGGGATTTGGCCGCGACCTCCATGCCGGCTTTCCGTTGCCCGGCTTCTTCCACGAACCCAACCGTGGATGACACCGGAAGCAGTCAGACCGCTCCCGCAGTTGGTAACTACAAATTCATCGTGGCTTCCATGGAAACACTTTACATGAATGCCGTCTCCAACAGTTCTTCCGTCGGTTACGGCAGTGTGAATACGCCTGACGGCGCCACCTCATTCGGCAACAAAGGCCGTACGCTTGGTGAAATCTCTGACGGTACTTCCCACACGCTGCACATGACGGAATCGAACGAGCAGTATTACGCTCGTTGGGTCGTTGGTCAGGACTCCGGTGTTTACACTTACTGCACCAAGGGCGGTATTTCCACCCCGGTCAAAAGTGGTACAAACTCTTTCTACGCCCCGTCCGGATTCCAGCAGAACCAGCTCGGCGCTGACGCCACCTACGCTGATAGTACTCCGTGGACGAACCTGGATCGTGACTATGAGCAGTATCCATACGAATGGTCCTCGCTTTCCAACAGTTCCTTCCAGAGCGGTTCCGGTACGGATGCCACCAAATTTGGTCCGAGTTCTGAGCACAACGGTGTCGTGATCCACACGTTCCTTGACAACTCGGTTCATAACATCGACATCGAAATCGACCCGGCGGTCTATTTCTTCGCTACGACCTACAAAGGCGGCGACCCGGGACTCGATGTTGACTGATACGCTTAATCGCTTGGGATAAACCCCATAAGCAAATTTCACGGAGCTGGAAGGTTTCAGACCTTTCAGCTCTTTTTTGTTTTTAAAAATTTAAAGCCGCCCCTGAAAGGGGAGGGGGACCGCCAAAGGCGGTGGAGGGGTTTCAAAGAAAAAGCCGATTTTCCCCAATTTCGGAACCCCTCCGGCGCTGCGCGCCACCTCCCCTTTCAGGGGAGGCTTTAAAAAACAAAAAATACTACATTTTTTCTCTTTTTTCCCCCGCACCCCTTTGCATTTCAGCGAAATTCTGTTAAAATTTAATGAGGAAATTTTAGGGACCTTGCAAATTATACGAAAGGATTCAAGATGGATAAAGTATTGGCACTGATTCTCGGCGGCGGCCGTGGCACACGTTTGTACCCGCTCACCAAAGTACGTTCCAAGCCGGCCGTGCCTGTCGCGGGCAAATACCGCCTCATCGACATTCCACTCTCGAACTGCATTAACAGCGACATTCTGAAAGTTTACGTCCTCACCCAGTTCAACTCTATGAGCCTTCACCGGCACATCCGCGGCGCGTACTCCTTTGACCGTTACCGCCGCGGTTACATTGAGATCCTTGCCGCCGAGCAGACGATTGACAATCCGAACTGGTACGAGGGGACCGCGGACGCTGTGAAAAAAAGCCTTCGCTATGTAGCGAGCAGCAATGTGGATTACGTCATAATTCTTTCGGGCGATCAGCTTTACCGAATGGACTTCCGCGAAATGCTGAAAATCCACAAGGAATCCGGGGCGGACGCGACGATCGCCTCGATCCCAGTCCGGGCAAAAGACACTACGGGGCTTGGCATCATGCGCGTCAATACCACCACGGGACAAGTGGAAGGCTTCCTTGAGAAACCCAAAAATGTGGATGAACTCAAAGGTTTTGAAACCGATCCTGACTGGCTCGCCACGCAAGGCATTAAAGCGAAAGGCCGTGACTACCTCGCAAGTATGGGCATTTACGTTTTCAACAAAAATATGCTCACGCACGTTCTGAGTAAAACCGAATACAAAGACTTCGGCAAAGAAGTCTTTCCCGCATTGATCCACAGCAAAAAAGTTCACACGTACGTTTACGACGGCTACTGGGAAGACATCGGAACGATCCGTTCCTTTTTTGAGGCCAATCTGAGCCTTGCGAAACCGAACCCGCCGTTCAAAATGTTCGAGCCAGACGCTCCGATCTATACGCGCGCACGTTTTCTGCCTTCCACGACGATCACCGGCGCAGCGGTCTCGGACTCACTCATAGCTGACGGATGCAATATCGGGCGCGGCGCAGTGATCGAAAACTCCGTCATCGGTGTACGATGCCAGATCGGCGCGAACGTTACCATTCGGAACTGCGTCATCATGGGCGCTGACTTTTACGATCACGAGGCAGAGGATGAAGACGCTGGAAATCCAATGCCTCTGGGAATTGGGACTGGGTCGTACATCGAAAACGCCATCATCGATAAAAACTGCCGCATCGGTAAAAATGTGCGGATTTTGAACACCAACCACCTCGAAAATATGGCTGAGAATGAATACTGCCAAATCGTGGATGGGATCGTCGTCGTGCAAAAAGGCAACTGCATCCCGGACGGTTGGGTGATGTAAAGTTCAACAAAACAGGAAATTAAAGAGAAAACTTCAACATTTAAGGAAAATCCAATGACCAAATTTAATGTAATCCAATTTGTGATCTCATTCTTTATGGCGGCGCTCCTTTTGACTGGCTGCGACATGAAAGCCCCGGTCGTGGACCGTAACGCCGAGGTTTCGGACACTTCCACCGAGAAAACCGAAGCGACAAACTCCGAAGCCACGAAAATCGATTCCGAAGTATCCGAAGCCGCGAACGAACTGATTCCGGAAGCCCTCCGCGAGTTCACAACGCTCCCGAAAGACCGTTCGGCCAAGTCGCTTGCCGCTTACCTTAATTCTCTGGACGGTTCCGAATTCCAGGCCGCTGCGATTTCTGTAATGCAGTCCCAAGGCGAAAACGCGAGAGCGGGTCTCCAGGTCGCCGCGCAGATGATCCAGGAGAACAAACAGACGGCCGCGGACATGATCCTCGGCGCTGAAGACGCGACAGAAGACGAGTATATGCAGGCTCTTTCGGTTCTGATGGAAAATCAGATCATGAACGCCCAGCGGACGCAGGCCTCGCCGGAAAGCGTAAGTCTTCAGCTCAACACGCTGCGCGATAAAGTGGCAAAAGGCCGTTTCCCGAAACTCACCGAGCGGGTCGATTTGGTCAAAGATTCCCTCAGTCTGCTGCAAAAAGCCGATCTCATGATGAAGGACGGCACACCGAAAACCGAGGACCTGGACGCTATCTACGGCGAATACACCGCGCAGCTCGATAAAGTTTTGGCCCAGAAGCTCGACAGCCTGAACGTCTTCATGCTCATGAACATCGCGCAGGTTTTCCAGACTGATTCTGAGAAAATGCTTCCGATCTGTGAAAAACTGCAGGCCGCGCTTGAGAAAAGCCCCGTGGAATCGCTCAAGTCACTTTCCTCCATGCTCCCACAACAGATCGAGGCCCTGAAAAAAGACATTCAGCTTCAAGCCATCACACCTGAAGAAGTTAAAGCAAAAGTCGCGAAATTCAAAACCCTCCCGGAAGAAAAAACCCCAGCCAAACTGACTGAGTACCTGAAACTCCTCGAAAGCCCGGAATTCCAGGAAACGATGCAGTCTTTCCTCGAAGTGCGTAAAGAAGAAGTCCAGAAAACCGTCATGGACGAGTGGAAGGAAATCGAGACAAATACCGAGGAAGCCGCAAAGGAAATTTTCAAAGCGGAAGATACGACCGAAGAAGAATTCAAGACCGCATTTGAATGGCGTCTCCGTCTTGCCATGGCCTACGCCGCTGACGAGGAAAAACCCTCGTTCGCACAAATGGAAGAACGTTACACCGTCCTGAAAGACGAAGTGGAAAAGAGCAAATTCCCGCAGTTCGCACCGCGTGCCGCCGTTTGCGCGCAGGCCGCCGCTATCCTGGAAAAGGCCGCGCCGATTTTTGAGGGCACGACTCAGGCCACGCCCGAACAGAAAGATGCGCTGTACCCGGACCTTCTGAAACTCGCCGAAGACGCCGCGAAGAACGACGCGCTGATCGGACTTCCTGCAGAAGTACTCATGCAGAGCGTTGGAATGTTCCAGGACGATAAAGAAAAGGCCAAGCCAATTCTCGAAACACTCATCAAGGGACTGGAAGGCAAAGAGGACGAAAACTCCCAGATGTTCCTCAACTCCCTCAAAATGCGCCTCCAGATGATCGAACACCCGGAAATGGCGCAGCAAAATGGACAAAACCCGCAGACCCAGGCTCCGGTCGAGCCGGAACTCACCGCGGAGCAGATCGACGAGTTGAAAACCAAACTCGAAGCGATGACAAAACTGCCGGAAGAAAAAACGGCGAAAGCTCTGGAAGATTTCGTGAATTCGGTCAGTACCCCGGAATTCCAGCAGACTATCATGCCTCTGTTCCGCAAACAGGATCCGGAACTCCAGACCTGGCTGACGGAAACGATGAACAAATTGCAGGATTCCGTGAAGGAAGCGCTCGTTCTTCTTTGCAAAGCGGAAGACACGACGGAAGAACAATATAAAGACGCCCTTCAGTTTCGTCTTGACGTGATGCGTTCTGACAAAGCACGCAAGAACATTGAGCCGGACTACGCCGCTCTGACCGAAGAAGTCAAAGCCGGTCGTTTCCCTGCGCTTGTTTCTCTTGTTGAGCTGGACGCCGCCGCTGCCTCCCTCATGGACAAAGCCAGTGAAATGTTCAGCGCCGCCGAAGAACCGACTGCCGAGCAGAAAGACGCCCTTTACGCCGAATACATTTCCTTCGTGGAAAAAGTCTGCGCTTCCGGTGAAATGAAAGGTCCTCAGCTCCAGGCCATTATGCAGCTCGCATCCATCTTCGTGGACGACAATCAGAAAACCAAACAGATATGTGAAATGCTTCTGAAAGGTCTGGAAGGAAAAGACGACCCACAGTCTGAACACCTGCGCTCGATGATTCAGAACCAGCTCGACGACATTAAATTCATGACCGAGCCGATGACGTTCACCGCGCCGGAAGGAACGGATCTGAAAGGACTGAAAGAATTGGTCTCTCAGAAGATGGAGATCATCATGCGGGCCGGTACAGAGAATCTTCCGAATGAAAAACTGGCCGAATTCCTCGCCGCCGTGGAAAAATACGGGAACGCGGACCTGACGGCCTACACCTCGTGGCAGATCGATCTGATTCACCTGATCCCGCTCATTCAAAGCGCGGACTTTGATATCCAGGCGTTCAAGGATAAATTCCTCGCCTGTGTGAAAACCGGCACGGAGAAAAACCTCTTTAACATTAATTGCCTCCAGATGTGTGTTCAGATGGTCGCAATCGCTTCACAGAAACCCGGCGTAAAATCCACGGAGGAAGGCAAAGCCGCAATCGAGGAAATGCTCAACGCCATCCTGCCGGTCTGCGACTCGCTCGAAGTCACCGGCCGAGAAGAGGAACTGAAAGGCCAGTTCCGCAAATCGATCGAAAGTTTCCTGAAGGAACTGAAAGAAGCGCCGGAAGAAGTCGTGCCCGACACCCTGAACCCCGCTACCCAGGCGATTCCAGCGCCCCCGGCCGCGAATCCCAACGCCGAGACCGAGGCCCTTCCGACCGAGATCAATCTCGACGATGAACCGGTAGAAGCCCCAAAATCTGATGAAGCCCCCAAGACCGAAGAAGCCCCGGCTCCTTCGGAATCGACCACCGGCACCGAGGACGAAGAAGACGAAGAACTCGAGGAGGATGATCTGGAAGAGGACGATCTGGAGGAAGACGAAGCTCCGAAGGTCGAGATTCCTGAACCGATTCTGAAAATGATCTCTCTGCCCGAGAACGCAACGGTTGAACAGTGCGTGGAGTACGTGAATTCACAGGAAAGCGAACAAATGCAGGAACTCCTGATGCAAGTCGTACAGACTGGCAATCAGCCCCTCTTCCTGGCCATTTTGGATAAAACGGCAGAGGACACGATCGTCGCC
Source organism: Thermoguttaceae bacterium (assembly GCA_017454585.1). The sequence continues at coordinate 48,055 of JAFTCU010000110.1, read as the reverse complement.
TGCGACCGGATTTTTGCCTCCAAAGACGTGCAAAAGGCGGATTTCAATTATGCCCTGAACGTTCGCGTCATACTGCTCCAGCGCGAGACGAAGGACGATTCGGAAGCGTTCTCCGCCAAGTTGGACGATCTGAAAACCACCGTGGCCAAAAGCCCGTTCCCCGAATTGACGAAAGTGCTTGAAACCGCTCAGGACTGGTACGCGTTCAGCCTCAAAATAAAGGGGTTGGAGGAGGATCCGACAGACGAAGAACTCAACGCTTTGTTCAAAGAATACAAAGCGCTCCTTCCGAGTGCCTTCACTTCGGATTCCCTGAAATCTTACTCTCTGGACACTTGCATCCGCAGCACCTCGATTTTCATGCAGGACGAAACCAAACTTTTGGAAATCGCCAATCTGATCCTGAAAAACTCAGAAGGAAAAGAAGGCGAGGACTGGGACAATTTGCGCTCTGCCATGAATAAACGGATCGAATCGATCGAGCTTAAGACCAAGCCGGTCCGGTTCACCGCCAAAGAAGGCGCAACGCTGGACGAATTGAAAAACTCCGTCGATGAAAAGATCCAGGCGATTCTGGAAATTCCTGATCCGGCCGCAATGCAGAAGAAGCTGAACGAATTGAAAATCGCCGTCGCAGCCGTGAAGAATGAGGAACTCACCGCCTACACCGCGTGGGAAACCAGAATCTTTTCCTTCTTCGGCGAACTTATGCAAACAATGCAGGATTCTGATGACGAAGAGAAGTCCGAGACGAAAAAACCCGACATCATGAAGACTCTGACGGATTTGATCGATGAAGGCGCAAAAGTGAAACCGACCGAACAATCGTTCCTCATGCTCCTGCAAGTCACTCTTTCCCTGATGCAATTCGAGGAAGACGCGGAACCCGAAGCCCAGGCCGCTCTGCTGACGAAACTTCAGGAAATCGCCAAAGCGACTGACTTCGAACATTCGGAAGAACTCATTAAAGCGATGGAAGGCCAAAAAGAGCGGATCCTGAACCCCGACGCTGACGAAGATGAAAACGAGGGTGACGATGATGACGAGGAAGAAGAGGAAGTTTCTACCGATTTCGTCCCGGCCGAAGGCGCGACGCTCGACGAGATGAAAGCCCAGGCGCACAAGCAAATTTCGGGCCTCACCCGCACTTCCCTCGATCTGGAGAAACTGAACGCTTTTGAAGCTTCCGTCAAAAAAGCCGGGAACGAGGAACTCAACGCCTGCGTTGCCTGGGAACTCGGGATTTTCCGTTTCTTCGGTTCACTCCGCACTTCTGGGGAGGAACCGGATATTGACAAGATCGTGTCGAAACTGACCGAAATCGTCACAGAAGGGATAAAACTGAACGCTTTCCAGGACGAAACTCTTCAGCTTTTGGCACAAATCAGCTTGAATATCGCGCCAGATACGAAAGCCCCTGAAACCGGCAAAAAACTTCTGGAAGCCCTAAAAACGGCTCTCGCGACCTCAAAAGCCCAGTGGGCTCCGTTCATGAACGATCAGATCGACGGAATCCTGGTGAAGCTCAATCTCCCTGGAAACCCAATCGAACTGAAAGCAAAAACTCTCGATGGAAAAACGGTCAAAATTGAAGATTTTGCCGGGAAAACTGTCCTGATCGACGTCTGGGCGACCTGGTGCGGGCCGTGTCGCGCTGAAACGCCTAACATTCGCCGCGCGTGGGACGTGTACCACGATGCCGGTTTTGAGGTCATTGGTTTAAGCATTGACGACGACCTGGACAAGCTGACATCTTTCGTCGAGGAAAATGACGTTCCGTGGACCATCGTCACGCAGCAGAAAATGAAGGGCAAGCATTTTGATGACCAGTACGGAATTTCGTCCATCCCAACGATGTTCCTCGTCGGTGCGGATGGAAAAGTCATCACGATCAACGCCCGCGGCCGATTAATGGAGCTTCTGGGTGAAATCTACCCGGATGTGGAAGTCCCCGAAGAGGAAGAAGTCCCCGAAGAGATTGAACTCGGCGATGACGACGATGATGACGAAACCGAAGACGAAGAAAACAATAGTGAGTCCATGGCTGGTGTTGAGGATGAACCGGCCGAGGAAATCGAGGAAGCCAAGCCGGAGGAAATCTCCACTGACTTCGTTCCTCCCGAAAACGCCACACCTGAAATGCTCCGTGAAGCAGTTTTCCGCCAGTTCATGCAAATCGTTCAGTCGGCCAAAGGAAACCCATTCAAACCCGTTCTGAAGTTTCAAAAATCGGTCAACGCTCTGGAAAACACCGACTTGACTCAATTTTTGGACTGGAACATCGAAACGCTCCGGTTTCTGGCCGTAAAAGTCCATACCGCGACCGACATTCAGGCCTTGGCCGATGAACTGGCAGATCTTTTGACCAAAGGCCAAAAGATCAAGGCGCTGCGTCCCGAATTTCTCAGCCCGCTGACGCAGCTTTCCGTTCAACTGATCAGTGCTCTGGACCCGCCCGCCGCGAAAAAACTCGCCGCAGCAGTTCAGAACGCACTGGCTTCGAGTGATGAACCTTGGACGGCGCGGGCAGCTAAAATGATCCAGGGGATCCTGACCCAGATGGACCTGCCGGGCAAACCGCTGGACCTCGTTGCGAAGACTCTCGACGGGAAAGAAATCAAGATCCAGGACTTTGCCGGGAAGACCGTCCTGGTGGACGTCTGGGCGACCTGGTGCGGCCCGTGCCGTGCTGAATTCCCGCGCATGGCCAAAGCCTACGAAGCGTTCCACGACGCCGGGTTTGAAATCATCGGCCTGAGCGTGGATAAAGACGTGGAAAAGCTCAAAGATTTCGTTGAAGAAGAAAAAACACCGTGGATCATTGCGACTCAGGACGGGATGGACCTTCCGGAATCTTTCTCTGAGAAATACGGCATCATGGGAATCCCCACGATGTTCCTCGTCGGTGCGGACGGGAAAGTCATCACGACCAACGCACGCGGCCGTCTGATGAACCTTTTGGGTGAAATTTACCCCGAAGCCTCCGAAGCCGCCCGCGAAAAAGCCGAGGAGGAAACCAACCTCGACGCTCCTGCCGATTCAGCCGCGCCGTCCCAGTCGATGAGCACGACCGAGGAGGCCTCGCAGGAACAGACGGAAAGCCCCGCTCAGGAAGCCAGCATCCTTGACCAGTTCGCCGAGTTCCCACCGAACACCACCCTCAACGAGACGAAGCAGTTCCTTGAGAATTTTGACCAGCACGCCTACGAAATTCAGGCCGCTCTCCAGCAGCTTCCAACGATGGAAGCCGCCATGGAGAAGTTTCAGAAGATCCAGGCCGCACGCTCCCAGGCCGCTGATCAAATCATCGCGGACGAACAGGCGACCGAAGCGGATTTGAACTACGCGGTAAACATCAAAACCCAGGGTATTCAATTCTCTGCCCAGTTTCAGAATGATCCCAAGGCAGCGGAAAAAATCAATGATGTTTTTGCAAAGCTGATTGCTGCCCTCGAAGCCCGTAAAGCCGAAACGCTCGTGATCCAGGTCCAGGTCGAACAAATCATCACCAGCTCGCTGCTGCTCGGGCGGATGCCAAACACCGACGAAATGGGCGCTACACTCGAAAAACTGACCGCCATCTGTCAGCGTGCGAAGGGTTCCAAATGCATGAACGGCGACCTGATGGGGCATTTCATGCAGATGATCGTGGCCGCAAACGATTTGGGCGTTGACGTTCAAAAAATCGAAACCGCCTGCAATGCTTTGCGTGAGGCGGTCCTCGCGACGGAAGACCCCCAGCTCATCAACACGGCCGACTTCATCACAGGAATGGCCCGCCGCGCAATGCTGAAAGGAAAGCCGATGGAACTGGTCGGTACGACGCTCGACGGGAAAGAGGTGGATATTCAAAAGGACTATGCCGGAAAAGTCACGCTGGTCGATTTCTGGGCAACCTGGTGCAACCCGTGTGTCATGGAACTGAAAAACCTCGAAGACAAATACTACGCCGAGTACCACGACAAAGGGTTTGAAATCCTCGGTTTCAGCATCGATGCGGACCGGAACCAGCTCGCCACCTTCCTGGAACGCCGTAACCTCCCGTGGCAGACGATCTGCCAGCAGGGCGATTTTGACCCGGTTTACTACTACGGCATCCAGGCGATACCGTGCCTGATCCTCGTTGGCCCCGATGGAAAAGTCATCCGCGAGATACCCACAATGCGCCGGGACGAAGTTCTTTCCGCCGAGCTGAAAAAGATCTACGGCGAGTGAGTTCGGCTCAACTGAATGCTGCTCAACTGAAAATTCCTAATTCCTCATTCCTAATTCCTAATTATAAAATGTCCACTGCCATCGAGAAAATCCGCAATTTGGGAATCATCGCTCACATTGATGCCGGGAAAACGACCTGCACAGAACGGATTCTGTACTATTCCGGCTTCAATCATAAAGTCGGCTCCGTCGATGAAGGAACTACGACGACCGACTTTGATGAAGAGGAGCAGGAACGCGGAATCACGATTTACTCCGCAGCGATCACATACAACTGGAACGGCTGTTCCGTGAACCTGATCGACACACCGGGCCACGTCGATTTTACCGCCGAGGTGGAACGCAGCCTCCGCGTACTGGATGGGGCCGCCGTCATTTTCAGTGCGCGTGAAGGAGTTGAGGCGCAAAGCGAAACGGTCTGGCGTCAGGCCGACAAATATAATGTCCCACGCCTCGCATTCATTAATAAAATGGATCGTGAAGGCGCTGATTTCGACAGAACCGTGAACGAGATCCAGAAGCGCCTCGGAGCCAACCCGCTCGTTCTGACGATTCCCGTGGGAGCGGGGCCTGATTTTATGCCAAATCCTTTCCGCGGAACGATCGACCTGGTTCAGATGAAAATGCTTGTCTGGGATCAGGAATCCAAAGGAATGAAATTTGATGTTCAGGAAATCCCGGAAGAGATGAAAGAGGAAGCGGAACTCTGGCGCACCCAACTGCTTGACCAGCTTTCCATGTTCAGTGACGAAATTACGGAGCTGATGCTGGCGGAAGAAGAAGTCCCAGTCGATTTGATCCACAAAGTGATTCGTGACGCGACGATCCATCTCCTCTGTGTCCCGGTTCTTTGCGGAACGGCTTTGCATTACATCGGGATCCAGCCGCTTATGGACGCGCTTTGCGCTTACCTTCCGTCTCCGCTGGACATTCCGCCGGTGGAAGGGATCGACCCCAAAGCTCACGACCCGAAAAACCCGGAAGAACCCAAGAAAATCCAGCGCAAAACCGACCCGAAAGAAGCGTTCTGCGGGCTGGTTTTCAAAGTTGTGCCGAGCAAACACGGCGATCTTTCCTACCTGCGGATCTATTCCGGAACCCTGAAACCCGGGTCCCGTGTGCTGAACGTGAGCCGAAACGAAAAAGAAAACGTCCCGCAGATTTACCGCCTTCTCGCCGGCCACAAAGAATTGATGAAAGAACCGGTCTATGCCGGCGACATCGTGGGGATCGTGGGATTAAGCAAAACGATCACGGGCGATACGCTTTCCGAAACGAATCACCCGATCCTTCTGGAATCGATCGAATTCCCGGAAACGGTCATTTCCATGGCAATCGAACCGGAAACGACTGCCGAGCGCAAGAAGCTCGATGAAGTACTGGAAATGATGCGCCGTCAGGACCCAACCTTCCAGGCCGTCGTGAATCCGGAAACGGGCCAGACGCTCATCAGCGGGATGGGCGAACTGCATCTGGAAATCATCAAGCACCGACTATTGCGTGATTTCAAACTGAACGTCCGCGTTCGTCCTCCGCGTGTCAGTTATCGTGAAACCATTAAAACGACTGCCGAGGTGGTGGGCGAATGCAGCCGTAAAATCGGCGATACACAGCTGTTTGCTCAGGTCAAACTCAAAATGGAGCCTTTCACTAAAGGCGATAAATCGGTGCTCGTAATTCCGATGCTTCCGATTGAAACGCCCTGCCCACTGGAGCTTCAGGACGCTGTGGTCCAGACGCTGCGCGACCAGGCGGACGGCGGCGGTATGTACGGATTCCCGCTCATTCATATAAAAATGACGGTTCAGGACGTGATCGTTGATGAAACGACGAATGAAACGGCCGTGAATATCGCGGCGGCAGATGCTTTCAACAAAGCGGTACTTCAGGCTGGAATTGACCTGATGGAGCCGATCATGAAGGTGGAAGTCACGACCCCCGATGAATGTGTTGGCGGAATCATCGGTGACCTTCAGCAGCGTCGCGCTCAAGTGAATCAAACGTATGTTCGGGGCAACAGCTCGGTCATTGAGGCGGAGGCGCCGCTCGCCACGCTGTTTGGTTACGCAAACGACGTAAAAAGCCTGAGCCAGGGCCGCGCTTCATTCTCGATGGAGCCGCTGACCTACCGTCCCGCTCCGAAAGAAGTCGTAGAAAGTTTCAATTAATCACAAAACCCTCTTTCAAAAGTTTCTGAAAGAGGGTTTTCGTTTTCTTGAGGAACAGCGTTCAGAACTTCACGTTTTCGAGGAACTGGATATTCTTCGGCGTTACTTCGTCCAGTTTACGGGGATCATCGTGTTCGATGAAGTAGTACTTGAATCCGACCTCCTGTGCGGTTTTGAGCAGTGACGGGAAGTCAATTCTTCCGGATTCCCCGAAAACCATTGCGTCTTTGCCGGAAAAATCTTTCACGTGCATCAAACGCCACCGGGTCGGGTAGCGCTTCATGTAGGTCACCGGATCGTAACCGGGATTAACGACCCACACGATGTCCATCTCGAAATTCACCCATTCCGGGTTGGTCTCTCGGGCCAAAACATCGAAAAGCGTCTCACCATCCGCGCAGCCTTCGTACTTCACGAACTCAAACCCGTGATTGTGATAGCAGTAACTCAGACCGTTTTCGGCGAGGTATTTGCCCGCTTCGTTGAACACTTTCACGGCTTCTTTGGCGTTTTTCATCGTGAAACCAACATTACGATCGTGGGGAATCCAGGCGATTCGGACGTACTTCGCGCCGAGCGTCTTCGCGTCCGAAATAATTTTGTCGAGCGAGTCCTTCGTCTTTAACTGATCGTAACCCGTCGGCAGTGACGCGGCATAGAGGTGATGTTTGTCGAGAAGCGCCTTGTACTCCTGCGCGGTGTGTCCGAAGAAATCGGAAGCCTCAACGATCGTGAATCCCTGATCCTCCGCAAACTGCATGGCCGCATCCAGGCCTTTTTCCTTTGCAATTTCACGCAGACTGTACATACACATTCCGACTGGCCCTTTGAACTGTTCGTTCGTTCCAATGCCATTAGATCGTTCCGCCTTCACTGGAAGACTGAGAAGTAAAAGGGCAAAAACAAACAGGAGGGTGAGCTTTTTCATAAATGGTTCCTTTCCATAAACTTAAAATTTGAATGAAAACACAAGATTCCATCCGTACATTGAACAATGGGGCTTAGAGCCTTTTTATATATTATAACACCTTTGAAATTTTTGCCAACCACCGGGGAATTGTTTTTCATGAACTTCTTTTTCATTTGTTTTCTTTTCCATAATGACTAAAAAAGAGGATTGTTTCGCACTTTTTCCCCCTAAATGGGGGCGTGGTTATGAAAAATTTAAAAAATTTTCAAAAAATCGCTATTTTTTGGGGGGGAGATACTGGATTTTAATTAAAAATAGTGTAAAATAGAAGCGACAAGAGTAAGGGATTTCAAAATAGTTTTGAAAACTCGTGCGGGTTTCCGCATTCACTTTAAAATTCATTCCATTTTGGAGGAAAGTACTATGAAAAAACTTGGATTTTTCGCTGTTCTTCTGAGCTGCGTTATGTTCATTGGTTGCGAGAAAAAAGCTCCGGAAGCCCCGGCTGCTGAAGAACCCGCCGCTGAAGCTCCGGCCGAAGCCACCGCTGAAGCTGCTCCGGCTGCTGAAGAAGCTGCCCCGGCTGCTGAAGAAGCTGCTCCGGCTGCTGAAGAAGCTGCCCCGGCCGCTGAAGAAGCTGCTCCGGCTGCTGAGTGAACCAGTATTACTAACTAAAACGAATCACCGATTTGTTTAGCCGGTCCTTCGGGTTCCGGCTTTTTTTATGTTTGTGTCCTTCCAACCGTTTCCCGAATCAAGACCATGGACCCCCTTTTAATTCTCTTTATCGGTCTTTTCTTCGTCATTGGACTGATCGTTTACGCCCGTCTGAATCCATTCCTCGCTCTGTTGGCCGCAGCACTCGTCGTCAGTTTTCTCGCCAAACCCGCTCCGGGGACTGAGGGAGACTGGGCCGCGCAGGTTTCCCGAGTTGGAACGGCTTTAGGGGAAATGGCCGGCAAAATTATGATCCTCATCGCAATGGGGTCTCTCATCGGTCAGGCCATGACCCGAAGCGGGGCGGCGGACCGGATCGTGCGCGGGATCGTGCGTCTGTTCGGGCAAAAACGTATGCCGGAGGCCCTTCTCTCAAGCGGGTTCGTCCTTTCCATTCCGGTTTTCTACGACGCTACTTTTTACCTTTTACTCCCGCTGGCCCGTGCGGTGTACCGTATGACACAGAAGCACTACGTGCTTTACCTGCTCGCTATCGGTTTTGGCGCGACACTTTCCCACACACTGATCCCGCCGACGCCCGGCCCGTTGATGGTCGCCCGGGAAATGGGCGTTTCAATCGGCACGATGATGCTCTTGAGCGGAATGGTCGGGTTCTGCACGATGCCGTTCGCGCTGTTGATCGCGAGATTTCTGGACCACAGAAACCCGGAAATCCTGATCGAAGACCCAGTAATTCGCGAGGCGTTAAAACCTTTGGGAGACATTTCGTCGGCAGACGCTCTAAAGGACGAAATCGGCGCGGAACCCACGATGAAACTCCCATCCTTTTTCGCGGCCATTTTGCCGATCCTGCTCCCTGTGGCCCTGATCGCCGGCGCGTCGATCACGAAATCCCTTTGCGGTGAGTCGGCCCAGACCCTTTGGCAGAAAATCATTTATCTGGCGGGTGACGCTCAGGTCGCGCTCATCATTTCGGCCTTAACCGCGTTCACGGTCCTCCAGCTCACCCAGCGGCTATCACTTCGTGAACTGGAAAAGGAAATGGGAACTGCGTTACAGGCGGCGGGAAATATCATTCTTATCACATCGGCAGGTGGCGCGTTTGGTGCGATGCTCCGCGCCTGCGGAGTCGGGGAACGCATTCAGGAACTGATGGTTTCCGGAAACGGCACACTTCCCGGCCTGGGCGTTCTGCTTCTGGCGTTTCTGACCGCCTCGATGATCAAGACCGCGCAAGGCTCCAGCACGACCGCGATGATCACGACCGCAGGGATTTTCTCAACCCTGAGCCTAAGCTCTGCGGCCCTCGGTTTTCACCCGGGCTACGTTGCCGTCGCGATCGGCGTCGGGTCGTGCGTGACCGGCTGGATGAACGACAGCGGATTCTGCATCTTCGCGAGCATGAGCGGCCTGAGAGAGACCGACGTCCTGAAAACCTGGACCGTGGGACTGGCGCTCATGGGGCTCGTGGGGATCTGCGTCACGATGATCCTGAGCCAGATTATACCGCTGATTTAGAACAAACAGGGTTTTCCTCAAAAGAAAAAGGCCTCCTGACCGGTAAATGTTCCGGAAGGAGGCCCGTTTGGTTGATCAGGTGGATTTCAATAGCAGGCGCGTTTCCAACCGAAAACGGCCAGACCGAAAACCAGAAGCACGAGTGTGGACGGCTCTGGAACCTGGTACGGGCCTGTGAGGGCCGCGTAACCCCACGCCTGTCCCAAAGCCCCAAGCGTACCGTACTGGGAACTCAAAGGACCCGCGCTTGCGTTTTCCAGCGAGTCGGCAAGTTCCGCCATTTGGGGAACCTCCGCATTGCTGGCAGAACCTAAAACCCATGAAACGTCCTCATTCCCCTGGATTTTCTCTCGAAGCTGGTCGCTCGTCACTGCCGTGCCGTCCTGAAGCCACAGAACCGCCGTCTCTCCATCCAGACTATCCAGCGTGGACTGGAGAAGGGCCAAAGCCTGGGTCTGGTCATTGGTCGTCGCGTCCACAAACGCCACGGGAACTTCGGGGTACGCCTTGGTCAAATACTCACCCGTCTCGGCCCATGGCGTATTGCCGCCGGTGAGGGCGATTTTGCCGGTCACAGGGTCAAACGTCACCACGTTTCCTGACGTGGCCCAGACCGAATCCCCGCGCGTGTCCGTCTTTCCGGCCGCAACCAGGACGTCGCCGACGCCGATTTTGCCGGTGCTTGCGGAAGTCACAAGATTTCCAGCTGCGTCAAACGCCTGGATCTGGAACGCGTGCCAGCCGGTCCCGAGAGTCACGGCTGAGCTGAACGTTTTGCTGGCCGCGTCGAGCGTGGCGTCAGTCCAGTCCGTGCCGTTTTCGGAAATTTTGATCGACGCGATCGTATCGTTCGCGATCGCCTGCCAGCTTCCTGAAATGGTCGCGGCCGCATTTCCGTCCGCGCCGCGCTGGAAGAAGCTGGGGCTGGTCGGATTCAGGACCGCGTCGGACTCGTGGATGTACGAGTAAATATTGGCCACAACATAGTTCCCATTGGCAAGACTGTTCGAGAACGTCCAGTCTTTATTGCCGCCGGCGGAATTACCCAGACCGATCCCGGCTTCCCGGCTCGAGGCTCTGCCCCAACCGCAGAAGCTGAAAATCGTCGTTTTCGTATCGGCGTCGTGGATCTGGAAAGTCCCGTAGCCGTTCGCGTTCGCGAATCCGGTGTCCCAGTAATCGTAAACGCCGTTCGCGCCGGTTTGGTAGTCACCCCGGCCAAACTCGATCCGCCCGCCCGAGCTTCCGGTACAGGAAAGGCCCTCGACGTTTGATTCCACGGTCAAATTACGCACACTTCCGGCAATCGCTGCGCCCGTGGGAAGGCCCAAATCTTTGACGTCCGCCGAAAACGGATCCATGGTAATATGCGCGTAGGAGAAATTACCCGTTTTATCCACCAGCTCGACGTAATACCCGACCCGGTCATAAATCGCACCCGAGAAAGTGTCCGACGCGTCGTACGTGTAAGGAACGGTCGTAACGTTTCCTGAGCCGTATCCGCCGTTTTGGGCCGTCATCGCGTCCAGGGCGTGGACCAGCGTTCCGCCGGCCTCCACGATTTTGGAGGGGACTTCGACCATCTGCACTTTATCGATCGTCACCGTGCGGTCCGCGTCGCCTCCGCCGTTGATCGTATTCGTAAACCGGAGTTTCGTCACGGCATCCGAGGCCGTAAAAGTCCCCGCGAAAGTGTAGTTCGAGGTCGTATTGGCCGTGACGAGCTGGCGGTCGAGGAACGTTTTCGTCGCGGTGGCGCCCTCGGCGGTGATGCTCAGCTCCGCGGTATCATTTCTCCGCGCGTTATATTTGGCCGAAACGGCGTAGGTTTTCCCGGGGGTCGTCGCGATTTCCTGATAAAGAGACGCGGTCACCGGATTCGCGAAACTCTGGATCGCCGCGACGTACGTCCCATCCGGGATCGGGCCGGCATGGAACTCGCTCGCGGAGGCTCGCAAATAGTAACCGGCGGCGGAAGAACTTTCGTACTTCCAAAGCCCCGTGTTTTCGAAATTCCCGGAAGTCGGCGCGCTGGTGGCCCAAATGACGTACTGGCCGTGCCCCGCCGCATAGGTGTACGAGCCGCTTTCAAAACTGCCGTCCTGCACGAGATTCGCAATGGGCTGGGCCGGGGAAAGGGTCAGCGAGATGTTTCCGACGAAGAGCGTTCTGTCGGCTGCCTCGTTGGAAGTATGAACGATACTTAGTACGGCCGAACTGGAGTCTGCCGTGAACGTGCCGGAATATTTCCGGAACGGATTGGAGCCCGTATTTCCAAACGAAGTGGGATTTTGAAGCGGAATTTCGGATGCGCCGGTAATCGAAGAAGAAATCGAAACCGTATTTCCATTCCGTGCGTTATATTCGTAGGACGTGATGTAGAGTTTGCCCGGTTCCAGACCATTGACGGTTTGCGAAATCTCCCCTTTTCCCGCCTGCTGAAACACCTGTATCCCCACAGTATTACCAACGCTTGGAGTAGATCCTGCAAGGCTGGCACTTTGATTTGGCCGGAGGTAATAGCCAAAAGTCGCGGGATTGCCGGAAAGGTCAGTGGTCGCATAAGCCCAGGTCGTTTCCGCAGTATCGAGAAAACCTGAAGGAGTGCTGCTCGGCCCCCAAATGATGTAGATATTATTGCTTGACGTTTTATACTCGCCCGTAAACGTCCCATCCGTAATGAGGTTTTCTGCACCAAGCGCGGGTACACTGACCATGCTGGTCATTCCCGAAAACGCCAAGCCAAGCGTTACAAATACGACAAAAAACCAACCACGATAAAAGGAACGACGGTTCATTGGTAAACTCCTATAATTCACTATATTAATTATTTTTAAATTATGTATCGTTTTTTCTCTTTGTCAATCAAAAAGTAGAACAAAAATTAAAAATTTAAGAAATTTTCAAAAAATTTTTCCGTTCTAAATGAAAAACCCATTTTCTCTATGGTATTGAACTGAAAATTTTGCTAAAATCCTCTCCAGAATGGATTATGCGCCCCTTTCCTGAACTTTCCGGAAGGTTCATCGCGGAATTTCAGGAAGGACGCACCCTAAAATCCCAGTTGGAGTTTAATTAGATGGAAATGCTGCGTACCCTCATCGTCGCTTTAGTTTTTGCCGGAATTACAGTTTGTACTTACTATTACCTGAATTCCTCACAGTTTCCATGGGAAATTGTGAATCAGGGGGGAAATCTGGCTCAAACTTCCAAAAATCCAGAAGACAACACACTTCCGGCTCCGACTTTGAACGATTCCGAGTCACGCACATTCGCGCAGGACGGTCCGTTTACGCCCGCATCATCGAAGGAAGATGAATTCTCGCTTCCCGACATAAATGAGCTTCCACCGGCACCAGGGGTCGATTCCACAGTGGATAATCCGATGGTCGTGGCTTCCACCACACCTGAACAAGCGCCTGTTCTGGATACAGAACTGCCTTCTCTGGATGAAACGAAAACCTCCTCGCCTTTTGACACGACACCGGAATCCGTCCCCGCTCAACCCCAAAAGCAGATTGGCACCTATGCCGAGGTCGAGGCAGAAACAACGTCAGCGCTTCCTGCACCCGAGGATCCCGATCTGGACCTTCCACCCGCGCCAGCTCTTGATACGAATCCCATCCCCCCGACACCCGCTTCGCCTGACACTACAGACCCTTATGTGGCTCCAAACACGGGCGGCGTTTCCAACCCACTTCGTGTACATACCCAGCCGACGGTTCCTGTTCAGATCAATCCGCCGGCCCAAACCCAAATCCAGGCCCCTGCTCCTGTACAAGCCACCCCTGCTCCGACTATTGCGGAAACACCGGCTCCAATCGTTTCACCAAGCCCTGAGACGGTTCCACAAACTCAGATTCAAGCGCCTCCACAGGAAGACGCGGAAACCGCCGCGATTCGTGAGTACCTGAAAAAAGCCGCCGAGAAGATTCAAAACGGCGAGATGCTCGAAGTTTTGCAAGAATTGAGTAAATTTTACGGGAATCCCTGTTTATCAGCCGAAGAGTCCTCCGTTCTGGTGAATTATTTGGTTCAAACTGCCGCACAGGTCATTTACTCGCAAAACAGTTTCCTTGAACCAGCCTATACGGTTCAGCCAGGCGACACCATGGAAAAAATTGCCGCGGAATATCAGGTTCCGCAGGCCTTCATCAGTCTTGTAAACGGGCTTCAACCCGGCGCTCCTCTTCAGGCTGGAACTCAGTTAAAGGTCATTCGTGGGCCGTTCCACGCTATTATCTATCTGGATCGGCACGAAATGATCCTGACCCTGAACGGTCTTTTCGCTGGCCGGTTCTGGATTGGAATTGGCGGTGATTTGGTCCAGAAAGACAGCGATTTCTTATTCCTGAAAAAGACAGGAACGGAAAATGGAGAGGCCTTGCCTTCCTGTGCTTTCATCACACGTGACAACACAGAAACCGTCAAAATCCAGGCCTGTACGGACCCGAACGCCATCGGAGCCAACGTGCCAAGCGGCGCTATCCTGATGAACCTGACCGACGTCCAGAACCTCAACGCGATTTTGGGCGAGAATTCCCAATTGCTTTTGCGGTGTCACTCTCCCAAGCCAACGGTTCAACAAACGGCCTCTGTACCAGCGGCAGTTCCAGCGCCCACCGCAGTCCAGGCGCCCGCCCCGGTACCGGCACCGGCCTCCGTTCCAGCCCCCGCTCCGGCTTATGGCGCTTCTGCGGAACTTCCCGATTCACTGCCGAGCGCTCTCCCGGATACGCTTCCTGAGGCAGCCCCTGCATCCGCACCGGCGGCCGAGGAATTACCTCTGGAGCTCCCGGCAACACTTTAATTCCTGACACCCTATTAATTTAAAAGAAAGATGTACAATTCAGACGAACTCAAGCAACTGCTTCTCGATCGTGCCCTGAAGTTCGGGGATTTCATCCTCGCTTCCGGCAAAAAGGCCAAATACTACTGTGATAGTAAACAAATTACGCTCAGTTCCAAAGTCCGGCTTGTGGGCGAAGGAATGCTCAAGCTCATGGAAGAAGAGGGAGAATTCCCCGATGCTGTGGGTGGAATGACGATGGGCGCTGACCCGATCGTCGCTTCCATCATTACGATGGCCGATGTGCAGGGGAAAAACCTCAAAGGATTTCTCGTCCGAAAAGAAGCCAAAGGGCACGGAACGAATAAATTCGTGGAAGGTCCCGTTCAACCGGGAGAATCCGTCATCATCGTCGAAGACGTCGTGACAACTGGCGGATCCTCGCTCAAAGCCATCGAACGCGCCGTAGAATTCGGCCTGAAAGTGAAAGCCGTCTACGCCATTCTTGACCGTATGGAAGGCGGACGGGAAGCGTTTGAAAATGCCGGCTACAAACTGAAAAGCCTCTTCACGATTCGTGATTTTGGGATCGAACCTCCGCAGGAGTAAAAAATATGAAACGCGCGGTTTTCCTTATCTTGCTTGTTTCACTCGTCCTTACCGGCTGTACTTCCCTGCGTGAGAGTACAGGTCCGAAGCAGGCAAAAACTTCTTCCAGCAACAAGAGCGAAACGGACAACATGCGCAAAATTATTGACGACTCCGCCGCAGGAAAAGAGCGCAAAAAGAACAATGGGCATTTCATCTACGGCGGTCTGTCCTCAGAAGCCAGGGATATTGAAGACCACCTGTATGGCAATTAAAGGCCTGATTCCCATTAAGGGTTTCTTTTTTTGAGAAGAGTGTTCGAGGGGATTTTTCAAAGAGAAAAATCCTCTTTTTTTTGAAAAATTATCTCGTGGTGCTTTTCAAAAAGAAAAAAAAGAGTAAAATGAAAGAAATCATGGAGGGATTCACCTTCTGCGTATCCCTCTCCCCCTCCACTACGAATACCTTTCATCCTTTTTTAATCATTCCTCATGAATCCTCAAGTCCAAAAAGCCCTTCAGCGTGCCGACGAAACCCGTGACCTGCTCATCGGTGAAGGCGTTCTCCCTCAGGTCGCCGCGATGTTCCAGCGGCAGTTCCCCGGCAAAAAAGCCATCGTCGTGGCCGACACAAACACGTGGCGAGTCGCCGGTCAATTCGTCGAAAAAGCCCTTTCCGAAGCGGGAATTGAGCAGGAAAAACCCTACATTTTCGACGCGGCCGGCGTGAATCCTGAAGGTTTCCACGCCGAATGGACCTACGTCATGATGCTCGAGGAAAATCTCAAAAACCACGACGCGATCCCGGTCGCCTGCGGTTCCGGGACTATCAACGACCTTTGCAAAGTCGTGTCGTACCACCTCGGCCGCCGTTACATGGTCTGCGGAACGGCTGCGTCCATGGACGGCTACACCGCTTTTGGAGCCGCCATCACAAAGGACGGCAAAAAGTCCACCCACACGTGCCCTGCTCCGCAAGCCGCTCTGGTCGATACGCTGATCGCCGCCGAGGCTCCACAGGAAATGACCGCCTCCGGCTACGCGGACCTTTACGCCAAAATCCCGGCGGGAGCGGACTGGATCCTTTCCGACGCGCTGGGAGTTGAACCAATCGACGAACACGCGTGGAGCGTCGTTCAGGACGGTCTTGCCGCGGCGCTCGGCGACCCGGAAGGCCTCGCAGCGAAGAAACCCGAAGCGTTCGGCCCGCTTCTGGAAGGTCTGATCCTGGGCGGTTTCGCGATGCAGGCGCACAAAAGCAGCCGGCCCGCCTCGGGCGCCGACCACCAATTCAGCCATTTGTGGGAAATGGAGCACCACACGTTCAACGGCGTGGCCCCCTCGCACGGGTTCAAGGTCGCGATCGGGACCCTCGCCTCACTGGCGCTTTACGACTGTTTCCTGCACACCGACATGACGCAGCTCGACGTTGAGGCGTGCGTAAACGCCTGGCCGTCGCTTGAGGACCAGCAGAAAGTCGCCGTGAAACTTTTCGAGGGGACGGATTTCCCGGACCTCGGCGTAACGGAGATCACCGCGAAGTACTCAACACCGGACGAACTGCGGAAACAGCTCACCACGTTGAAGGAAAACTGGCCGGAAATCCGCGCCCGGCTTGAGAAGCAGGTCGTTCCCGTGAAAAAAGTCCAGGAGCAGTTCGCGGTCATCGGGGCGCCGAAGCATCCGGAAGAGATCGGGATCACGCGTGAGCGGTTCCGTTCGAGTTTCCTCCGTGCCCAGCACGCACGCCGCCGGTTCACGATTTTGGACATTGCGGTCCGAACCGGAAATCTTGAAAAGTGGATCGATGAGATTTTCTCGAAGAAAGAGATCTGAGGAAAACATCATTTTTATCGAATATACGGAACGTGATTGATGTTTATCCCGTTCCGATTTTTTATTTTTAAAATTTGCCGATTTTATGGATTTTTCTCTTTTGTGAATGTTTTTCCTTGCCGATAAACCAAAAAGATTTGGAGTATTTTGGTTTTTAAACGACATAACAATTTACCATGAACAGGAAAAACTGGCAGAAAAAACGGCAGTTCCTGCTTTTTCTCGTCCTTTTTGTATTGGTTTCACCGATTTATGCGGATCAGGGGAATGGTCTGTCCGAAAACGCGGACCTTGAAAATACCGCATCAATCAATGAAGTACAAAACCAGGATCTTCATCAGACCTGGAACCTTATTTGTTGGGCAGATCCAGAAGTTCTTTTAAACGAGCTGGAAGAGGCTGAAAAAGAGCCGGCTCTAAAAGAATGGTGTTCCTCTGTGGAAATTCTGGTTCATGATTTAAGCCAAACATTCCCGATTTTGAAAGCCCCTGACCCGGAAAAACGTCGTTTGTTCCGTCTTCGGCCAAACGCAACCGTGAAGAGTACGCAAACTCCTCTCGACGAGTGGAATTTTCAGGACTCTTCCATTCAGGAGCGGCGGAAGGACATTTTGGCGCTGCTGGCGATAAAAATGCAGGAAGCCCGCGAGTTGCAGGCTGCGCTTGTATCCCAATTTAACGCCCAGTCGCTCCTGACACGGGCAACCTACACACTTCAGCGCCGGCTCATCCTTTGGAATTATTGCGATGCGCTCCTCACTACACAGCCCGGTCCATTCCCGAGCGTTTCGGAGATGGAATGGCGTTCCCTTCTCGCGGATGTGGAAAAAGTGGCGGCTTCACATCCATATATGGAAACATGGTTCAGTTACTTGCGCCTTGAAACACTGAAACAATTTTCCAAATTTCCACCCACACAACAGCGTGAAATCGCGTGGCAAATTCTCGGGCGTCTCCACCCTTACCATGCGGACGCATCCCAGAAGCAGTTTCTGTCTCACGAAAAATTTAACGAGCTGGAAGCCATGCTGAATCGTTTCGCTTCCATTCGTTCTGTGGACGACTGCCTTATGGCCTCTGCGGAAGCGTATGAGAAATCGGAAGACGTGAGAGCTGGAAACCGCCTCGTGATGGAATCCCGCCGTTTTGAACTGGAACAGGGACGTGAACTGCCCGAACAGTTAAAATTCCTGGAAACCATTTATCGGAATGCCAACTTGCGTCTTTACGTCACGAAGACGTTTTTAAATACCAGCTTGCCACAGCCGGGTTCGGAAGAACGAACCATTCAGGAAAATATGTTGGACCGCACGGTTTATGGCCGTGGAGTATCGAATACGAAGCTGAATGTTGAAATGATTCCGGATGAAAACCATTTCCGCATTGGTTTTCTTGTGGAAGGAACGATGAATTCCTCCACATACTCACCTGACGTTGTAACCGTTTACAATCATACGGCTTCCCAGTACAGAGCGATGAAGGAAATTCTGTTTTCCTCGGAAGGACTGAAAAGCTCTCCGGCAGTCGCAAAAGTTCAGAGCCAAATTGAACTTCAGAACCTCCAAACCCCGTTCGATTCAATTCCACTGGTGGGTATGGTCGCGAAGGGAGTCGCCCGAAATCAGGCAGAAGCCAAACAGAAAAACGCCCGACAGATTTCCGAGCAGAAAATTCATAAAGAAGTCTGTGAGAAATTGGACGAGGGCGTAGAAAGCAAGCTGGAAGTCGCCAATAAATTTCTGGAAGAGAAATTTTTCGCGGCGTTAGCCCGATTTGAACTGGCTCTTGAGCAGATGGACGCCAAAACGACGGACGATTCCGCGGTCATTCGCATGCGCCTGGCGGGAATTACCCAGCCTGGAGCATACACCGCTCGCCCGATCCCGCCCGAAAGCAGTCAAATCAATTTCCAGGTACACGAGTCCGCTGTAAACAATTTTCTCCAGAAGTTCCAGCTGGAAGGTAACTCGTTCACCCTGGAAGAACTGCTCCAGTACTTGCGCAATCGTTTGCCAAATCTGGAAATTGGCGAGCGTCTCGTTCGTCCGAAAGAGAAATTCCATATAACTTTCGCCGATCAAAACGCCGTAACCGTCAAACTGGTCAATGGGGAATTTATTGTCTGCCTGGCTGTCAAACAACTGACGGTAGGGAGACGATCCTGGTCGGATTTCGTCGTGGAAGCCCCATATACGGTCGAGGCTGGTCCCATGGCTGTTTATGTGTACCGGAAGTCACCCGTTCATCTTTCAGGCAAAATTTCGGCGAGCCAGCAAATCGGCGTACGTGGTGTGTTCAGCAAAGTCTTTCCGAAAACAGAGATGAAGAACATTTTGCCTGAAAAATTCATTCAGGACCCGCGTTTCACCAATCTGGATTTAGACCAACTGATCGTTCAGGATGGCTGGCTTGGAGTCTCCTTTGGCCCCAAACCCGCCAATGGGATCGTGAAATACTAATCTCTGATCCCTCAACATTAAAACGTCATTGAAAAAACCCGTCTGACATCAATCAGGCGGGTTTTATTCTATTGGATCCATCCTTTCCGCGCTGAGTAAAACTCCCGGCACGTCAGGAAACATCCTTTCAGAAAATCATTTTCTCCAGTGTAACTTCCAGTTTCTCCGTTTCTTCTTTTTCAAGTTCATCGCACACTGTGTCAAGTCCAAACACATCGCCTGACACACTGAGAGGAACCTCATCCTTCACAGCCGGAGTAAGAGCCTCCTCAAGCAATTCAGCACGCAGAGCGCTTTCTTCCGCGATCTGTTTCTGGAAATCGGGCGCCTGAGCCGTCCAGTCGTTGACGTAAACATTTCCGAAGGACGTCTGGAAAGTCGGCGCCGCTTCGGGAATTAACGCCCCCTGAGCGATTGGATCACCCCAATCCTTTGTCAGCGAATCGGCGTAAATGATCGAACCCCCTTGCGTTTTCCCAAAATTCCTCGCGAAAAGGACCAGGTCATTAATTTCAACCGCCTTGCTGGCGTTAAAATCAGCCACGTTCTCAATGGTTCCAGGAACCGCAGACCGGCCAAATACTCTCGCAAAAGCCACCAGGTCATTGATCTCGATGCTGCCAGAATCATTGAGGTCGTAAACTACCGGATAAACCAGAGGAAGATTTTTCGTCGTGTTTTCGATCGTACTGATGATCACTTCGAGCGTATCTTCCATCACCACCGAATTTTCCACGATTTGTATTCCTATCGACTCGCCTCGAATTTCATAGTTTTCGGAAACGTGTACGCCATCTTTCTGGCCGTAGAATTGAATACTTCCAAGAAGCACGTGGTTCCCCACGCCGTCCAGATCACAAACTCCTGCGGTTTCCATTCCCGCTTTCACGGTGGCCTGAATCTGCAGTTTGTCTTCATTTGCATCTTTCGTGACGGTCACGGAACTGAAAATCGCAGAATCGTATTTTACGGTAATATTTCCATTTTTCAAAGGATTAAATTTTACCGGATCGTAGGTAATTTCCGCACTGTAACTTCTTAATCCGTTTTCGGTCGCAGAAAGAACGGAAGCCCAAACTTCAACCCAAATGTTCTGCCACTCATCGATCCATTTTTCACTGGCCGGGACTTCCTGGCGTGACGCGCCTCCCGATTCTCCGGTTTCATCCAGAGACGAGGTCTTGCGAACGACCAGTTCTGTTTCACCCTGAACACTCAAGTTGATCGTTTGTTCTTTGGCTTCCAGCGGTTCAACCGGACAGCCCGAAACCGTAGAAACCGAAGCGGTATCAAGGAAAACCGAAATCTGATCTCCTGTTTGAGCCAAAACCGAACCAGCGGACCATTTCAAAACGTTCCCTTCGAGGGAAAGACTGCCAGTGGAGGTAATATTCATCCATGTATTGGAGCCGCTGGCCTTTTTCCGGATGATTACGTTCGCGTTCGCGTTTCTGAGGTTTTCCTCGAACGTCCAGGTCGCTTCCAGTGAATCCTCACGGGCCCGAATTTTCTGCGTCGCGGTCGTTTGTACCAGGGTAATGGTCTGGCTCGCCTGATCCTCCGGAAGAGTCAGGACCGATCCGTCAATTGTGCAAAAGTCCCCGGCATTAATCGTCAGAGTTGCCGTTGTCTCCGTAAATTGTTTGTACGGGAACGTAAACGTGACGGTTTTCCCATCTGCCGAAAGATTGAATCCTGAAGCAGAAACGCCATCGATCTGGACCGAGGATTTGGAAATCAAATCCGCACGAACCGGTTTTTCCAATGTGAATGTCACGCTCGTTGGACAAGCGGTAAGGGTTTCCGAGGCCGGGTTTCCATTGACCTTTACGCCATCTTCTGTCAGACCGAAAGCGTAGTTTTTCTGCTCGATCCCCTGAACCGTCAATACGTAGTCGCACTCGGCACTTTCCGCCATTCCTACGTAAAGGCGATATTCCGTTCCTGCCGTTGTCGAATACGTAAATGTCCCATTCTGACCCGTTCCCTGGATCACCTTCCCTGATTGATCAACGAGAGCCACCTCAATATCATTCACGTCCCCTCTCAGCCCCGCATCAAATGTTGCGGAAATCGAAGAACCATCTGCCGTGAAGTGGTAAATATCGACTTGGGAATCGTAAGGCCATACCGCGTTAGAACAAAGTGTCAGTCGTGCGTTCGGGTTGACGGCGGAAGCGCCTGTCACGTAGAGGAACCCGTCCCGGAGCTGAACGGCCTGGGGAAATTCCCTGACACTTTCCGAAATGACCAGATCGTTGAGCACGTGCCGATTGTCGGTCGGAGTGTCTTTTCTGAAATCAAACGTGTGCAGCGCGATGCCGGAAACATAATTTCCAGGCGCGGAAGCCACGACCAAAACGCCATTTTCCGAGGTGACGGAATAGCCAAAACCAAGGTCTGAGTCTTCTGGCAGATACTCGCCTTGCTGACCGTTCGTGGGAAGTACAAAAACCATTCCATTGTAACCGGATTCTGTGGTCCAGGTATTATCCGTGGAATTGTAAATGCTGTATGTGTTGGCTTTAGGCGCTCCGACAACGACCAATCCTGCGTCGTCAATCGCCACAGAATAGCCGAAATTAGACCAGTTCTCACTCCAGAGTGGCTTCCCGTTTACCAGGACGGGTTGGCCATTTGCCTGAAGTTCCAGATTTACCGTTCCAGCCAGCATTTGCGTCAAATTGTACGTTTGCTTTATGGCTGCATTTTCATCCATGACGAACAAATAGGATGTTCCGTAAGTCGTTTGCGTGCCAACGGCCAAAAGGGCCAAATTCTCGGAGTAATCCATGACAAGACCAAAATCTTTGGAAGTGCCCGGATTCGCGATCGTCTGGAACGGCGAAGAATTTCCTCCCACGTTGATGGACTCGAGGCTGAAAAGGTACACCGCGCCGGTCGTTCCATCCGTGTTGGCGTGAGACGGAGCCGAAACCGCAAGCGTGTTACCGTTCAGGACGAGCGTTGAACCAAATCCATCGCCGGCAACCGAAGTGCTCGTCTTAACGGTTCCGACCTGTTCAAAGTCCGTTCCTGCGGCATTCGGCGTATAGATCAAAACCTGGTTATTCGCGGAATTCCCAACGAAAATGTAGTTTCCATAAATCGCTGAAGATGCAGGATCCAGGGAATTGTATATGCCGGCCGAAGTGAAACCCGCGATTGCCGAGGAAACGTGCCCCACCGCCGAGTTGGAATCATAAAGTTCCGTAATGGTTTCCACTGTCGTGTACTTTTCGGCATTGAAAATCGCGTTTTCCGTCAGAACCAGCGTATAAAGCGCCCCGGAAGCGGGAACATTCGCGGCGGAAACGACAAGCAGGAACGTTTGGGCTTCATCCGAATGATTTCGCACATTTTCGAGCCAAACGTTCAGTGAATCGGAAATCTTCTCGCCCATAGACGACGAATTCGCCTCAGCCAGAAGCGCCCCACGGGAACCATTGGGAAGTTCTTCGTAAAGTTGAATTTTAAAATTCGTATTCGCACCAAAAGCAACGGAATTGATGGTAAGACCGGCAAAAATCGTACTTTTCCCATCGACCGTGAAGCGATAAACGTCCGTGTCGCCTGCGTCAGAAATCGTCCCCATGGCACTCGTTTGACGAATCTTCTGAACATTTCCCTGACTGTCAGTTTTCTGCGCGAGTTCGGAAAGCTGAACGTCCATCGGGTCCGTGAAATCCGCGTTTTCGTAATTCGCATTCCTCAGAATGTACATCGCGAAAACACCGCATTTAACTCCGTTGTAAAGCAAATCCGCTGTAACCTGCGCGGATTCTTCTTCCGTCAGGCCGCCGGAATGGGCTGAGGCATCGTAACGAATCGTCACGGTTTTCGTCGCAGCGTTCCACTCGGCCTTGATGTGGTCATTCCAGCACCGATCCGCGTAACCCTCCGGGTTCATAAAGCTGAAGGCGATTTGCTCGCCATCCTCTATTCCTTCCAGAACGAACGTGGCGGATTGCCATTCCGTAACGCAGCCGGAAATCTGATGAACAAACGCCTGCGACCCGTCCATATACTGCGGGAGCCAGCCTGTCGAGGGATTGTCTGAAACCACGTTAGTGACGGCTTGCGGCCCGGGAGTAATTGCCAGCCCTTCTGTCGTTACGGTTTCCGAAACGTTCCCGGCAACATCCTTAATGTTCGTAATGGAGAAGGTGTAGAAATCCGACGGAAGAATGTCTCTGGTCGTGAGCGTCCAGGTATTCGTCGCCTGATTGTAACTTCCTTCACCGCTAATCAATCCCATCTGACCACAAATCCTTCCCGTGAGCGTGGGGCTCGCTTCCTGAACGGTTTCATTGAACTGAACATGAATGCGTGTTTTTCCACTCAAATCCGTCGAGAAAGTAATACTCTGAACCGCTGGCGCTGTCTTGTCAACCTGGAACATGCCGGGAATCAGGTTGAAATCCGTACCTGAAAGAGTTTGGATGGATCCATTCTCTGCGAGACCCAGCGTCCAGATCCCCTCAGGAAGCGTTGTGTTAAACGTGAGAGTTACGTGCGTTCCGTCCAGGATATTCAACGTGCTAACGTAGTAACCCGTTTGGAATTCCTCGCCGAGCCAAAGCTGAAAATCCGCAGGCGCGAGCGTTGAGATGTCCACACTTTCGGAAAATTCAAGCGTGACGGAAGGAGGCGCTTGTATAAAGGACTGGCCGGCTTCTTCTATTTGCGCCGATGCGGTCGCAGAGGCTTGCGCTGTAATCGCTTCAAGTGTAAACTCCGCTGCGCTGCCGGTCAGGTTCACAAGTTTAACCGTATAATTCACTTCGGATTGGGACGTGTTTTTCAGCGTCTGGATCCACTGGTTCGAGGACTCATCCGACAGCTGTGAATCCACTGCCAAAAGCGTTCCCGCCGAATCATAAAGCTCCATTTTTACGGCTTCCTGCGAGGCCGGATCCGTCACCGTAAGCGCAAGATTTACCGTTTGACCAGAGGCAAGCGAAAGATCAAACGTTTGGCTGTTCGTGGAGAGTGTTCCAACGATGGCATTGTCTGGAACCAGTTCATCAAGGGCAAAACTCCCGTTCAGAACCGCCTGAACCAAAACTTTTTCGTCAGTAGCCGTATCGCTCAGGATTCTTAACTGGAGCCCCTGGATTTCCGGCACATAGGCGCGTTCAATCGTGTAGTTCTCAAGTCCGATCACCTGGAGCTCGACTCTTGCAGCCTCCTCTTGAGTCAAATCCAGAATTTCAAAAGGAGAACCAACTTCGACTTCCAGCTTGCCTCGTTTTACATTACTTGCTTCCGTTCCAGCAGGTTCCAGAATCAGCGTGTGCGCTCCCGTGTAATAGTAATTCTCGACAGTAACCGCATCAAGCGCGGTCCCGGAAACCCCTTGCAGTCCACTAACGTTCAGCGTGTACGGCCCATTGATTATAGTTCCCGGAACATTCCAGACCGCTTGATTCCCGTTTTCAATTCCCTTTATTACAAGCGGCGTTTGTTTCCCATACGCGTCCCTG
Source organism: Thermoguttaceae bacterium (assembly GCA_017454585.1). Next base: position 23,409 of record JAFTCU010000110.1, on the reverse strand, counting down.
AAGGTAGCAGTGGCCGATCCAAGACTGGAAACAAGAATTTGCTGGGCGTACTCAACAACCACCTCATTGGAGCGCATAACCGGTTCAGCGGCTTTACTCGAGGAAAACTCCCCAAGCGCTCCGGAAATGGCATTCAGTGAGTACGTGCGCGTAACGTCAGAGGAAAGCCAAACCTTATATGTGCCGGTTTGGGAAGGGGTAAACGAAATCAAAATCGCATCATCGTCGATCGTTTTCTCAAATCTTTGTGCGGCTCCGTCCGGATCAACAATTAAAACGTCTGTTTCCGCCTCGGATTTTGAAACCTGGAATTCAATTTTCGTCCCGGCTGAAATAACATTCATATTCCAGCAATCGCCAACAGAGAAATTGGTCAGTGAAGTCACCGAATTCCCGGCGGGTCCCAAAACGTCCAGTCTCTGCCGGGACAAATGAATGGTTTTCGCGAAATTCGACGAGGTCGAATCATTGTACGTTTGGACGAATTTCCATCCCGGTACCGTTCCGGAAGAAGCGCAGCGATAAAGATGGATACTTCCAACGAGCGCCTGACCGGTATTCGATGTCGATGAAACCGCGAGCTGATTATCCGCAAATGAAAGCGACCTTCCAAAGTTCGGCTCCTGCGATTCGAGGTTCTGCGTCCAGTCCCATTTTTGGGTTCCATTGTTCCAGTTATACATCTGGACTACCCACAGGCCGTTCTTTTTGCAGGCGACCGCGAGCCAGTTTCCTTCAAGAGCCAGAGCCGAACCGAAATTGGTAACAGAATCACCCGTTAGGTCAGCTTCCAGGGTCAAACTTCCCTCATTGTCAGGTTTATAGAAAGAAAGTAAACCACTGGAAACGACACACAGACGATCCTGCTCCGCGTCCCAAACCATTTTGGAGCCAAAGCCCGTAACCGTACTGCCGGCAAGAATCTGGCTCATATTCCAGCCTTCTTCCCCTTTGACAAAGACGTAAACTTTTCCCGAATCCTTTTTCGGAGCCGAAACGAAAAGGTACTTTTCCGTAATCAGGACCGACGTTCCAAATTCTCCGCCCGCCGCAAGGGGATCCGTCAGTTCGGTTCCAACCAGTTCGCCGTCTTCCAGGGTAAAGAGGTATGCCGTATTCGCGTCCTTATTCCCCACCAGAATCGAATCGCCGCAAATCGAAACGTCCACATTATTGGAACTGACCAGGGGAGCCGAAGCGACTTCCAGCCACGAAGAACCTGCATACTTCCAAAGGTTCACGGAGTCCGAAGAAACAACGGCCATACGATTCCCGTCCGTGTCCATCGTACGAATCTGACCGCTCACTACCGACCGGGAAATGACATCCCACTCTCTGTCCGCTCCTTCCAACTGACCGAGAACAAGATCCGTGGCAAGGTGATTCACCACTTGGGTTTCCTCGTTTGTGGAAGTATTCGCGTTCGCGCCTTCCGTGATCGTTAGCGTATAATTGACCGTTGAAACTGCCGCGTTATCACCGGCGTGGACCCGAATGTAGAGCGTGGAATTTTGCGCAACCGACGCGGAATTCACGAGTGACGTGAAATCGTCGATATTCGTCGCACAAGCAAACGGTTTTACCGCGGTTTCGGAATCATAAAGCTCAAACGTCAAAGCAGAAGCCGTATCGGTGTGAAGCTGAACGCTGACTTTTCTCCCTGTGGTTTGGAAAGAATAACAATCTAAATCATTCGCGCCCTCCTTCGGCGTAAGCTGACCAATGAGGACCGACTGCCGCAGGTTTCCAATCATCGTAACGCTCATTTTCTGAGCGGAAAGAAGCGTATCGTTTACTTTGTCAGGCTGATCAGGCAGTTGCAGCTCCGACTCAAAATTACTTCCGCTGAACGCGATAAGCGTGTAATTTCCCTGAACTTCCGACTGATTGACGAGCTTGTACGTTACCGTGTCCGCAGTCTGCACAGTCTTCATCACACTTTTCGTGGAATAACTGATAGATCCCCCAAAATCGATCGAGGTATTCACTCCATCCGAGTTGATGCAATAGACCGAGAGTTCTTTCAGGTCTTTCGTCTGAAACTCGATTTCGTACGTTTCACTCCCCTGTAAATCAAAAGTCTGTGTCCAATATACCGCGCCCATTCCCGCTGGTTGAACGTCAGGAAGGTTCACCGGGACGGCACTCAGAAGCATACGATTTTCAAGAGATTCTAATTGAAGCGCACGATTTTTTTCACGTTTCATACGATTTTCCTTCTGTTTCTTAATAGGGGAAAAGGCCGTAATGAAACAACCAAAGGAACGGATGCCGGTCCTCAAACCAACTCCGTTCACTTTGCCTGTTGCGTTGCGGCCATACAAACCAATTCCGGGAACGGCATTTCCTGCCGCTCCCCTGGTTTTAATCATTCCTCATCCAGTTCAATGTTCAGATCTTCGCGAACCTTTCCGCCCGTCATGCTGGAAAAATCATCATCGAACAAACTGTCGAACACGTCATCCGTGACAGCGGTCGAAAGGTTCACCTTCACATTTTCAACGCTCTCGAATTCCTGCCAGACAGAATCGACCCGTTTCGCCGAAACTTCCAGAACCGCCCGAGTCGCAGCCTCAGTCAGGATCTGGTTGAACGCGGCTTCCGACATAATGCCAGAGGCGTCGGTAACCGTCCCCTGAAGAGCATCTGTAGCGCTTCCGAGGATCGTACCACCATTGGCGCGGGCGGCTTTGACGATTTCCGCGTCCACATCCGAAATTTCCCGACGGACTCCTACGTCAATGGTTTCGGTCATCAGGTCGTTTTCGCCGTAAACGTGACTTCCAATGATGATGTGCATATTGCCCATTTCATCACGATAGTTGGAAGACCTCACGCTGTTGCTGAGGAAATCGTTGTAACCGGAGTAGTTGGTCGTCATGCCAAGCGCGTGTCCAAGCTCGTGCAGGAGAACCGTGTAAAGGTCATACTGTTCCGCCTGAACCTCCGCGTCTTTACCCACATACCAACCCATTCCAAGAGCATCGGAATCAAGGTAAACGACCGCCCTGTCTGGCTTGCCGTTTTCATCGCACCCAAGGAGAGACGCCTCGGCCAGGGTTCCATTCACTTCGTTCGTGTATTCCCTTACGATAATTTGAACGTCAAGGTTCAATTCCTCGCCAAGTTTTTCACTCCAGGAATCCAGCGCGCTTTCCAGCGTGTCGGCGATATTGGAGTCACCGCTCATTTCCAGCGTGGTTCCGATCCAGGTCTGGAAGTAATTTTCCGGGTAGATGATTTTCGCGCCGTTGGTCTGCGTCGCTCCGAAGTTTCTCGCAAAGGCAACGAGGTCCTGAATACCGATCAGGCCGTTATTGTCGAAGTCGAGAGCCCACGCAAGCGTATCCGTGGAAACCACGGTATTCGTTCCGAACTTCCGGGCGAAAATGACCAAGTCGTTAATGTCGATGTCTCCATCGTCCGTGGCGTCATACATGACTGCCAGAGCTTTCGTATTCACCACCGTCTGCGTATTGACGTCGAGCCAGAGGCCCGCGGAGTCACGCAGCTCGATGTTTTCCAGATTCAGGCCGAGCGAAGTGGAGCCAATAGTTTCGGACGCGATTCCGCCGTTTTTGACCGGCGTGAGCTGGATCCGCCCGACCAGAACAAAACCATCCGCGTTCGTGACCGCATTGGTCAACGTGCCCGAAATGCCCTGAACACTTCCATCCGCGAAGGTGACCGCACCCGTGTTGGAAACATTCCGGCCGAACTCGATCCCCGTGGCGGTGTAAAGGCTGGAATCGTAATTCACGTCAAACTTGAAGTTCGCAATGTCGATTCCCGCTTCCTGCGTGTTGACCCACAGTTCAAGGTAGGATTTATCCCACTCGGTGATATAGGCCTCGCTCTTCCGCAGCGTGCGGGAAACTTCCGAAGCGGATTTTTCCTTCACGAGCGACATATAAATGCCGTTTCCTTCCACGATGGTTTCTTTCGCTGCGCTCGTACCTTTCACCATGTTCGGGTCGAGGGTTCTGGCGACGACCTGAGCCGCAGGCAAATGAACAGATATGCTCTTGTCTGCATTGGGAGTTCCGATTTCAGGATCCACACCACCACACGCCCCAATACCATCGGAAAGATCGTTATTGAGAATCAGGGAATAACCCATTGCATCCATATCACGACTGAACTCGCCCAAAGTAGAATTTTCACCAGCGGTAAAGGTCAGATAAACGATCTGATAAGTTTCGCTGTTAAAATCCGAACCCGCTTGAGGAGCTTCCACTAAGCGATATTCCAGTGTGGCAATTCCATCTTCATAAGGAGAAACAACTTGTGCGTTGGTCGCCACATTCGTCGCGTTATTCAATGGCACCGTTGCAGCCTCAATCCAGCTCTGCGCCCCATACGGTTTCCCGGCAAGCAACGATGGCTGGAGGAGTGGCAGATTGCATTTAATCCACATCTGAATAGTGTAAGATTGTCCGGCAGTCATAACTGCGGTCGGGTCTACAAACTCGCAATTTCTTCCCGCAGAAACACTATCAGCAACCGCACGTGTATCCGTTCCTCTGGACAGGGTGTAGTAAATTTCAAACGGCTTTTCATAATCAATGGAAAGGGTCAAATCAACATCTTCTCCGTTCACATTGAGGATCGCCGTCTGCGCACTACGGTCCTGAATGGAGTCATAGGGGTTATAGTAGGCATAGAACTTGCCCGTCTCGGAATCATACGTCACAAACCGGAACGGCGAGATGGTTCCTGCTTCCACGACTGGGTCGATGATCGAAATGATTCTTTCGGTACCTGTTGGCGAGAATTCTACCGTGTCGTAGTAATCCGTATCACTGGCCTCAGCATTGAAGACGTACTGAGTCGCACCACCAATCGCGCTGAAGTCGGTCACGCTGCTGATTGCAGTCGGGTCAGTCACTGAAATCGTGATTTCATCACGCAAAAGAACGAATCTGGTTCTTGTGAGTTCAAAAACGCTCCTGCTTGCCTGGTATATTTTCTTAACCGTCGTTGCGTCAGCGACCGTTTCGGTGATGACGATTTCCTGACCAAAATTGGAACCGACCGCAGCAACCGTACCGGCAGCAAGCGTGGAACCTTCCGTAACGACAACACCATTGTCTGATGTCTCGATAATAAGATCAGCCATTAAAATTACATCTTCCTGAAGATAAATATCATCTTGTGCAGTGTAACGGTTGTTCCTCTGTTTGAAACCAATCGCTACCAGCCAATCCTGCTGTTCACTACACTCGATTCTTGTATCCTCTTCGAAAAATGTACCGGCTTTCAGAACAGTACCCGCTTTCAGGACCGTCCCCTCAGCAAGAGTCGCATCGGCAGTAAGTTCCACATCCTGAGTCAACGTCTTGGCCTCATCAAGATTCACACCCGCACGAATGACTGTTTCCACCTGTTTCGAAACGTCCAGACTGTCGTCCGTGATCATCGCGGAACCGCTGACCACCACGGTGTATTCAAAGGCGCTCGACAGGCCGTTCGTCAGGTCGTTCACGGTCACTTCGATCGTGTAGGTCCCAAACTGGGCGTCTTCGGGGATCGTGTAGGTGGTCGATCCCTGATAAACGACTTCAAGTTCATCATCCCCGTCAGGGCTGAAGAATTTATCAACCTCTTCGGAAAGGTCAAAGACGTCGCCGGGATCGCCGGAAAGGACCAGATCCGCGCCGGGCACGACTTTCGGAGCGTCGGCCGTGTTGGTGATCGTGGCCGTAAACGTGAACGTGCTCGTCCTCGGCGCGGCTTGTTTCGTTCCGGCCGGGCCGTCCGTCACCGCGACGGTGAATTCGATCGTTCCGTAGAAATCCACGTCGTTCGGAGTGAACGAAACAACGCCGTCATTGAATTCGCCGGTACCGAAATTACCCACTTCATCGGTGCGGCCGTCCGTGATCGTCGGCAGACCCGTCACATTGATCGTCAGGTCTGTTCCATCCACCGGATCCACGAAGAGATCGTCGATCCGCCACTCGTAGGTCACAGAATCAGCAGTTCCATCAGGTTCTTTTTCATCCACTTCGAGTTTGTTGGCGTCGTCGGAAATCAGTACCGGCGCCCAGTTGTAGCCGTCGATGCTGATGTAAAGCTGGGCGTAGTAGGTGGTCGTGCCATTGGAAAGCATGTATTCGTAAACCGTGTCCACGTCGCAGCCAGCCGGGATGGAGACCCCAACACCGCCTTCGCTGTTTACGCCTGCCGCAACGTCTTCGGAACCGCGAACGAATGTGACGTTCACGACTTTGAACCCCTGGTTGGCGAAATCGGTGAATTCGCTGAGCGGGATTTCGTAGTATTCGTCAGCGTCAGAGCGACGGTAGGACTTCGTGACGCTCTTGGCGATCGCGTTCAGCTTGACGATGAAATTGCCCGTATTCGTGCATTCCGTATCGGTGTTCTGGATCTCATAGGGGATCACGATCGTAGAGCCGTGCAGGGCTTCCCATTCCTCGCTCGTCCCGGCGTTTCCGTCGATCGTGCCGCGGGTAAGCGTGAAGCCGTCTTCGGTCACGGCCAGGTTCAGAGTGTAAACCTTGTCGTCCCGGAAGATCGTAATGGCCGTTTTATTGTCGTTGACCGAGGTGAGGGCCAGGGTGCCGGAATCCGTGTCGGTGTTGCACTGGGCGAGAACATTATACTCCTGCGCCGCCGTGTTGGTAAGCGTAAAGCTGCCGGTCTGGTCAGGCGCGTACGGGTCACACGGGTCGTTCGTGACCGTGATCTTCACTTCCGTCTTGACACCATTCACGCCCAGTTCCAGAACCGCTTCGCCATAGGCGTAAGGATTCAGGCTGTAAGTGAGTGTGGAACCCTCGAAACTGTAGTCGGCAAACAGGGCCTCGATCGGGGTCTGCACGTGATCATTATCGACCGTGTTGCCATAAACCGTTTGGGATTTGATGGTAACGCTGTTGGTCATTTCGCACGTGTAATCTCCCCAGGCTTCGTTTGCGTCGAAAGCGTTTTCGATGGTGACTTCCACATTCTGCGTGTTGGCGTTTTCCTCGACGGTCTGATTTCTCACGGCCACGCTCTGAACACCCGCCCATGTGATCTCAACATCTATATTCGCAGTCGTTTCCGCGCCGAACTGGTCTTTGACCGTAACCGTCAACGTGGTGTAGCCATACTTGCCGCTGGACGGGGCCCAGGTGATCTCTTTGCCGTCGATCTCGCACTCATCGCCATTGATCGCGGCAGACGAGATCGTCCACGTGTCGCCTTCCGGATCGGCGAAGTAACCGCTCAGATCGAACGTGTAGGACGGGGTAGCGGTGAGTTTCTGCGTGTCGGTCAGCGTATCTTCTTTGACCTGTTCCGGCGCAAGGTTGGCCTTTTCGATCGCCATATTCACTTCTTTCACTGCCGACTGATCGAACGTGTCGGTGGCGGTGATGGAGGTCAGCGTTCCGAAGCTGTGCGCCTGCTTCAAGGCTGCCGGATCGACCGTCAGTTTGAGGTTCCAGACGCCGTTATTGAATGTCCAATTGTAATCCGTTACAACGCCTTCAGCCCCTTCAAAATTGCAGGTGAAGGTCAGCGTGTCGCCGTTTTCGAGGTCCGCGTCATCAAAGAGGGCAGAAATTTCCGAAGCGGTGAAATAGACGGTGTATTCCGTCTGGTCTTCCACGAACCCGATCGGGTCCTTCGCCGCGAGCGTCGCACGGGTCACGGTCGGCGTGTGGTCGTAGGAGACATCGATCGTCGTGTCGGAAATGCTCTCGTTTCCGGCCTCGTCAATGGCCTTGAACTGGAACGTCTTCGTGCCAAATTCAAGAGCAATGGCGTCACCAGGAACGTAATCGGTCCAGGTTTCCCCCTCGTCGGTGGAGTACTGGAATTTCACATCTTCGAGGGCCGAAACATTGTCTTCGACTTCCAGATTGAATTCGACGGAATCATTTTCATCCAGGAACAGGAAGCCGAAATCGCCTTCTTCCGCCGGAGCATTGGCGACTTCCGTCACGGTCCAGACCGGGGCGGTCGTATCCACGACAAACTCGATGAGCGAGTAAACCACAGACTCATTGCCCGCGCCGTCCACGACCTTGAAGGTGTAGCGGTGTACGCCGTCGGTCAGGGCGGTGTCGTTCGTGAGCGTGCCTGTGAAGTCGAAATTATCGCCGAGCAGTTCGCCGTCACGGTAAATGGAAAGCGTGCAGCATTCCGGTTTCATATCGTTGACCTCGACTTCGTAAGCAACTCGCGGCTGGTTATCGTTGATGAGCGTCTGATCCTCAGCGACCTTACCGGTGGAATCCTGAAGTTCCGCTTCTGATTCTGCGGTCGGAGCCGTATTGTCCACGTAGAAATGATACTCGCAGCTCGGATTTTCCTGAGTCGATTCATTGGCCGGCACAAGCGTGTCTTTACCCCAGGCCTTCAGGACGTAATGATCACCTTCCGAAGCGTCCGCAATGCTGCAGCTAACGGCTTCGTCCGTGCCGGAGCTAACTTCCACTTCCTGATCGTCAACGTATTTATAAAGCGCCCAGCCACAGGTTTCGATTCCTGTGTCGTCCGTAATCGTCGCTTCAATGTTGACTTCGTTACCGGTCAGGAAATACATCTCGTCGTTGTACTTCGTGACAGTTCCCTGCGCGGAGGCTGTAACCGTGAGATCTTCCGGCTGGATCGTCGGCGCGAAACTGTCGAACAGGTACGTAACATCAAAGGAAACGGCCAGTTCTTTACCGAACTCATCGATCAGTGTGAAGGAAATGTTGGAGAAACGGTCCTCGACATCCTGCGCCATACCAGGGGTCATGGTCAAAACCATGAATCCGTTCTCGATAGCGCACGCACTCACGGCAGCTTCCTGGCTGTTGTTCCCGGTAATCGTGAAATCATCACCCGTCAGTGTGACAATCACTTCATCGGTGAAGTACTTCGTCAGGTCAAGCCGAATCTGTTCGTTTTCGTCGCAGAGGCTCTTGCTTAGCGTCTGGGAGAATTTTTCTTCGTCCGCATTATAGAAGGAACCTGTGGCTTCCGGCGCGACATTGTAAACAACGCTGAATACCGCAGAGGATTCGCTCGTATTGCCTGCGGCGTCCGTGGCAGTGTAGGTGAACGTGTTCACGCCGTAGAAAAGTACAACGTTACACGAGTCAAAATTCGTGTTGGACGTGTAATATCTCGTCTGGGAAACTCCCTGCGCGTCAGCAAAGGACTGGGCTACAAGGATGCTCGCCACACCAGAAACTGCGTCCTGAGTGTCCAGCGTGAGCGTGTAATCGCTGCTCGTCACGCCGGTGGGATCCTCCGCCGCGTTCGTGATCGCAACGGTCGGCGCGGTCGTGTCGAAGTAGTAGGTCAGCCCATCTGCCGGGCTCACAGTGAACTCATTGCCAGCGTCGTCAACCAGCTTGGCCGTGAACGTGTAAATGCCGTCTTCGGGCAGTTCGGACGACGTGATCTCCGCGCTTGCGGCATCGGCTTCGACCTCAACCGAGGCAACTTCAACTCCATCGCAGTAGAGGATCAATGTGGCCGGCTCAGTCAGGGAATCAAACGTTGCCTCAAAGGACGGAGTGGAGTCCTTGTCCTTCTGGTTGACGCCGCTGAACTCCATTTCCGCCGATTCAACGTCCACCTTCTGATCAACGAAAATCGTGCAAATGGTCGCGTCCTGGATCTCGTTCCCGAAATTGTCTTTCGCGGAGTATTTGATCGTGTAGGACTGATTGTGGACCGGGTTTTCGAGCAGGACTTCAGCCTGATCAAAGTCGCCCATTTCGCTCGTCAGGATGGGATTTTCCGGATCATCGCCGTAAACGTAAATCGTGCCTTCCTCAATCGTATTAAAGTCAGTGAAGGTAAATGTCAGCGCAAGGTCTTCCGTGCCGGTGTAATAATACTCGTTTTCGGCTTTGTCGATCAGCGCGTCGTTCTCGTCCAGCGTGGCAACCGGCGCCTCGGTGTCGTTCGTCCACTTCAGATCGAACGAAATGTCGGCCGATTTGTCGTACTCGTCCGTGTAAGTGATCGCGATCCCTTCTGAAACGAACGTCGCGGTCTCGCCCTCGTTGAAGCTCGCGAGCGTCAGGACGATCTCGCCCTGGTCGTTGATGTCCCATGACGCAACCGCATCACCGAGATTTTCGATGCTCACGTGGTTTTTGTCCGCCACGATGCTCGAGCCATCGACCTCTTTGAACAGATCCGCGACTTTGCCGAGGTTCAACTCGCCGTCCGTAACCGTGCCAACGGCCTGCTGGGATTCATAATCGCTGGCGGTGGTGGAATCGGTCGTCAAACGAACGTCCGCGTCCTGAAGTTTCGTGCCCTTATTCGTGACCTGCGGCGGTTTGTTGTAATCGTAGGTGAAGGTCTTGACCGACTGGTTTCCGGCAGCGTCCACGACCGTAAACGTCCAGATGTTCGTGCCGTAAGACTGATCCAGGGAGTACGTGTACTGGATCGACGAATCCGTCACGCCCGTTTCCATCGGTTCGGCAGAACCGCCGCGATTGGAGGTCATCGTCACGCAGCCATCAGGATCCGTGATCATGAGATTCTCGTCCGTCACCGTGATGTCCAGAGACGTCGTGGAGGTTTCGACGTACATCGAATCCGAGCCATAATTCACGTTGTGGCCTTCAGCCGCCACGACCGGCTTTACGGTGTCGATCGTCAGCACTTCCTGCGAGCCGGCGGTCTGGTTGCCGGCCAGGTCCTCGGTATAGAAATGCAGAGTATGCACACCATCCTGAAGTCTGGGCAGCGTCACGAAGAACTCACCATTCTGTATTTTGGTGAGGTCCGAGTTCGTGAGCTTTTTGCGGAACACATCCGTCTGATCATCCTCAACGACGAGCCAGATCCCCTTGTCCGGGTTGGAGGCTTCTTCGAGAACCGCATCCCAGTCGATTTCGCCGCTGGGGCTGATCAGAAATTCCGGCGTGGGGTCGTTGGTGTAAACCATACCCTCGTAAACGTTGTAGTCTGAAGTCAGCTGGGAAGCAACATCCAGCGCAGGCGCTTCCGAGTCGAAAACGTAGGTGTAAGTCGTCTCACTATCATCCAGCCCATTGTAACTGACTGTAATCGTAACCGTGGAGTTCGCCTGGATCCCGCCATCGAGAGGAATGGAAACATTGGGGCCTTCCACTTCATCCACCGTCAACTGCTGGGGATCACCGTTCTCGTCAATGTAATCAATGACCGCTTTCACGGGAAGAGTTTCCGATTCCGGAATAGTGAACGTAACTGCAGGGTCATCAACTTCGGAGGGATCTATATTCGAGATGAAGCGATTTTCCTGATTGGGTACCGGAGTTCCTGTGACACCGGCAACTTTCAGGTTCTCAATCTGCGGCGTAGTGGTGATCGTCGGGGAAATCCGATAATTCATATCCTGAATATCCGCAGCGAGCTGCCATTCGTTCTGGTCGATTTTACCATTACTATTCTGGTCAAAAATTGTTGGCACTTCGAGGGTGGTCATATCTATTCCGTGCTGTTTATAGAACATGGCCACAACTCGTTGATTCAACCCCTGCGAGTTCAAATAACTTCCCTGGACCTGATAATATTCCTGCTCTGTTCCACGACCATCGCCATTCAAATCAAGCGGATGCGTCACAAAAACAGTCATGGGACCATCCAACGGGGAATCGGTCGTGAGGGTAAAGGAAGATTTCGCACCCATTTTGACAAGGAGGCACGCGATTTCTTCGTTCTGCGAGTCACGAACCTGACTGAGAATGGTCGCGGAATCGCCGTCTTTCAGCCTGAAAGTCGCATCGCTGTTTCCCTGAATGTACACCGCAACCACTTTGTCAGTGTAATTCGTTGTAAGGTTACTCTGCACGGTAAACGTATTCTGATTTACCTCTTTGCAGGCGTCAGAGTCCCGAGCCTGGTCATTCGCAATGGCCGTCTGCATTATTGAAGCAGCCGACAAAAGGTGACGGCTCTCAAGGGCTTCCATCTGCAGGGCACGCGTTTTGCGATTGGCCTGCGTTTTGTGGTTACTGCTGTTCAGGTGACTGGAAACAAAGTTCTTTTTCATGATCAATTTCCACTTTGCGGATGACTAAAACGGGAACTCACACAATATATATTATCATATTGATGTGAACGTAAATTTTTGAATGAATCCTCTCTGAGGCTTGCCGAAACCCTCAAGGTATTCCTTATCCGGAAAAACGTGTGATGTGTTGGTGCATCTTCGTGCGCAAATTGGGTTTCTCGCAACGTTTCCGTTTTAGGGGATTCTTCGTTCAATTTCAGACGTAAATTAGTGTCAGGTTTTCCGCCTATACACCATTTACGCATAAAAATCCGAAAAAGATTTATTAAACATACAAAATTTTCCCAAAAAAGACAATACCTAAAATGCAATACAGCCATTTTTTTTAATATTTTTATCATTTTTGTAAAAAATTGTATTTTTTTCTCAACTTGCTATTCCTTTTTAATCGATAAAATTATAAACTGGGTATTCATACACCTGTTTTAAATGACTAAAGGAATCAGTCATGAATATCATCAATACAAATTTTAAATGGAAGACGGTTTTGAAAGGATTCGCGAGTCTTCTGGTTCTCGTGCCGCTTGTCCAGGCAGAGAATCTTGACGCGCCGGGTTCTTTTGACCATGATTCCTATTGGGCCTCTCTGGATGCTTCCACTTCCGGCCCCTACGGGCAACAGGCATCGAAGGCGAGTTCAGAACAAACACAAGCACCTGCGGCAATCCCTGCATCTGATTTGCCTTGTCAGGAAGAAACGATTTACGGTTATATGGAATCACCAGAACCGGAAGGACTTTTCCTGTACCGATTCAATCAATCCGAAGCGGCTCGAGTTGGAAGCCGATTCCTTGGTCCTGGCAATTTCTTTATTAATGGTTATGTCGATCAGGGAATTCGTTGGGGAAATGCTCAGGATTTTCAGCCGATGGGCATGAACGACCATGACGGCTACCAGATGAATCAGGCTTACCTTTCCTTTGGTCGAAAAGTCGAACGTGCCGATCAATTTTCTATTGGTTACCAGATGGATGTCATGTATGGTTCGGACTACTATTATATGTCGTCCGTTGGACTTGAAACCAGAGATGACAATCAGGCGCACTGGAACGGTATGAAAAACGACCCGCTTTACCGGGCCGGTCGCAGTGAATATGGAATTGCTCTTCCGCAGGCTTTTGTGGAAGTTTATATGCCTTTCGTGAATGGTCTTGACCTGAAAGTCGGTCACTTTGACTCGATTATGGGTTACGAATCGCTTCAGGCGAACAAGAACTTCTTCTACTCGCAGACGTATTCAAAGATTTATGCCATGCCGACCTCAATGACAGGTGCGATTGGAACCTTTGGGCTGATCAACGGCTGGAACTTCATTTTGGGTGGTGTGACCGAGTGGAATACATTCGATTCGATTAACGACAATTTTTCGGGAGTTATCGGATTTACCAAGGAAAGCGCTGATCAATTTTTCACGTTTGCCTCAACATTTATGATCGGTAAACAGACCTCTCCCTGTTATCAGATGCAAACCACATCTGATCAGCAGGAAATGTGCTATGTGTTCAACACTTACGGCAAATTCCGCCTTGCGAAGCGTTTGAACTACGTGATTGAATTTACGGCTGGTTACGACGATCGGGAATATCAGGTTCTGGATTGGGCGTCCATGCCAAGGCACCGCGGACGAGCCTGGTTTGGTTTGACAAACTACCTGCTCTTCCAGGTCACCGATTCGTTCTCGTTGGGCGCCCGATTCGAGTGGTTTAACGATGCTGACAGCACGGTCATTGACGGCGGTTATGATTTCGCCTGGCAGGATAAAGCGTCAAACTACTATGCTTTGACGATTGGCGCGAACTGGACGCCGCTTTCCTGGCTGACAATTCGTCCGGAAGTCCGTTATGACTTCAGTGATTTCGATGTGGATGGCATGCAAACCTACGATGGATTCACAAAGAAAGACATGATTACCTTTGGAGCGGACGCAATTATAAGATTCTAACGAATTACGGACGAAACATTCATTTTGAAATTTTTACCGGAAACCTGGGAGAAACTATTCTTCCGGGTTTTCGTGCATAGTTATTTTATTATTTTAAACGCTCATTTTCTGATTCAAAGAACCTGAATGCCTCGTGTCATACGCCGAACCCGGTTTCTTTTTCTTCGTTGGGTGGTTTTCCTGCTCATCGTTGGAGGCGTTTTGGCCGTCTGTTTCCTCACGTACCATCTGGACCCCATTGTCTATCGGCAGATAAACAAATCGTTGAATGAGCGATTTACAGAAGCCCGGGTTTCCATCTCTTCTGCCCATTATGTTCAGAAAAAAGGGTTCGTACTTTCTCATTTCAAGCTGATACCGAATTATTCACCCGATGGGAAAAAGTACCGTACATCCTCCCGACACTCCAGAAAATTCCCTCCTTTGATCGAAGCGGAGCACGTTCTGCTCATTTGCAAATCCCGGCTTGACGAACTGGCGCGGGAAAAGAATATTCCTGTTTCCACGATTATTTTCGACTCGGCGACGATTCACATTTATCGCCGCCCGGATGGTTCATGGTCACTGGAAGCGCTAAAATTTAATCCGAATATAGCCCCAATGGACCCCGCACCGGTCATCCAGTTTCACAACGCGACGATTCAGGTCCATGATTTGAAAGACTCCAAAAGCGAACGCAAACTGATCCTGCGCAATCTGGAACTCAAAATTGACCCAGCCGAGGAAAAACTCACGGATGTATTCGGTAACGCCGCTCAAAATCCGGATGGCACTCCGAAAAAATTTAATCTGTTTCCATTCTCGGGAACCGTTGAATCAGAATATTCTCGAAGGGTTTCCTTTAAAGGGAATTACGACACCAGACAGAATGCAATATTCCTAGACGCAGATATTGCCGGGCTTCATTTTAACGAAGAATTCCGGAATTCCCTGCCACTTGAACTGGCTGAGCGATTTCAGGAAGTACGATTTATTCGCGGTGAGATCCAAACGCATTTGACGCTTGTTTCCAGACTGAAAGAGCTGGTTTCTGCCCGTTATCGTCTGGAAGGCAGACTTGCGGATGGACGTTCCACTGACCCGCGTTTCCCTCAACCTCTTACGTCTCTCTCCACGGATTTTCTGGTGACTAACGAAGGGTTCAGCTTTCCCAATCTGCAGGTTCATCAGGGAGATGGGATCATCGATCTGAACATCGTCCAACATGGTTACGGCCCCACGGCACCGAAACGAATCCTTTCCAGACTCGAGAATATTGATATTTCCGACTCGCTTTTAGACTCTCTTCCGGAAAAAATCGCCTGTTTTTTGAAAAGCCTCTCCCCGGATGGTCTGTTCAATATGGAGGCTGACTTTTACTACGATGGACAGTTTTGGACCCCAAACGGAAAGATTCAATGCACAAACATCAGCGTGAATTACGATAAATTCCCGTATGAGATCAAACAGCTTGCAGGACAAATTTTGCTTCGAGGAAATCAGGTCTTATTTGATTTTCAGACCGGTGACAATTTAACGCTGATCTCTGGTGATTTTTCGGTTCCCACCCGACAGAATCCTCAGCCGGCAAACGGGAAACTGACTGTTCAGGCCCAAAAACTTCCTGTGGACGCGCGCCTTTTGAACGCCTGTCCGAAAGAAACCGCGGATTTTCTTCGTGACCTGGAATTGGGAGGAAACATTAACCTTCACGCCGATTATACGTTTTCCAGCGATTCCGGAACACCAGCGTCATCCCTGGATCTTCGCGTGGATCTTCAGAAGAATTCCTGCCGATACAAAAGTTTTCCTTATCCTCTGCGCGACATGGAGGGGACGATCCTGGTGAATAATCACACCATTTCGGCTCAAAATATTCGCGGATCGAACCAGAACGCCGAAGTCGTTTTTTCGTTTCAGGCAAAGTTCCCCCAAGTCCTTTTCCAAACTCCAAACACTTCACAACTCCCAGGCGGGCCCGGTAACGGACCACTCGAGGCATTTCAGGCCCCTGATCTGGAAAACGAAGCCGCCAATCTTTCTTTCCGTCAAATGCCCATAGGGAATAAACCACTCGAATGGGAGTTTTCTCTCACGGGCACCAACGTCCAGCTAAATAGCAGCCTGTTCGCGAATCTTCCGCCAAATCTGGCTGGACTTTTCCGTTACATCCAGCCTCGGGGGCCTGTAAATGTTCGCTACGAATACAAATCCCCCACCGAATATTCAGCACTGAATTCCCCACAGCCCGGAACATCGGGTTCAACAATCAATCAGGCCTTAACAGGGCGTCAGAAACACTTGGTTCTTTGGGTGGATACTACCGACCAGGGAATTCAAATCGATTTCCCCGAAATGAACTACACTCTGGACAAATTTCAGGGGAGTTTCCAATACCAAAATGGGTACTTCCAGCTAACCGATTTCGATGCGGAACACGATTCAACACACTTCTCGGGAAAAGCCTCCGGAATGGTCCAGTCGGTCAACCAGTGGAATTTTAATTTCGATCGTCTGGCGATTGATGGTTTAGCCTTTGACCGTGATCTCATGATGGCTCTTCCTTCCGAAGCCCGCGTCATGATCGCTTCCAAGCGGCCAAGTGGGGCGTTATTCTATTCCGGTACGTTGGATGTTCATTATGACAGTCAGCAGATAAAACCCTTCTCTATCGACTGGGACGGCGAGTTTGGGATCGTGGACGGCTCGATCGACATAGCGTTCCCTGTGACGGCCATTAATGGTGGCGTTCAACTCCGGGGGCACTGGGACCAAAATGCCTTTTACTGCGGCGGCGAATTGAATATCGATTCGCTTTTCCGGCAAAACATTCAATTCACGAAAGTTCAAGGCCCCATCTGGATTGACAATCAGCAGCTTATTTTAGGAGGAAAAGCCGAAAGTCTTTTGCATGAAAAACTGGTTCCACCGCAAACGGCATCTCAGACTCATTCAGCGGTTTCCTCCCGTTCTATCAGCCTGCGCTGCATGGCAGGAACTTTATATGGAAATTTCGCGCTGCAATTCGGCTATCCATCTACATTTCAAAGCCGTGTCGTTTTGACGGACGGGCATTTGGAAGACTGCGCGATCCTCACCGGAAACAGCCAGTTAAAAGGCAAAATCTTCGGCGAGCTGACATTGACCGGAACAGATTCTTCCCTGCATTCACTGCGTGGCAAAGGCAATTTCCACCTCGTGGATGCCGATATTTATAAACTTTCCGTTATGATGTCTCTCCTGAAAATTCTCTCCCTGAAAGAAGTGAATAATACCGGGTTCAGCACCGGCGATGCGGAGTTTCACATTGACGGGAACCACGTTTATTTCGACAAAATCATCTTCTCCGGTGACGCTTTCAGCCTCATCGGGAAAGGAGAAATGGACTTCAAGAGCCAGGTGAAACTGGTTTTCTACTCAGTAATGGGCTCAAACGAGCGCAATATCCCTGTTGTCAGCCCACTGCTTCACGTGACCGGCCGACAAATGCTCCTTATCACGATGAAAGGCCCTATCCAGAATCCCGAGATTTCCCAGAAACCGCTTCCGGGGCTTAATATGGCCATCCAGCAGCTCGGCGAGGAACTCCTTCCGCCCGCCGGCCAAAATAAAAAGAAACAATAAGTTTTTGTCGGAATCCGGTTTACCTAGAAATCGTCTTCCTCTTTCTGGCGAAGCAGATCCGCCCCGGTCATTAAACCCGGGATCGCAGGAAGTTTTTTCAGAATCGGCGCGTCCGATTGAACAGGTTTCGACGCAGGTTTCAACGTTGGTTTTTTCTTTAATTTCTGATGGGAATTACGCGGCTGATAATCCGCCGGTTCCGCAAACTGTGCATCCTCGTCGATCCACGCCTCGGATTCATCGGCCTCTAACGGGTTTTTCGGCACAAAAACCGCTTCCGCAGGGCTCTCACCAAAGGATTCATCCAAACGTTCCGTACGTTTTCCTCCTCGTGGCCGGAATTCGAACGAATCGAACGAAAGCGTCGCCTGGAAGTTTTCCATCCTCATTTCTTCGCGCGGAAGCTCCATGAGGAACGGGCTCGGCGCGGCGACGCTCCTCCTGCCCCCGTTTTCCCGGCTTTCGGCCATGGAAAGGTTCAGCTCTTCTTTCGCCCGCGTCATTCCGACGAACATCAGGCGGCGTTCCTCTTCCAGCTCATTTGGATCTTCAAATGCTCGTTCATGCGGCAAAATACCGTGTTCGCACGCCGTCAGATAAACGACCGGGAATTCCAGCCCCTTGGCCGCGTGAAGCGTCATCAGAGCGACCGTATTCCGCGGCTGATTTTCGTCAAAAACGTCGTCCTGCTCTGCAAGCTGCACATCATCAGCATCACTCACAAGCGCGTTTTGCTCCAAAAACGCCCCAAGTGTCGGAACCGGCGCGGTCTCGTCAAACCGGCCAGCCATTGAAAGAAATTCCTCCACGTTCCGCAGGCGCTGGGCGTCAAGCTCATCCGAAGCGTCAAACTGGGCCGCGTACCCACTCAACTCCACGACCCGCTGCGCCAGCGTGAGAAGTGTTTGCGGGGGCTCCTGCGGAGACGACGCTTCCAGCGTCGTTTCTTTGATTTCAGTGCCTTCCGATTTTGAAACGACGCTGGAAGCGTCGTCCCCGTAATGCAAATTCAGGATCAGCTCGCAAAATGCCTGGATCGCCTGTTTCGCGCGGTTTTTCAGCTTTTCGCACTCGTTGACGTGCTGGGCCGCCTCCCAAAGCGAGTACCCGTTTTCCCACGCGAAACGGCGCAGATGTTCGAGAGACGTTTTTCCAATGCCTCGCGCCGGAATGTTCACGACACGCAGAAATGCCTCGTCATCGTGAGGGTTGGCAAGCAACCGGAAGTACGCCAGCAGGTCGCGTATCTCCGTCCGGTCGAAAAACTCCGTCCCGTGCAGGATCCGGAACGGCACGCCGTGAAGCCGGAGCGCTTTCTCGAAGTTGAGGCTCAGGGCGTTCATCCGGTAGAAAATCGCAAAATCTGACGGCTCACGCACGCCGCTGCGCAGAGCGTCCGCGATCTCTGACGCAATACGTTCCGCCTCGGCCGTTTCATCCGCGTCGGCCTGAAAACGGACGGGCAGACCGTCCCCCAACCGGCTGAAAAGGGCCTTGGGCTTGCGCTGAGTGTTATGCTCGATGAGGCGGCCCGCCGCGTTGAGAATGAACTGGGTCGAACGGAAATTTTCTTCCAGATTCACGACCTCCGCACCGGGAAAATCCTTTTCAAACTCCAGAATGTTCGAAATATTCGCACCTCTCCAGCCGTAAATCGACTGATCCGGATCGCCCGCCGCCATGAGATTCCGCGTCTCCATCGTCAGGGCGTGCGAAATGGCGTACTGCGCCAGATTCGTGTCCTGGTACTCGTCGATCAGCACGTACTGGAACTGTGCGCCCAACTGCCGGCGGAGTGTCGGATTCTCCCGGAAAAGCCGAACCGTCAGAAGGAGCAAATCGTCGAAATCGACCGCGTTCGCAAGCTGAAGCTGATGGGCGTGTACCGGAAGCAGGGCCTGCAAGAACGCCTCCCGGTCATTATTCGGCTCCGGTTTAAAATCATGGATCGGATCCAGAAACCGGCTTTTCAGCGCGCTGACGGCGTGGGCGATCGACTCGGCCGAATATTTCAGGTCGATAAATCGCCCGTCCTTTTCCGCGTCCATTTCCTTCAGACGGTCCATCGCGCTGCGCATGGCCGCAATGGAATCGTTCGACGAGTAAATCGTGTAATCGGAACCCAGCCCGACCCGGTCCGCGTACTGGCGCAGAAGGCGGGAGCAGAAGCGGTGGAACGTCCCGATCCAAACGTCCGAAACGCCGACGAGCTGGCGGACGCGCTCTTTCATTTCGTCTGCGGCCTTATTCGTGAAGGTCAAAACCAGAATGGCGGACGGCGGAACCCCTTCGCTCAAGAGCTGCGCGACCCGGTGGGTCACGACTCGCGTTTTCCCGCTTCCAGGGCCAGCGACGACCAGCAACGGCCCGTCCCGATGCAGAACGGCGCTGCGCTGTGAGTCGGTGAGTCGGGAAAGTAGGGATTCGGAAAGCATAAGAGAAAAAAAGGAAAAAGAAAAAACTCAAAAGGCGGCCGCGTGGACCGCCTTTCCATTCGTCGATCAGAAACGTTTCACTCAGTTCTGGCTCATCGCCGCCGCCAGGATCGCGCTGGTGCTTTCACGCATAATGCGCGGGTCCACGTGCTTGCCTTCCTTGAGCGTCTTGCGGACATCTTTTCCGGAAATGAAGACCGGTTTCTCGTCCTTGTGGTTTTCCATCAGGTCCACGCGGCCGATCGAGTCGTAATATGCGGCAAAACCGACGTTCAAATTGTGGATCTTCAGGTCGCCCTTGAGGTTTTTGAAGATTTCCTGCGCGTCGAAGTCGCCCCAGATCGCCGTGCCGTCTTTGTACGGCGCGTCGGCGTGCTTGCGGCCGATGATGATGTCGGTGAAGCCAAAGTTCTGGCGGTAGATCGCGTGCATCACGGCTTCTTTCGGTCCCCCGTAGAACATTTTGATGTCCAGCCCGAGCAGGATCACGCGGTCTGGAACGCTTTCATTGCGCGGACCCCAGAGTTCCGGGTCGCTGTCGCCTTCGCCCAGCGCGCGGTTTTCGATCAGCTTCTCGTAGGTCTGCATACGAATTTCGGCGCAAACGTCGTCACCCTTCGTCTCGCCGATGAGTGGGTTCAGGCAGGCGCCCGCGTTGAAGCCCTGACGGATCAGCGTCTCAAGGCCGTAAACCAGGGCGTACTCATGCGCGCGGTGCAGCGGGTTACGCGTCTGGAACGCCACGCAGCGTTCCCAGCCTTTGCTTTCGAGCAGCGCACGGACTTCGCGTGGGCTGAGCACGTATTTCCCGAAGCTCGGGTTTTTCGGCTGCGGCAGAACCTGGATCTTACCTCCGAGGAGCCAGTCTTTGCCCGCGTCGTTCACCAGCGCCATGTCCGCGCCGGGGTGGTCGGTCCGATCGGTGAGGTAAACCTTCTTGATGTAGTCCATTTTGTCCCACGGATAGACGTCGGTCACGTCCACCGTCGCGACGATTTCATCTTTCGAGTTGACCAGCGCGACTTTCTGACCGGGTTTTATGGTTTCGGCCAGTTCTTTCGTCATCGGGAAAGCGAGCGGAATCGTCCAAGCGTACTTCTGGCCGTTGAACAGGATGCACTCCTCATTCAGGACACGGTTCCACGCCTCGGAATCCATCGGACCTTCAAGCGGGCTGAGCGCGCCGTCGCCAAAACGATAGACGGTGGAAAGGTCAGCGTCCGAAACCGGGACTTTTACGAGCGTCGCGGCCTCCGCGAGAAATTCATCTTTTTTGCAGCCGCAAACGGTGCAGCAAACAGGTTCCTGAAGTCCGCCATGCGGAAGAATAAGCTGTGCCATGTGAGTGCTCCTTTTGTATAAAAAGTTTTACTTGGGTTCTGGGGTTGGTAATAGCTAAAAAACACGTCCCGCGGCAATATCCGCTTCGATTTGCGCGATTTTTTGAATACGACGTTCATGACGCCCGCCTTCAAATTCAGTTTTGAGCCACTTTTTCAGGATCCCCTCAAGCGCATTCGCGCCGAGCATATCGCCGGAAAGGCACAAAACGTTCAGATTATTATGCCGGCGGCTGATTTCCGCGGTCAATTCGTCGCCGCACACGGCCGCGCGAACATTCGGAAATTTGTTGGCCACAATCGACATTCCGATCCCTGTGCCGCAGATGAGGATCCCACGGTCCACTTCATTTTTGCTTACAGCGGCCGCTACCTGACGCGCCACATCGGGATAATCGATCGCGTTGTCACGAACTTCGCCAGTGCATTCGATGATTTCGTGGTCATTTTGACGCAAAATCTCAATGACCTTGGCTTTCATCGTCACGCCACGGTGATCACTTCCAATCGCAATACGCATGATAGTACCTGCTTTTGTTTGACAAGCGGTTATATTTGGTCATACACGAACCAAATAGATTCAGACGGTATTCTACCACAATCTGAAATTTTCGCAAGGCCCCCGGAGAGAAATTTGAACAAAATAGCAAAAATGGAGAGTGAAAGAGCGAATAATGAATAACGAATAACGAATAATGAGGGGAATCCTCCATTCAACCTGACGCGTAATTCCGGCCTCCGGCCTCCATTACCGCCTTTCATTATTCGTTATTCATTATTCATTTTTTCCGACCATCGCCCTGATTTTCTCCACTACCTCTTCCACTGTCATGCCGTCGGAGAGGATGTGGACCGCGTCCGGGGCGGGCTTGAGCGGGGCGATCTCCCGGGTCGAATCCTCAAAGTCACGCTGGACGATCCCCGCCAGGATCTCGTCGTAATCCGCCGGCTCGCCGAGGGCTTTTTTCTGTTCGAACCGCCGCCGGGCACGCTCCTCGGGCGTCGCGTCGAGGTAAATTTTCAGCTCCGCGTGCGGAAACACGACGGTCCCCTGGTCGCGTCCTTCCGTGATGCAGTTCGTCCGGGCGGCATACTCCTGCTGCATGGCCGTGAGGATTTCCCGAATGGCCGGGTTTCCCGCGGAGTATTTCGTCACGGCCGTCACCCGCAGCGTCTCGACTTCGGTGGAAACGTCCTCGCCGTCGAGGAAAATGTGCGGGCCGTCGAACGTCAGATGAATTTCCTTCGCCACCTGAACGAGCGCGTCCGGATCGTCCCAGTCCACGCCGCGGCGCAGACCCGCCAAAGCCACCGCGCGGTACATCAGCCCGGTACGCAAATACTGAAAACCCAAAACTTCAGCGAGGCGACTCGCGACGGTGCTTTTGCCCGAACCTGCCGGGCCGTCAATCGTAATAATCATGGGGATAATCCAAAATCAAGTGGCAAAAGGGATTCTGTATTTCTTTAATTTCGGAGGTTTTCACGCTTTCCTTCAGGCAAATCCTGTAAATCCCGATTTTTAGCCGGTGACGCAAGTCAACCATCCAATTTCTTTTCAAGGTCCTGCAAAATCGGCAGCACCGCATCAAAATGGGTCAGCAGGAACAAATGCCCGCCGCCCGGGATGACGACGTCCGGCCACACGTTTTTTATCGGGATCAACCGGTCTTTGTCTCCATGGATCTGAAGGAGCGGCGTTTTTCTTTCGGGCACTTCCGGATTTTCAAACGCCCAGTCCAAAATCATTCGTAAAAAAAGAAACATCTGCCGGGTCGGAGATTCCAGAAACTGCTCGCGAACACTTCTCCATTTCGAGCCGGGCAGCCAATTCAGGACGCGGACTCCGCATTTTCCCAGACCGATCATCATGAAGATAAGCCATGGGAACCAGCGGAACAGGAAGCGCCCGGCCCGGTAACGGCGCGGGAAATCCCTGCCGCTTTTGGCCGAGGCGAGAAGAACGCAGTACTCCGCCCCGAGTTCTTCGGCAATATAGGGCGCGAGCATCCCTCCGAAGGACAGGCCGACCACAATACAAGGCGGCGAAGGCGTCACGGACCG
>JAFTCU010000109.1 GCA_017454585.1 Thermoguttaceae bacterium | reverse complement strand
TTGATGCACTCGACGTTATACGCGACGGTCTCGGCGGTGAGCTGCTTGCGTTCGGCGCTCTTTCCGCTCGGGTCGCCGATCATTCCCGTGGCCCCTCCGACCAGAGCGATCGGGCGGTGGCCGGCCTTCTGGAAACGGCGCAGGATCATGAGCGCCATCAGATGCCCGACGTGCAGACTGTCGGCGGTCGGGTCGAAACCGGCGTACAGGGCGCGCGGTTTTTCCATCAGCCAGTTCGAAATATTCGCGTCATCGGTCGTTTGAAAAATCTGCTTGCGCCAGCGCAGTTCCGCAATCACATCACTCAGCGGTTCGGTCATTGATCCAGTCCTCGGTTCAAGGGAAAAAGAACAAAAAAGGGGAAACGCCCAAAGAAAAACCGGGCGCTTCGCTCAAAATTTTCCTAATTATAGCGTGTTTCTTTTTTCGCGCAAGGGGAGGGCCGGGAAGTTCTTTTCCCCAAAACGCCGCGCCCCCGCTTGACTTTTTTCTCGACTCCATTTAAAATGGAAACGCGTAAAGAAAAGTTCCAAAAGGTCCAACGCTCAAGAAGTTCCAGAAACCTCAAAACTGGTTCCAGAGCGCAAGCCCATCCCACTTCAAACCCCGACTTAAACACGGATTTCCACGGATTAAATGGATTTACGCGGATTTTTAAAGAAAAAGGCGTAAACTCTTTCCAGAAGAAATCCTTTTAATCCCTTAAATCAGTGGAAATCCGTGTTTAAATCCCGCGTTAAAGCGGGACTGGTTTTCCTTTTTTCCTGATTCGTCCGCTGGCCCTTCACCTTTCCTCCGGAGGCTTTTATGCGTTTCCTTTCCGTCCTTCCCCCCCTTTCCATTTTCTTTTTACTCTTTGCTTCCCTGACTTTTGCCGACGAAAAAACGGTCGAGCGCTGGACCGCCGCGGAATGGGAATTCCACGCCGTGCAAGACTGGACCGAGGCGCAGGCGTTCAGTGACGTGACCCTCGACGTGACGTTCACCTCCGAAAAAGGAACCGTTCTGGTCGTTCCGGCTTTCTGGGACGGCGGAAACGTCTGGCGTGTCCGATTCGCCCCGACCGCAACCGGCATCTGGCGCTTTGAAACTCACTGCGCGCCTGAGGATCCCGGCCTGAACGGTCAAACCGGCTCCCTGAAAGCGGTCCCGTACGCCGGCGATCTGGAGGTTTTCCGCCGTGGTTTCGTCACGACGCGCGAGGGACTGAAATATTTCGTTTACGCCGATGGAACGCCGTTTTTCTACCTCGGCGACACGCACTGGAGCATGGTGGCCGAGGAGTTTGACGAGCCGGGGCCGAACGCCGGCGATCTGAAGGTCGAGTCCCATTTCAAAACGATCGTGGACCGCCGCGTCCAGCAGGGTTTCACCGTTTACCAGTCCGAACCGATCGGGAAGAAGATCCAGTTCGCCGACGGGATCCAGCTCAGCGACGTGGAGGGCTTCCAGAGCATGGACCGTTACTTTGCCTACATCGCGCAGGCCGGCCTGACCCCCGCCAACGCGCAGTTTTTCTATCCGTCCGAGTTGAAAGCGATCGAAAACGACGAGGCGTACCTCGAACGCCTGACCCGGTACTGGGCCGCGCGTTACGCCGCCTACCCGGTCTTCTGGACGCTGGGTCAGGAAGTCGATGACGATTTCTACGGGAAATTCAGCCGCGAGAAAAACCCCTACGTGAAGGTCTGCGAGTGGCTCCACCGGTACGACCCCTACAAGCACCCGATCACCGGGCACCAGGAAAACGCCGCCTGCGTGGATCGGCTGGGAAACGGCGAAAAGATCCAGCCCTCGCTCTTCCAGAACGTCCCGGGCCACACGTGGTACGGCGTGCAGTGGTCGCGCCCGCTGAATCGGCCCTTTGA